>CAZOSA010000308.1:1639-2794 GCA_964582155.1 uncultured Enterobacteriaceae bacterium | reverse complement strand
ACACCACCACGGCGACGGCGTTCGAAAGGTTGAGGCTGCGGTTGCCCGGGCGCATGGGCAGGCGCAGCCGCCGTGGCGGATCGATCTCCTCGAGCAGCGCCTGCGGCAGTCCGCTGGTCTCCGGCCCGAACACGAAAGCATCGTCCGCGGCATAGCGCACCCCGGCGTAATTCACGGTGCCGCGGGTGGATACGGCGAACAGCCGCCTGCCGCCGAGCGCATCGCGGCACGCAGTCCAGTCGCGATGTACCTGCACGTTCGCCATGTCGTGGTAATCAAGCCCCGCGCGCCTGAGGTGCCGGTGTTCCAGCGAGAAGCCGAGCGGCTCGACCAGGTGCAGCCGCGCACCGGTGTTGGCGGCGAGCCGGATCACGTTGCCGGCATTGGGCGGGATCTCCGGCCGATAGAGCACCACGTCAAGCATCGGACGGCGGGGCGGTGCGCGCCACGACCCAGTTGACGACGCGTGCCGCGCCCGCGCGCTTCAACGTCGCCGCGAGCTCCTCCAGCGTCGCGCCGGTGGTCATCACGTCGTCCAGCACGGCGACCTCGGCGCCCGCGAGCGCCTGGGTGCAGCGGAACGCGCCGCGCACGTTGCGCGCGCGCTCGGCCTGCGGCAACCCGATCTGCGGCGGCGTGTCGCGGCTGCGCTCGGCCAGCATCGGCGCGAGCTTGCAGCCGGTCGCCGCCGCCACGCTGCGCGCGATTTCCAGCGCCTGGTTGAAGCCGCGGCTGCGCAGCCGCGCCGCCGAGAGCGGCACCGGCAGAACTTGATCCACGCGCACGCCCCGTGGCAGCTGCGACACCAGCAGCCCGGCCAGCAAGGGCGCCAGCGCGAGCTCGCTGCGGAACTTCAGGGCCTGGACCAGCACGTCTGCAGGAAACTCGTAGGCCAGCGCGGCGATCGTGCCGTCGTAGGCGGGCGGCGCCGCAAGGCAGCGGCCGCAGACCGCGCCCGAGGGCGAGGCCAGCGCGCAGCGCGGGCACCGGGGGTAAGGCAGGCGCGGCAGATCGGCGTCGCACGCCGCACACAATGGACCGGCGCAGACGCCGCGGCACAGGTAGCAGCTGCCGCCGAAAGCCAGGGTTGCAAAGCGCCGCGCGAGCTTGCCGAGCATCGAGAATATTGTGCGCTAGACTGCATCCATGTGGACG
>CAZOSA010000308.1:0-1539 GCA_964582155.1 uncultured Enterobacteriaceae bacterium | reverse complement strand
CGCGTGGTTGATATCGACGCGCGCGCCGCGCGCCGTCGCTTCGACCGCGCGGCGGCGACCTACCGCGGCGCGGCGCGCATCGAAACCGAAGTCGGAACGCGCATGCTCGAGCGACTGGACTATGTGCGCGTGGCGCCGGCGCGCATCCTCGACGCCGGCTCCGGTCCGGCGCCGCAGGCCGCCGCGCTCGGCCGGCGCTATCCGAAGGCGCGCCTGGTGGCGCTCGATTTTTCCTTGCCCATGCTGGCGCGCTCGCGTGGTTCGGCCGGCTGGATGGCGCGACTGCGCGGCGCCCGCCCGCTCGCGGTCTGCGCGGCGCTGGAACGCCTGCCGCTCGCCTCGGGCAGCGTGCAGCTGGTGTGGTCGAACATGGCCTTGCACTGGGCAGAGGACGCGCGCGCCGCGCTCGCCGAGTTCCAGCGCGTGCTCGCGCCCGAGGGGCTGCTGATGTTCAGCACGCTCGGCCCGGACACCCTCAAGGAGCTGCGCGCCGCGGCCGGGGCGGCGCGCGTGCACCGGTTCGCGGACATGCACGACCTGGGCGATGCCCTGATGGCGGCCGGATTTTCCGCGCCGGTGATGGACATGGAACTGCTGACGCTCGCTTACGCCGACGCGGGCGCGCTGCTGGCCGACCTGCGCGCGAGCGGCCAGACGCTCTCGCGCACCGACCGGGCGCGCGGCCTTGCCGGGCGGGGTTTGCGCGCGGCGCTCGAGCGCTCAGGAAGCACCGCCACTTACGAGGTGGTGTACGGCCACGCCTGGAAGAACGCGCCGCGAAAAACCGCCGACGGACGCAGCATCGTGCAGGTGAACAGGCTGCCGCGCTAGACCAAAATATGTTATTGTTTCGCCGCTTTTTTCGCCATATACGCCGAGAAAAATCGTGACCACGCTGAACTTCGACACCCCGCCGCGCGCCGCAATCGCCGCCGAACTCGGCGACAGATCGCAAAGCTGACATGGCGGCGGATATCCATGGGCTGCACGAAGCGATCATGGTCCTGGTCATCGTGCTGTTCGTGGGCGTGTTCGGCGTCATGTTCTGGTCGTGCTACGCGCACCGCAAGTCGGTTGGCCGCAAGGCGGAGCAGTTCCACAAGAACATCATGGTCGAGATCCTGTGGACGGTGATCCCGGCGATCATCATGGCGCTCATCGCCTGGCCGGTGACCAAGGTGGTGATTGCGCAGAACGATGGCTCCAACGTCGAACTGGCCGCAGCAATCACCGCTACGCGAAACAACGGCGGAAACAAGAGCGCCGGGATGATCCAGCCCGCCGGAGGCCAGAGGAAACTGCGATGAGCTCAGCAGCACACATCGGCTGCGCCAGCATCGCCTGCGAAATTGTGTTCGGTCAACCGGGGTCACCGCTATGGTCGTAGCAATCGTATTGGCTTTATTGGTCGTTGGCTCCGTCCTGTTTCACTTTTTGAGCCCTTGGTATTTCACACCGATCGCTTCCAACTGGGGTGCGATCGACGACACGATCAGCATCACGTTCTGGATCACGGGGTTTGTCTTCGTCGCCGTCAAT
>CAZOSA010000307.1:0-2795 GCA_964582155.1 uncultured Enterobacteriaceae bacterium | reverse complement strand
CTCTACAGCCACAACTTCCTGCGCGCGGCGGTCTGCGTGCCCGAAGTGCGCGTCGCCGATCCGGAATTCAACGCCGCGCAGACCATCGCGCTGATGCGCCAGGCGGCGCAAGGGCACGCGGTGCTGGCCGTGTTCCCCGAGCTGGGCCTGTCGGCCTATTCCTGCGAGGACCTGTTTCACCAGCAGGCGCTGCTCGATGCGAGCACCGCCGGCCTCGCGCGCGTGCTGGAGGAAACGCGCGGCCTGCCGCTGGCGGCGGTGGTGGGATTGCCGCTGCGCCTGGACGGCATGCTGTTCAACTGCGCGGCGGTGGTCTGCCGCGGCCGCATCCTCGGCGTGGTGCCGAAGACCTACCTGCCGACGTACCGCGAATTCTACGAGCTGCGCCAGTTCGCCCCCGGCGAGCGCTGCACGCGGCAGGCGATCGAGCTCTGCGGGCAGCGCGACGTGCCATTCGGCGCGAAACTCCTGTTCCAGCCCGAGGAGCAGCCGTTGTGCACCTTCGCCGTCGAGATCTGCGAGGACCTGTGGACACCGATCCCGCCCTCCTCGCACGCGGCGCTCGCCGGCGCGAGCCTGCTGGTGAACCTGTCCGCGTCCAACGTCACGGTGGGCAAGCACGAGTACCGGCGAGAACTGGTGGCCAACCAGTCCGCGCGCTGCATCGCCTGCTACCTCTATACCGGCGCGGGTTTCGGCGAATCCACCACCGAGCTCGCCTGGGACGGGCACGGCATGATCTACGAAAACGGCTCGCGCATCGCCGAGACCGAGCGCTACGCCTACCGTTCCCAGGTCGTGCTGGGCGACCTCGACCTCGACCGCATCGCGCAGGACCGCATGCGCACCAACACCTTCGGCCAGGCGGCCGAGCGGCACCGCGACGCGCTGGCTCAGTTTCGCACGCTGCGCTTCTCCCTGCCGCTGCCGCGCGAGGTCAAGCTCGCGCTTGCGCGCCGCTACGAGCGCTTTCCCTACGTCCCGGCCGACCCCGCGACACGCGACGAGCGCTGCCACGAGGTGTACGAGATCCAGGTGCAGGGCCTGGTGAAGCGCCTGCGCTCGATCGGCTCGGACAAGGTGGTGATCGGCGTCTCCGGCGGCCTCGATTCGACGCAGGCCCTGATCGTGTGCGCGCGGGCCATGGACGTGATGCAGCTGCCGCGCGCCAACATCCTCGCCTACACCATGCCGGGTTACGCCACCAGCGGGCGCACGCTCGACCAGGCGCGGCGCCTGATGGCGGCGGTGGGGGCGAGGGCGCAGGAGATCGACATCCGGCCAAGCTGCATGCAGATGTTCAAGGACATCGGCCATCCCTTCGCGCAAGGAAAGCCGGTGCACGACGTGACCTTCGAGAACGTGCAGGCCGGCGAGCGCACCAGCCACCTGTTCCGCCTGGCCAACGCGCACAATGCCCCGGTGGTCGGAACCTCCGACCTGTCGGAGGCGGCGCTGGGCTGGTGCACCTACGGCGTGGGCGATCAAATGGCGCACTACCACGTCAACGCCAGCGTGCCGAAGACGCTGATCCAGTACCTGATCGGCTACGTCGCGCGTACCGGGCAGCTCGGCGCGGCGGCGAGCAAGGTGCTGCAGGAAGTGCTCGACACGCCGATCAGCCCCGAACTGGTGCCGGGCGGCAGCGACCGGGAGCCCGCGCAAAGCACCGAGGCGGTGGTCGGTCCCTACGAACTGCAGGATTTCAACCTGTACTACACGCTGCGCTTCGGCTACCTGCCGCAGAAGGTGGCGTTCCTCGCCTGGTGCGCCTGGGGCCACGGCGGGCCCGAGCGCGGCAAGTACGAGATGGCGGAGATCAGGAAGTGGCTGCGCGTGTTCCTGCACCGCTTCTTCCAGATCTCGCAGTACAAGCGCAGCGCGATGCCCAATGCCCCCAAGGTCGGCTCCGGCGGCTCGCTCTCGCCGCGCGGCGACTGGCGCGCGCCGAGCGACGCCGAGGCGAGGGTGTGGCTGGCGAACGTGGATGGCATCCCCGACACCTGACCTGCGCGCCGGTCAACGCGCCGCCATCACCTCGTCGAGTCCCTCTTCCCACGGCGCGAGCGCCACGCCGAAGTCCGCGCGCAGCCGCGAGCAGTCCAGGCGCGAATTGCGCGGCCGCCTGGCCGCGGTCGGATAGTCTTCCGTGCGGATCGCCGTGACCGGCGTGGCGATGCCGGCGCGCGCGAGGATGGCGCGCGCAAAGCCGCACCAGCTCACCTGCCCTGCCGCGCTGAGGTGGTAGGTGCCGTGCACGCCGGGCCGCAGCACCTGCGCCGTGGCGCGCGCGATGGCGAGGCTGGAGGTCGGCGCGCCGACCTGGTCGTCCACCACGCGCAGTTCCGGGCGCTCGCGCGCCAGGCGCAGCATGGTGAGCATGAAGTTGCTGCCGCGCGGCCCGTACACCCAGCTCGTGCGCAGGATCAGGTACCGGCACCCCGAGGCCGCGATCGCGCGCTCGCCCGCGAGCTTGCTCTCGCCGTAGATATTGATCGGGTTCGGCGCGTCCTCCTCCACGTAGGGCGCGGCCTTCGCGCCGTCGAACACGTAGTCGGTGGAGTAGTGCACGAGGAGCGCGCCGCTGCGCTTCGCCTCCTGCGCAAGCACGCCGGGCGCCGTCGCGTTCACCGCGAACGCAACTTCGCGCTCGGCTTCGGCCTTGTCCACCGCGGTGCAGGCGGCAGCGTTGACGATCACGTCCGGATTCCCGGCGCGCACCGCTTTGCGGATGCGCCCGGCATCGCGCAGGTCGAGCTCGCCGCGCCCAAGCGCCACGACTTCGCCCAGAGGCG
>CAZOSA010000306.1:0-2829 GCA_964582155.1 uncultured Enterobacteriaceae bacterium | reverse complement strand
TCGCACCCATCACCTGCGTGGCGTAGCCGAACTTCTTGTAGTAGCGGTAGATGCGGGCGACGGAGGCCACGCCGGGGTCCTCGGCGATGGGGATGTCCTGCACCTTGCGCGCCGCCTTATGCCAGTCGTAGATGCGCCCGACGAAGGGCGAGATGAGAGTCACGCCCGCCTCGGCGCAGGCCACCGCCTGGGCGAAGGAGAACAACAGGGTCATGTTGCAGTGGATGCCCTCGCGCTCCAGGCGCTCGGCGGCGCGGATGCCTTCCCAGGTGGTCGAAACCTTGACCAGCACGCGCTCGCGCGCCACCCCGGCCTCGGCGTAGAGCTCGATGAAGCGGCGCGCTTTCGCGATCGTGCCCCCGGTGTCGAAGGACAGTCGCGCGTCCACCTCGGTGGAGACGCGCCCGGCGATGTGCTTGAGGATTTCGCGGCCGAACAGCACGAACAGCCATTCAAGGGTAGCCTCGGCTGCGCCCTTGCCGCGGGCCAGGGCATCCTCCACCAGCGGCCGGTAGCGGGCGACTTGCGCCGATGCCAGCAGCAGGGACGGGTTGGTGGTGGCGTCCTGCGGGTGCCAGCGGGCGACGGCGTCGACATCGCTGCTGTCGGCGACCACCACGGAGTGCCGCCTGAGTGCTTCGAGTTGCGTGGTCATGGCGTTAGCTTACCTGTTCGACAACGGAGATTACTAGTTTCGGCTACCCTAGTCCCGGACCATCGATGGAGGAGTGCGGTGACGGCGAACCGGGGGATACCCCCCGCACGGGCGGACACCGAGCAGGCACTGCGCGAGAGCGAGGCGCGCTACCGTGCCCTGGTGGAGACTTCGCCCGACGCGATCATGCTGCTGAGCGAGGGGCGCATCGCCTTCGTCAACAGCGCCGGGGCGCGCCTGTACGGCGCGGCGCGGCCCGAAGACCTGGTCGGCACGCCGATCGTCGATCATGTGCACCCGGCGTACCGCGAGATGGTGGCGGCGCGCGTGCGCAAGCTCATGCAGGGCCAGACGGTGCCTGCGGCCGTCATCCTGCAGCAGCGCCTGGATCGCAGCACCTTCTACGGCGAGGTGGTGTCCGCGCCGTTCCAGGTCGAGGCACGCCCGGGCGCGCTCACCGTGGTGCGCGATGTCAGCGAGCGGCGGCGCGTCGAGGAGGAGATCCGCACGCTCAACACCGGGCTCGAGGCGCGCGTGCAGCGGCGCACGCGCCAGCTCGAGGACGCCAACCGCGAGCTCGAGGCTTTCAGCTACTCGGTGTCGCACGACCTGCGCGCGCCGCTGCGGGCCATTCACGGCTTCAGCGAGCTGCTGGCGCGCAACCACGCCGGCGCCCTGGACGACAAGGCGCTGCACTACCTGGAGCGCGTGCAGGAGGCCGCCAGGCGCATGGGCCTGCTGATCGACGACCTGCTGAATCTCTCGCGCGTGTCGCGCGCGCCGGTGACGCCGGCGGCGCTCGACCTGTCCGGCATCGCCGCGCTGGTGGTCGAGGATCTGCGCGCCGGCGAGCCGCAGCGCGCGGTTGAGGTGGCGATCGCCCCCGGCCTGCGGGCGCACGGCGACCCGGCGCTCATGCGCCTCGTGCTGCAGAATCTGATCGAGAACGCGTGGAAATTCACGCGCCGGCGCGAGGGCGCGCGCATCGAGGTGGGCGAAGAGCACGAGGCCGGCGAGCGGCGCTATTACGTGCGCGACAACGGCGCCGGCTTCAACATGCGCCTGGTGGACAAGCTGTTCGGCGCCTTCCAGCGGCTGCACGACCCGAAGGACTATCCCGGCACCGGCATCGGCCTGGTGACCGTGCAGCGGGTGATCGCGCGCCATGGCGGGCGCGTCTGGGCGCAAGCCGGGGAGGGCCGCGGCGCGACCTTCTACTTCACGCTGGACGAGGGCGGGCCATGGGACAAGAACTGATCGTTAGGCCGCGCCTGCAGGCCCCTTTGCAGGTTTTTGATAACAAAGCCTTTCCCTCCTTCTTGGCCCGGAGTAGACTTTCCCTTACGTCAGCCGTCACGGGCAGGTAACAGTGCGGCGCCGCGCAAGGAGAACAGGAGTTGCAGCCCACAGACATCCGCAATCCAGACTATTTTCATAAAGTCGTCGATTGCCAGTGGGCGTGTCCTGCCCACACCCCGGTCCCCGAATACATCCGCTTGATCGCCGCAGGCCGCTATTCCGATGCCTACATGGTCAACTGGACCTCGAACGTGTTCCCGGGAATTCTCGGGCGCACCTGCGACCGTCCCTGCGAGCCCGCCTGCCGCCGCGGCCGCGTCGAGGAAGAAAACCAGGCGAGACCCGAACCCGTCGCCATCTGCCGCCTGAAGCGCGTTGCCGCGGATCTGAAGGGCGACGACGTGAAGGCGCGCATGCCCAGGCCCGCCGCGAAGAAAAACGGCAAGCGCATCGCCTGCGTCGGCGCGGGGCCGGCTTCTCTCACGGTGGCGCGCGACCTCGCGCCGCTCGGCTACCAGGTCACCGTGTTCGACCAGGATCCGCGCGCGGGCGGGATGATCTGGTCGCAGATCCCGAGGTTTCGCCTCCCCGAAGAGGTCATCGACGAGGAGGTGGGCTACATCCTCGATCTGGGCGTGGAGTTCAAGGGCGGGGTGAAGATCGATTCGATGAAAAAACTCATGGCGCAGGGCCATGACGCGATTTTCGTCGGCTCGGGCGCGCCGCGCGGGCGCGACCTCGACCTGCCGGGGCGCAAGGAAGCGGCGAAGAACATCCACATCGGCATCGACTGGCTGTCCTCCGTGTCCTTCGGTCACACCACGCGCATCGGCAGGCGCGTCATCGTGCTCGGCGGCGGCAACACCGCCATGGAT
>CAZOSA010000305.1:0-2829 GCA_964582155.1 uncultured Enterobacteriaceae bacterium | reverse complement strand
ATCTGCGGGTCGGTGTAGACCTCTTTCCTCACGCGGTCGGGCTCGACGCACTGGGCCAGATCGGGAATTCGCTCCTGCAGCATGGCACCTCCTGAACGTGAAACGTGGAGAATTCTAACGCCGCCTCCCGGTTAAGATGGGGCATGAATACCGCCTTCTGGTCGGCCACCAAGCTCATGCAGGCGCTGCGGGCGAAGAAGCTCGGCGCAGTGGAGCTATTCGACCTCTACGCCGCGCGCGTGCGCCAGCACAACCGCGCGCTGAACGCGCTTTGCGTCATGGACCTTGACGCCGGGCGCAAGGCGGCGCGCACTGCCGACCGCGCCAAGGGAAAGCGAGGACCGCTGCACGGCCTGCCGATGACCGTAAAAGAGTCCTTCGACGTCGCCGGCTGGCCCACGACGAGAGGGCTGACCGAGTTCAAGGACAACATCGCAAAAACCGATGCTTTGGCGGTCGAGCGCCTCAAGGCCGCCGGCGCCATCGTCTTCGGCAAGACCAACGTGCCGGTGCTGCTCGCCGACTGGCAGAGCTTCAATCCCATTTACGGCACCACCAACAATCCCTGGGACCTGCTGCGCACGCCCGGCGGTTCTTCGGGCGGCTCGGCGGCGGCGCTCGCCGCGGGGCTCACCGGCCTCGAGCTGGGCAGCGACATCGGCGCCTCCATCCGCGGGCCCGCGCACTACTGCGGCGTCTACGGCCACAAGCCGACCTGGGGCATCTGCTCGCCGAAGGGACACGCGCTGCCTGGGTCGGTGCACCCCGGCGACATCGCGGCCATCGGGCCGCTCGCGCGCAGCGCCGAGGATCTGAAGCTTGCGCTCGAACTCATTGCCGGCCCCGACGAAATCGACGGCGCCGGGACCAAGCTTGCGCTGCAACAGCCGAAACTTTCGTCGTTCCGCAAGCTGCGCGTCGCGGTCATGCCTTCGCACCCGACCGCGCAAGTGGACGCCAGCGTCTGCGGTGCGATCCAGCGCCTGGCGAGCGCGCTGGCGAAGAAAGGTGCCCGTGTTTCCGACCAGGCGCGTCCAGATTTCGACCCGGACGAAGCGCACCGCGTGTATATCGCCCTGCTGCGCGCCGCGACCGCGGGCCGGCAGCTGCCGCACCATGTCGCGCTCTGGGAGGAACTGGCGCACAAGCGTTCCAAGGCGGACCTGAGCTACGAAGCGCAGGCCGCGCGCGCCAATGTCATGCGCCACAAGGAGTGGCTCGGCTGGTCGAACCGGCGCCACCAGATGCGCCTCGCGTGGGCCGAGTTTTTCAGGGAGTGGGATGTGCTGCTCTGCCCCACCGCGGCGACGCCTGCCTTCCCGCAGAACCAGAAAGGCGAGCGCTGGGAGCGCATGATCGACGTCAACGGCAAGCCGCAGCCTTCGACCACGCAGATGTTCTGGGCGGGCTACTCCGGGATGTGTTACCTGCCGTCCACCGTGGCGCCGATCGAACTCGCCGGCGGCAGGCTGCCGGTGGGTGTGCAGATCGTAGGCCCGCAATACGGTGACTACCGGACCATTGCGGTGGCGCGCCTCATCGAGCGGGAGTACTACGCCTTCACGCCGCCGCCGGGATTCGACTAGAGCGAGGCGTAGTGCTGCGCCATGCGGGTGCGCTGCGAATCCTCGGGAACCCGCCCGGTGCCCGCGGCGAGGTTATCCTTCATGTGCTCGGATTTGCCGGTGGCGGGAATGACGCAGGTCACTGCCGGGTGCGACACGATCCACTTGAGGAAATACTGCGCCCAGCTCCCGATGCCCAGTTCCGCCGCCCAGGGCGGCAGCGGCTTGCCGCGCACACGGCGGAACATTGAACCTTCGGCGAATGGGCGGTTGGCGATCACCGCCACGCCGAGTTCCTGCGCGAGCGGCAGCAGGCGCTTCTCCGATTCGCTTTCGGCGAGCGAGTAGTTGATCTGCAGGAAGTCGTACTGCTTCGTCTTCAGCCAGCGCTCGATCTCCGCGTAGGCCGAGGAGGTGTAGTGCGTGATGCCGATGTAGCGCACGCGCTGCCGCGCCTTCCACTCGCGCAGCGTCTTCGTGTGCGTCTCGACATCCAGGAGGTTATGCACCTGCATCAAGTCCATGCGCCCGGCGCGCATGCGCTCGATGGAGCGCTGCATTTCGCGGATGCCTTGCTCTCTGCCGCTGGTCCAGACCTTGGTTGCCATGAACAGGGGCTCGCAGATGCCGAGCTCTGCGCAGGCATCGCCGACCACCGATTCGCTGGAGCCGTACATGGGCGATGAATCCACCACGCGGCCGCCGCCGGCGAAGAACTGCCGCATGACTTCCTTCAGTGGCGCGCGCGCCGCCGCGTCGCCGCCGACGTCGAAGGTCTGCCAGGTGCCGAGGCCGATTACCGGCAGGGCCTCGCCGCTCGAGGGGATCTTGCGCGTGTGCATGCGTTCCCCGCCGGTCACGTTTCCCATCACCGCGAGTCCACCGAGGCCGGCGAGGATTGCGCGTCTGCGCGCGTCCATGCCTTCATTCTAGCCGCGCGGCACAGGAACGAGAGCATGCGCTATAGTAGCCGGGGCATCGGACCGTCAAGGGGAAGCGCGATGAGCGTCGTTGGCTGGATCACCTTCGCAGGTGTCGTCGCATTCGCGGCGTGGGCGATCTCGATCTTCAATCGGCTGGTGGCGCTGCGCAACCGCTTCAGGAACGCGTACGCGCAGATCGACGTGCAGCTCAAGCGCCGCTACGACCTGATTCCCAACCTGGTGGAGGCGGCCAAGGGTTACCTCGCGCACGAGCGCGGGACGCTGGAGGCCGTGATCGTGGCGCGCGGCGCGGCAGTGAACGCGGCGCAGCGCGCGGCGGC
>CAZOSA010000304.1:0-2844 GCA_964582155.1 uncultured Enterobacteriaceae bacterium | reverse complement strand
GCCATGAAGCGCCAGTTGCAGGGCCTGGGCTTCGCGCTCGACTGGGAGCGCGAGCTCGCCACCTGCAAGCCCGAGTACTACCGGTGGAACCAGTGGCTGTTCACGCGCCTGTTCAAGCAGGGCCTCGCCTACAAGAAAACCGGCGTGGTGAACTGGGATCCCGTCGACCAGACCGTGCTCGCCAACGAGCAGGTGATCGACGGCCGCGGCTGGCGCACCGGCGCGCTGGTGCAAAAGCGCGAGATTCCGATGTACTTCTTCCGCATCACCGCTTTCGCGCAGGAGCTGCTGGGCGCGCTGGACAGCTTGGACGGCTGGCCCGAGCAGGTCAAGCTGATGCAGAAAAACTGGATCGGCCGCTCGGAGGGCGTGCGCGTCGCCTTTGCCTACGAGCTCGGCACCGAGAGCAAACTGCTGTGGGTGTTCACCACGCGCGCCGACACGCTGATGGGCACCACCTTCTGCGCCGTCGCGGCCGAGCATCCGATCGCCGCCTTCGCGGCGAAAAAGGACGCGCAGCTCGCGCAGTTTGTCGAGGAGTGCAAGCGCGGCGCGGTGATGGAAGCCGATCTCGCGCAGCTGGAAAAGAAAGGCATGCCCACGGGCCTTTTCTGCACGCACCCGATCTCGGGGGAGAAACTCCCGGTGTGGGTCGGCAACTATGTGCTGATGGGTTACGGCGAAGGCGCGGTGATGGGCGTGCCGGCGCACGACGAGCGCGACTACGCCTTCGCGCTCAAGTACGGATTGCCGATCCGCTGCGTGATCCGCCACCCGGCCGGCGACGCGGTGCCCCAGCCCTGGCAGCCCGCCTACGCCGGGTACGGCAGTTGCATGAATTCTGGCAAGTACGACGGCCTCGGCACCCAGGCCGCGGTGGATGCGATCGCGGCCGACCTGCACGCCAAGGGCCTGGGCGAAAAGCAGGTGCAGTGGCGGCTGCGCGACTGGGGCATCTCGCGCCAGCGTTACTGGGGCTGCCCGATCCCCATCGTGCACTGCGCGTCCTGCGGCGACGTGCCGGTGCCCGACCAGGATCTGCCGGTGCGGCTGCCCGAGCACCTGGTGCCCGACGGCACGGGAAATCCGCTGGCGAAGATGCCGGAGTTCTACGAGACCAAGTGCCCGTCCTGCGGCAAGCCGGCCAAGCGCGAGACCGACACCATGGACACCTTCGTGGATTCATCGTGGTACTTCGCGCGCTTTGCCTGCCCCGACAACGAGCGCGCCATGCTGGATGCGCGCGCGAAGTACTGGATGCCGGTGGACCAGTACGTCGGCGGTATCGAGCACGCCATCCTGCACCTGCTCTATTCGCGCTTTTTTTCGCGCGCCATGAAAGCCCAAGGGCTGCTCGACGTCGAAGAGCCGTTCACCAACCTGCTGACGCAGGGGATGGTGCTCGCCGAGTCCTACTACAGCGAGGCGCAGGGCCGGCGCGAGTGGATCAACCCGGCCGACGTGGAGGCGACGCGCGACGCCAGGGGCAAGATCCTTGGCGGCAGGACGCGCGACGGCAGGCCAGTGGTGTATGCCGGCGTCGGCACCATGTCCAAGTCGAAGAACAACGGCGTCGACCCCCAGGCGCTGATCGACAAGTACGGCGCGGACACCGCGCGCTTCTACATCATTTTCGCGTCGCCGCCGACCAACACGCTGGAGTGGAGCGATGAGAGCGTCGAAGGCTCCTTTCGCTTCCTCAAGCGCCTGTGGGCCTACGCGGTGAAATTCCAGGACGGCGCCGCGGCGGCCCCTGAACCGGCAGCGCTGCGCCACGAAATCCACGCGATGCTCAAGCAGGCAAATTACGACCTCGGCAAGCACCAGTTCAACACCGTCGCCTCGGCGGCGATGAAAATCCTCAACGCGCTGGAAAAAGTCCCGGGCCGCAGCCGTGAGACCGAGGAAGGCCTGTCGATCCTGCTGCGCCTGCTCTCGCCGATCACGCCGCACATCTGCCACCAATTGTGGCGCGTGCTCGGCTTCGGCGAGGACGTGATGGCCGCGCCCTGGCCCGAGCCCGACGCGGCGGCGTTGCAGCAGGACGAGATCGAGTACGTAGTGCAGGTGAACGGCAAGACCCGCGGCTCGGTGACCGTACCGAGATCCGCCGACCAAAAGGCCATCGAGGGCAGCGCCACCGCACAGATGCGCAAATACATCGCCGACCAGGCGGTGAAGAAAATAATCTTCGTACCGAATCGCCTGGTCAATATCGTGGTGTGATGCGCGCATCGATTGCGCTGCTCGCCCTCTTGCTCGCCGCCTGCGGCTTCCAGCTGCGCGGCACCGTGAGCCTGCCGTTCGACACCCTCTACCTGCCGAACGCCACCAGCGGCATCGCGCTCGACCTGAAGCGCAACATCCAGTCCGGCACCGCCACGCGCGTGGTGGACGACGCCAAGGGCGCGCAGGCGCTGCTGCAGTTCACCGAGGAAACGCGCACCAAGGATATCCTGTCGCTCAACGCTGCGGGGCGCGTGCGCGAGTTCCGGCTCATCTACCGGGTGGCCTTCCGCGTCGGCGACGGCAAGGGCGGCAATTTCCTCCCGGCGAGCACGGTGGTGCTCACCCGCGACGTCACCTACGACGACGCCGACGTGCTGGCCAAGGAGGCCGAGGAACAGCTTTTGTTCGCCGAGATGCAGGCCGACATGGTGCAGCAGATCATGCGGCGTATCGCCACCGCCCGCAAACCCGCCGCCGATGCAGCTGCGCGCTGACCAGCTGGAGGCACATCTCGCGCGCTCATTCGCGCCGCTCTACGTGATCCACGGCGACGAGCCGCTGCTCGCGCTGGAGGCGGCGGACGCGCTGCGCGCCGCGGCGCGCCGGCGCGGCCAT
>CAZOSA010000303.1:0-2847 GCA_964582155.1 uncultured Enterobacteriaceae bacterium | reverse complement strand
CCGGAAGGGCCTCGCGGCCCTCGGGGGTTCGAATCCCTCCCCTTCCGCCAGTGCGCTACAGCGTGCGCAGGCGCGGATCGAGCGCGTCGCGCAGCGAGTCGCCAAAAAGGTTGAAGGCGAACACCGCAAGGCTGATGGCGAGGCCCGGGAAGAACGCCATCCATGGCGCAGTCTCGGCGAATTCCACCGCGGCGCCGCGCAGCATCAGGCCCCAGGCCGCGACCGGCTCCTGCACGCCGAGGCCGAGGAAGGAGAGCGACGCCTCCAGCAGGATCGCCTGGCTGAGGAGCGCGGTCAGCATGATCAGGTAGGGCGCCATCACGTTCGGCAGCATGTGGCGCAGCACGATGCGGGAATGGCGAAAGCCCGCAGCGCGCGCCGCGTCGACGTAAGGCATCTCGCGCACTGCCAGGGCGCTCGAGCGCACCACGCGCGCGCAGCGCGGGATCATCGGGATGGCGATGGCGAGAATCACGTTGCCCACACCGGTGCCGAGGATCGCCACCACGGCGAGCGCGAGGATGATGAGCGGAAACGAGATCAGCACGTCCATGATGCGCTGAATGATGAGGTCGATGCGGCCGCCGAAATAGGCACTTGCAACGCCGATGAGCGCGCCGAGTGTCGTGCCGATGAACGACGCGCCGAAGCCGACGATCAGGGCGGTGCGCGAGCCGTAGATCATGCGCGACATCACGTCGCGGCCGTAGGCGTCGGTGCCCAGCCAGTGCTGCGCGCCGGGCGCCGCCAGCATGGCGCCGTAGTCGGTCGCGAGCGCGTCGTAGGGCGCAATCCATTGCGCGGTGAGCGCGACCAGTGTCATCACCACGATGATCACGGCGCCGATCGCGCCGAGCGGCCGCTGCCAGGCGAAGTCGTAGATCGCCTGCAGCCAGCGCGCGCGCGGCGCCTCGCTGCGGGCGAGCTGCTCGAGGCTTTCCTTGGTGACGGCCATGGCTAGCGGTAGCGGATGCGCGGGTCGAGCCAGGCGTAGGCGATGTCGGTGGCGAAGTTCACGAAGATGAACACCGCGGCCACGATCAGCACCAGCGCCTGCGTGAGGGTGTAGTCGCGGTGCGAGATCGCCTCGACGAACAGCATGCCCAGTCCGTTCAGGTTGAACACCTGCTCGGTGACCACCAGCCCGCCCATCAGGAAGGCGAATTCCAGGCCGACCACGGTGATCACCGGGAGCATCGCGTTCTTCAGCGCGTGGCGCGACAGGATCAGTCTCAGCCACAGGCCCTTGGCGCGCGCCGTGCGGATGTAGTCCTCGCGCAGCACTTCCAGCATTGCCGAGCGCATCATGCGGGTGGCGACCGCGGAATAGCGGTAGCCGACGGCGAGCGCCGGCCAGATGAGCTGCGCGAGATTCTCCCAGGGATCCACCCAGAACGGCGTGAACACCATCGGCGGCAACCACTTGAAGATGATCAGCATCGCAAGAATCATCAGGATGCCGAGCCAGAACGAAGGCATCGCCAGGCCCGCGATCGAGAACACCCGCACCGCATAGTCCACCCAGGTGTCCTGTTTGATCGCGGCGATGATGCCGAGCGGGATCGCCAGCAGCGTCGCCACCAGCGTGGCCATGATCGCCAGCTGCAGCGACAGCGCGAAGCGCAGCTTGATTTCCTCCGTGATGGGCGACCCGGTCCACATGGACAGGCCGAAGTCGAGCCGGAGCACCCCGCCCATCCACGCGGTGAACTGCTTCCACAGCGGCTGGTCGAGGCCCAATTTCTTCCGCTCGATATCCATCAGGTCCTGCGACTGGAACTGACTGCCCTGGGTCATGTAGCGCGCTTCGACGACGTCGCCCGGGACCACGCGCAACAGCAGGAAGATGAGCACCGCGACCCCGAACAACGTCGGGATCATCAGCAGCAGCCGCTTGATGACGTAATGCAGCATCGGGGCTCAGCCCGGCGGCGCTCGGCGCACCGCCGGGTCCGCGCGGGTTACTCCGAGAGCCAGACCACGTCCAGCGTGTTGTTGAGGTAGTGGCTCGGCGTGATCTGCCAGCCCTTCACCTTGGACGAATGCGGGATGGTGCGGTGCCATTGCAGCGTCATGAGGTAGTGCGCCTCCTCGTCAAGCAACCGCTTCTCGAACTGGCGCACCAGGTTCTTGCGCTCCTCGACGTTGGTGGCGCGGCTCTGCTTGTCGTACAGCTCGTCCAGCACCCGGTCCGTGTAGCGCCCGTAGTTGGCCGGATTGCGGTCGCTCGACAGGAACTTGTACATGTCGAGGTCCGGTTCGACGATGTAGCCGCACTGGAAGTCCATGAACACCGCGGCGTCGCCTTTGCGGATTACGCCGAAGTAGGCCGCCGGCTCGATCACTTCCTGCTTGACGTTGAGGCCGACCTGGCGCCACTGGTCGATCATCCACACGCCGAGCGGCTCATAAGGCATCGGGATGCCGCGGTTGGTGAAGGTGAACGAGAAGTTCTCGGGTACCCCGGCCTCCTTCAACAGCCGGCGCGACTCGGCGCGCGACTTGTCGATGTCGGTCCAGTAGCCGGCGAGCTTGTTCAGCTCCCCGGGCGGCGTCGCGAACGGCGTGCCCGGCACCTGCACCCCGGCGACCGACTTGACGATCGCGATCTTGGACAGCGCAGTCGACGCCTCGTGCCGGTCCAGCGCCAGCGTCAGCGCGCGGCGCACCCGCTTGTCGTCGAACGGTTTCTTCTCGTGGTTGATGCCGACCAGCAGGATGCAGTCCCAGGCCGACTCCTGCACCGTGATCTTGTCGCCCAGCGCCGCCTTCAGGTTGTCGCGGTCGGCCGGGGTGAAGCCGCGGAACTGGATGTGCGCGCGCTCGCCGCGCACTGCCGCCACCTGG
>CAZOSA010000302.1:0-2864 GCA_964582155.1 uncultured Enterobacteriaceae bacterium | reverse complement strand
TTCGGTTACCGCGATCGAGCGCGCATCGCCTGCGCTGGAGCGCGTGGTGCTGGTGACCGGCACCAAGTACTACGGCTCGCACCTCGGGCCGTTCAAGACGCCTGCGCGCGAGGACGACCCGCGCCACGCCGGCGCGAACTACTACTTCGACCAGATCGACTGGCTGAGGGCGTTCCAGAAGGGCAAGCGCTGGCGCTGGACCGAGCTGCGGCCGCAGACGCTGTGCGGCTTCGCGCCCGGCACGGCGATGAGCATCGTGCCGGTGATCGCGGTCTACGCGGCGATGAGAAAGGAACTGGGCCTGCCCCTCGCCTTCCCGGGCAAGGCCTGGTCGAGCCTGTACCAGGTCACCGAGTCGGCGCATCTCGCCGAGGCGGCGTACTGGGCCGCGACCGAGCCGCGCTGCGCCAACCAGGCCTACAACATCACCAACGGGGACTACTTCCGCTGGCGGCACCTGTGGCCGAAGATCGCCGGGGCATTCGACATGCCCGCGGCGGACCCGCAGCCGCATGCGCTGGTCGGGTTCATGGCGGACAAGGCGCCGCTCTGGGACCGGATGGTGAAAAAACACGGGCTGCAGCCGTACCGCTTCGACCAGATCGCGGCCTGGCCGTTTGGCGACTACGTCTTCAATTGCGACTGGGACGTGATGACGAACGTGACCAAGGCGCGCCAGCACGGCTTTCAGGCCGTGGTGGACAGCGAAGAAATGTTCGTACGGCTGCTGGCGCGCTTTCGCGCGGAAAAAATCGTCCCCTAGATCACCCTGGCGGCGCGCAGCTCGGCGCGCGCGTCGGCGCGCAGGCCGAGCAGTCCTTCCAGCACCTCGTCGGTGTGCGCCCCGAGCTTGGGTCCCGGCGCGTCGGTGCGCCCGGGCGTGTCGCCGAGGAGCGGCGGGATCGCGGGGATCTTGAGCGGCTTGCCGCCCACGCTCACGGTCTCGAACATGCCGCGCGCAATGAAGTGCTCGTCGGCCACCATGTCGGCGACGCTGTAGATGGGGCCGTTGGGCACCCCGGCATCGCGCAGCACGGCGAGCACCGCCGCCGAGTCGCGCGCCCCCGTCCAGGCCGAGATCGCATCGTCGATGTCCTTCTCGTTCTCGACGCGCTTCGCATTGGTCGCGTAGCGCGGGTCCCCCGCCATCTGCGGACTGCCGATGGCGCGCATCAGGCGCTGGTAGATCGAATCGCCGTTGCCGCCGATCACCACGTATTTGCCGTCGGCACAGCGGTAGGTGTTGGTCGGGACGATGCCGGTGATGGTCGAGCCCGAGGGTTCGCGCACCACGCCCGCGCCGTCGTACTCGGGCACCACCGCTTCCAGCATGTTGAATACCGACTCGTAAATCGCCACGTCCACCACCTGCCCCGCCGGCGCCTTCGCGCGCAGGCGCGCGGTAAGCGCGAGCAGGATGCCGAGCACCGCATGCAGGCCGGCAAGCGTGTCGCCCATCGAGAGGTTGGGGCGCACCGGGGCGCGGTCGGGGAATCCGTTCAGGTAGCGGAACCCGGCAAAGCCCTCGCACACCGACGCGAAGCCGGGCCTCGATGCGTACGGCCCGGTCTGGCCATACCCCGATACGCGGGCATAGATCAGCTCCGGGTGCAGGCGCTTCATGTCTTCGGGCCCCAGGCCCCACTTCTCCATGGTGCCGGGACGAAAGTTCTCGATCAGCACGTCGGATTTCACGGCGAGCGCACGGGCCAGTTCGCGGCCGCGCGGGCTCTGCAGGTCGAGCGTCACCGACTTCTTGTTGCGCGCGAGGCTGTGCCACCAGAGCGAGGAGCCGTCGCGCACCACGCGCCAGCCCCGGATCGGGTCGCCGCGCAGCGGCTCGACCTTGATCACCTCGGCGCCGAAATATCCCAGCACGCAGCCGGCGAAGGGACCCGCCAGCAGCTGGCCCATCTCCAGGACCCGGATGCCGTCGAGCGGGCGCGCCCCGCTCGTCATGCCGAGGACTTCAGCTTCTGCGCCGCCTCCAGGATCGGCCCGATGAGATCCATCGGCAGCGGAAACACGATGGTGGAGGACTTGTCGCCCGCGATCTGCGTCAGCGTCTGCAGGTACCGGAGCTGCATCGCCTCGGGGCGCTGCGACAGTATCCTGGCGGCCTCCAGCAGCTTTTCCGACGCCTGCATCTCGCCCTCGGCGTGGATGATCTTGGCGCGCCGCGCGCGCTCGGCTTCCGCCTGCTGCGCGATGGCGCGCACCATGGACTCGTTCAGGTCCACGTGCTTGATCTCGACGTTGGCCACCTTGATGCCCCAGGCGTCGGTCTGCTGGTCGAGCACGGTCTGGATGTCGATGTTGAGCTTCTCGCGCTCGGCGAGCATCTCGTCCAGCTCGTGCTTGCCGAGCACCGAGCGCAGCGTGGTCTGCGCCAGCTGGCTGGTGGCATCGAGGAAGTTGGCGACCTGGATGATGGCGAGCTGCGGGTCGACCACGCGGAAGTACACCACCGCGTTCACTTTCACCGAAACATTGTCGCGCGAGATCACGTCCTGGGTGGGCACGTCCAGCACCACGGTGCGCAGGTCCACGCGCACCATCTGCTGGATTCCGGGCACTACGACGATCAGGCCCGGCCCCATCACGCCCTGGAAACGCCCCAGCAGGAACACCACGCCGCGCTCGTACTCGCGCAGGATGCGCAGCGACGCCAGCGCCAGGAGGATGACCAGCGCCAGGAACCCCAAGCCGAAATAGAACATGCCTACCTCCCCGTAGAATCATCCCGCGCGCCCGTCACCTCGAGCAACAGCCCGCGCACCGCAGTGACGCGCACGCGCTCGCCGGTGCGCAGCGGCGTGCCGCTGCGCACGCGCCAGCGCTCGCCGTGCACGCGCGCCCAGCCC
>CAZOSA010000301.1:0-2867 GCA_964582155.1 uncultured Enterobacteriaceae bacterium | reverse complement strand
ATCTTGTCGAAGCACCAGTTGTATTCCTTCTGCACCTGGATGGTCTCGGCGATCAGCTTGTCCAGCGCGCCCCGAGTGGCGGGGCTGAGACGGTCCCACCAGCGGCGGCTCGCGCTGACCATGTAGTAATCGCCCACGAAAGCGCCAGCGCCACCCATCGTGTAGTAGGGCGCCGTCTCGCGCATGCTGTTCCAGCCGCCGAGACTGGTCATCAGGCCGTCGATGACCCCCGACTCCATCGCGTTGGGCACTTCGCCGAAGGCCATCACCACCGGGTTCGCATTCCAGGCTTCCAGGACCGGGTTCTCGGCAGGGCCCATGCTGCGCACCTTCTTGCCGACGAAGTCCGACGGGCTGGCGTAGCGCTTCTTGCCGCCCACGCCCATGCCGAAGCTCATGTGCCCGACGCCGAATACCTTGACCGCCTGGTTCTTCGCGAGCCTGTCGACCAGCATCTTGTAGGTCGAGGTCTGGTCAAGGTTGTCCACCGCGCCGACCGTCGTGAGGATACCCGGTCCGACCACCGACAGCATCCAGCGGTCAACCGGCGCCGCCTTGCCGATCTGCATCCACGTCATTTCCAGGTTGCCCTGGCGCATCGCCTCGAATGCCTCGGGCACCGTGTACAGGGCACCGGCGTAATACAACCGCGCCTCGCTGCCCGGAATGACCTGCGGCAGGCGGTCGGCGAAATACTTCATCGCCAGGCCCGCTGGGTGCGGCGGCGGCGGAAAGTCGGAAGCGAAGCGCATGACGACCTTTTGCGGCTGGCCCTGCGCGTGCGCGGGCTGGGGGACGCCCCAGATCGCGGCAATGCCCGCCAGCGCCAGCGCGACAGCGCCCGCCAGGGGAAGTCGTTTCAGTCGGGTGCGTTCCATAAAACCTCCTCCATCGCTCTTGTTAATGTGGATTGTGCAATTCGGACTGCAAACCGTATCTCACTGTACGTCGCAAGGTCAAGCGCACGAGTCAATTGGTGCAGCGCGGTAACGCAATCAGCGCGGCGCATCCCCCGCGAGCGTCACGCGATGCATCACGCGACGGTAGCCGTGATAGTCGTTGACGGGATTGTGCTGCGTGCAGCGGTTGTCCCAGAACGCCAGCGAGCCGGGCTGCCAGCGTAAACGGCAGGTGAACTCGGGCCGCACCTGGTGCGCGAAGAGATATTCCAGCAGCGGCCGGCTCTCTTCCTCGCCCCAGCCCTTGAAGCGCTCCGTGTGACCGACGTTCACGTACAGCGCCTTGCGCCCGGTCTCCGGGTGCGTGCGCACGATCGGGTGCTCCCCGGTCAGCGCCTTGAGCTCCTCCCCTGCGGCACGCATGCGATCCTCGCGTGTCTTCGAGGCCGCCGCCTTGGTCGAGGTATTGACGCCGGTGAGTCCCTCGAGCGTGCGCTTCAGGCCGGCCGACAGCGTCTCGTAGGCGAGATACTGGTTCGCGAACAGCGTGTCGCCGCCGTGCGGCGGGACTTCGAGCGCGTACAGCATGCTGCCCATCGGCGGGCGCTCGAGGTAGGTGGTGTCCGAGTGCCACACCCCCCCGAAATTGACGCGTTCGTGCTCGAGCTTCACCACCGGCGTGATGAACGGGCAGTCCGGCAGCCCTTTCAACTGCGGGTATTCCACCGGCTCGCCGAAGGCGCGCGCAAACGCTAGCTGCTGCGCCGGGGTCAGGGCCTGCTCGCGAAAGAAGATCACGAGGTGCTCGAGCAGGGCGCGGCGGATCTGCGCGGTGGCGCCGGCATCGAGCGGCCGGGACAGATCCACGCCGAGAATCTCGGCGCCCAGCGCGCCGGCGACGGGACGTACTTCCATGCGGCGGGATGTTACAGCGCCTGCCGGGCGATGCGCAGGCGCGCCTCGCGCATATCGTCGCCGCGTACTTCGCGCAGCGCATAGGCTGCGAAATTCGACGCCACGTCCTTGCGCCAATACAGGTCGAGATCGGTGTTGTCCAGGGGCTTGGCGCGCGAGGCGACCAGGGACCCCGCCTCGGCAATCGCCTCGTCGGTGAGCTTCCTGCCTATCAGGAACTCGCCGCCCTTCTCCACCAGGAACGGGCGCGAAGCCGCCGCGCCAAGCGCAATCCTCGCTTCCTCCACCGTGCCGTCGCGCGCCAGTTTCACGGCCGCAGCCACCCCCAGCACCGGGAAATCGAAGGCGCCGCGCCTGCGCAGCTTCCAGTAGCTGCTGGTCCAGCCCGGCGGAACGCTGACCTCGGTCAGAATTTCGTCCGCGCGCCGCGTCAGGTAGTCGATTCCGTCATTGTTATACAGAGCATCGAGCGGCACCTCGCGCTCGCCCTGCGCCGAGACCAGCTTCACTTTCGCGCCGAGCGCGATCAGCGCCGGCGCGGTATCGGTCGAGGACACCGCCACGCAGCGCTTGCTCGCAGTGGCCACCCAGCAGACATCGCCGTCCTTCTTGAGACAGAAGTCTATCGCCTTGCGCCACTCGTGGTTCTGGTTGTAGTAGGTGCAGCGCGTGTCCAGGCACAGGTTCCCGCCGAGCGTGCCCATGTTGCGCAGGTGCACGGTGGCCACCTGCGCCGCCGCCTGCCACAGCCCGCGGTAGTTTTCCTTGACCGCGCCGTCGTGCACCAGCTCGGAGAGCGTCAGGCCCGCGCCGAGCGTGCCGTTCGATTTCTTCAGCTCGTTCACCCTGCGCAGCGACACCAGGGTCTTGGGCGACTGGTGGCGGCGCTTCATGTTTGGAATCAGGTCCGTGCCGCCGGCGATAAGCATCGCCTGCGGACCTTCGCCCGCCAGGATCTTCGCCGCCTCCGCGATGGTGCGCGGGGAGCGCCACTCAAACCACGGCAAGCGCATCATTTTTCTTCACCTCGTTGCCGTCGCCGCCTTCCCAGGG
>CAZOSA010000300.1:0-2878 GCA_964582155.1 uncultured Enterobacteriaceae bacterium | reverse complement strand
CAGCGATCGCCAGGTCGCGCGGCGCTGCCGACTGCGCCGCGGTTTCAAGCGAGCGGCGGCGCCGCAGCACGGCGTACACGGTTTCCGCGACGAAAGCGCGGTCCTGCTGGCCGAGATTGCGGTGCGCCCTGAAGTAGCGCGATACCGCCGCGTCCGCGGGCCCGGACGAAGCGAGCAGCTCGCCCAGCAGCGCCTCGGCCCGCGCCAGCTGGGCGCGGTAGATCATCGCGCCATGGTGAAGCGTGCGGCGACCTGGTCGAGGCGCGTGCCGCCCTTTTGCACCACGAGCACGCGCAGCGGCAGGTAGGAACGCGCCGGGTCCAGCCAGATCTCGGTGCTTTTGTCATCGGGGTGGTCCTTGCGCATGACCAGGCGCAGCGCGTCGAACTCGCCGGCGGGAACCTTCAGGCGCTCGAGGCCTGCGACGTCGAACACGTAATGCGCCACGCCCTTGCCGTCGGCGACGTGGTACTCGAGGGGCTGTTTGCCGGGGGGGTGGAACGCGGGCGCGAACAGGAAACTCAACCGGTCCTGGGCGTGCGGTGGCAGCGGCCGCTGTTGCGGCCCGTCGCGGAACTGCTGGGTGAGGGTATTCTCCTCCCAGGCGAAGCGCACGCTCGCGGCGTCGCGGCGCGGGCGCTTGTCGTGGTACTCGAGCGGACGCAGGCCGCCGGGCGTGATCCGGCCGCGGCTCGTGCGCAGCGCCTCGCCGAGCGACGCGAGCAGGCCGCTGCCCTCCCAGCGCTCGCTGAGACTGTAGGTCCTGCCGTCGTGCTCAAGCACATGCGTGACCCGCGCGAGCGGGCCGCCGTTGTACAGCACTTCATAGGCGATCTCGACGCGCGCGGGCGGCGCGGCCTGCGCCGCCGCCGCGCAGCTAAGCGCGATCGCTGACAACCATCTGCGCATGATTTCCCTTAACGTGCACTCGACCCCCTTCGATGACCAGCTTGCCGTCCAGGAACCACCGGATGGCCTGCGGATAAAGCAGGTGCTCCTGCTCGAGCACGCGCGCTGCCAGCGTCTCTGCGCAATCGCCGGGCAGCACCGGTACCGAGGCCTGCGCCACGATCGGCCCGTGGTCCAGCTGCCCGGTGACGAAGTGCACCGTGCAGCCGTGGCGCTTGACGCCGGCCGCGAGCGCGCGCGCATGGGTGTCGAGACCCGGGAACTCGGGCAGGAGCGAGGGGTGGATGTTCACCAGGCGGCCCGCGTAACGCGCGACGAAGCCTGGCGTCAGCACGCGCATGAATCCGGCCAGCGCCACCAGCCGCGGCGCGTAGCGGTCGATTGCGGCGGCGAGCGCCGCGTCGAAAGCCTCCCGCGTGGCAAAGGCGCCGTGCTTGACCACGCCGGTGGCCACGCCGTGGCGCGCGGCGAGAGCGAGGCCCGCGGCATCGGCCTGGTTGCTGATGACGGCGGAGACTGGAATTCCGGCGTCGAGGATCGCACGCAAGTTGCTGCCGAGGCCTGAGATAAGGACGACGACCGACATGAGGCGCGCAGTTTAATACAGCCGCTCGGCCGCATACCCATCTTCTTCGAGCAGCGCGAGCACGCCGCGCTCGCCGTACAGGTGCAGCGCGCCGAGCGCGACGAAGGCGCGCCCGCGCCGCAGCTCGCGCTGCATGCGAAACGCCATGACCACGCTGCGGTCGAGCACCACGCGCTTCACCAGCTCCGCGTAGTGCGCGGCGATTTCCGGGTTGCGGCGCGCGTATTCCTGCTGCGCGTTCCAGATGGCCTCGAGGTCGCGGCGCAGGTAGCCCTGCAGCGTGCGCTCGGCGAGCGCGTCCAGCGCCTCGGGATGCGCGAGATGGTGCTTGAGCAGCGCCACCTGCGCCGGTGCGGACATCTCGTCGAAGGTGAACACCTGTTCCTCGACGTTTTCGATCTGCTCGACCTGCATGCGGCGCGCCCGGGCGCGCGCCAGCAGCTGCGCGTCGGGCGACAGCGCGCCCGCGGGCTGGCGCGAGGTGCGCAGGTTGAGCAGCACGCCCCAGGGCTTCACCTTGTCGACGAACTCGCGCGTCAGTCCGATCGGCTGCAGCGCCGCGTAGGCGCGCTCGAAATCCGCGGGCCCGATCGCCCCGGTGAGCGTTTGCCGGTCGAGATACATCGCCGCCTCGAGAAACCTTTCCCTGGAGTACGGGTCGGCGACAAACTCGAGCATCAGCGTGCGTGACTGCGCGAAGGCGCGCTGCACCGCCGGCGGCAGCTCCGTCAGCCTGGGGTCCTCGGCGTGCAGCGTGCCGTAGACGTGGCTCGGCGCCGCGCCCTCGCGGCCGATGCGCCACAGCAGTCCCCGGGCGTAGCGCTGCGCCGCGGCCGCGGGAAGCGCGAGGGCGAGCGCCGCGGCGAGGAATGCGCGGCGCCTCATTCCATGCCGGGCCGCGTCATCGCCTCGGGCCGCACCCACCGGTCGTAGTCGGCCGCGCTGACGTAGCCCAGGGCGAGCGCTGCGTCCTTGAGCGTGCCGCCCTCGCGGTGCGCCTTCTTGGCGATCTCGGCAGCGCGCTCGTAGCCGATGTGCGGCGCGAGCGCGGTCACCAGCATGAGCGAGCGCTCCAGCAGCTCGCGGATGCGCGCCTCGTTGGCCCGGATACCGCGCGCGCAATGCTCCTCGAACGAAGCGCAGCCGTCGGCGAGCAGGCGCACGCTCTGCAGGAAGTTGTGCGCCAGTAGCGGTTTATATACGTTCAGCTCGAAGTTGCCCGAGGCGGCGCCGATGCCGATCGCCGTGTCGTTGCCGAGCACCTGCGCGCAGATCATGGTCAGCGCCTCGGCCTGCGTCGGGTTGACCTTGCCCGGCATGATCGAGGATCCCGGCTCGTTTTCCGGGATGATCAGCTCGCCCAGTCCAGCCCGCGGCCCGGAC
>CAZOSA010000299.1:0-2879 GCA_964582155.1 uncultured Enterobacteriaceae bacterium | reverse complement strand
TGGTCTCGAGCTGCACCAGGACGCAGATCTCCTCGTGCGCGCGCTTGGCGTAGTCCTTGATGCGGCCAAAGCGCGTGGCGCGCGTGGTGCCTGCCACGCCGCGCACGCCCGCGGGCGGGTAGCGCGTGTTGGCCACGGCCGCCTTCGCTTCCGAAGCGTTCTGCACGTAGGGAATCAGCAGCGACTGCGCGCCGGCGTCGAGCACGCGCTTGATGGTCACCATGTCGTTCCAGGGTACGCGCACCACCGGGTGGGTGGGATAGGCCGCCGCCGCCTGCAGCTGCGAGAGCAGCGATTCCAGGTCGTTCGGCGAATGCTCCATGTCGAGCAGGATCCAGTCGTAGCCCGCGCCGGCGATCACCTCCACCGAATAGTTCGACGACAGGCTGGACCACAGCCCGACCTGTGTCCTGCCCTCGCGAAGGGCGCGCTTGAACGCGTTGTTCGGCATTTCCACGGGATTTGAACCGGCCGGTTATTTCAGGCTGGGGCGCGCCGATTGTAACCCGGCCCCATACCAACCGACCGCCAGGGCTGGCAACCGGGCATCCTTACAACGTATGACACGAAATACGTGCGGTGCCGCAGGATCGGCGCCCTGCCGGATTGCTTTGCTCGCAGGGGTCGTCTAGCATGCGTGGCAGTTCTTTTTGGGCTCGAATTCCGGGGGGAAGGTGGGTAAGTTCTGGCGTGTCGCCGTCATCGCAGTTGCCTGGTCCATTGCAACTGCATCCTGGGCCCAGTCCGATGACCAGATCGTCGCGCAAGGGGAAGCGCTGGTGCGGGCCGGCCGCTACGCCGACGCCTACAAGTTGCTCGAGCCGCTCGAGGACAGGCTTGCCGGCGACCTGAAGTTCGATTACCTGCTGGCCCGTTCCGCCCTGGAAAGTGGTCAACCCAGCAAGGCGAGCTTCATCTACGAGCGCATCCTGGCCGTCGAGCCGAACTATGTCGGCGTGCGGCTGGAGATGGGCCGGGCCTACCTCGCGCTCGGCGATTTTGCCCGGGCGAAATTCGAATTCGAAACGGTATTGCGCTTCGAAAACCTGCCGGCCGACCTGCGCCAGCAGGCGCAGATCTACGGCAACGCGGCCGACCAGTACATCGCCGGCAAGAAGACCGTGGGCATCGCCTACCTCGAGTACGGCTATGGCTACGACTCGAACCCGCAATCGGTGACCCGCATCAGCCCCATCGCCTTCATCGGCGTCGGCTCGCTGCCCCTGTCGCCGCCTGAGAGCGACCAGTATCAGGCGCTTACCGTGGGCGGAGAGCTGATCCGTGCGCTATCCAACCGGTTTTCCGTTTTTGTGGGGGGCGACGCGCGGGCGCGGGCGCACAACGACCTGGAAGTCGCCGATTGGGGCACAGTCGACGCGCGCATCGGCCTGGGCTACAACGTTGGTGCGCACAATACGCGCCTTGCGCTGACCGGCGGGCGCTTCTGGCTGGACGACCTCAAGACCCGCGATAGCGGGGGCGCGGCCCTGGACTATCGATACCTTGCCGGCAAGCAGGACCAGCTCACCGTCGGCGTCAGCGGATCGCGCTACAAGTTCCTGCCCGATGGGCTGAAGATCAACAGTTACGATCATTACCAGAGTTCCTTCGGTTGGCTGCACGGCGCGGCCGACGGCCGTGGCGCCGCCGGCGTGACGCTCATCGCTGGCGTCGAGAAGGAACTGAACGGCCGCGTGGAGGGGGACAAGCCATTCGTCGGCATGCGCATCATGCTGCAACGCGCGTTGACCAGCCGCGTCGGTGGCTTTGTGCTCGCGGGTGCCCAGCGCGGCGAGTATTCGGATGCCAATCCGCTGTTCGGCGCGAAGCGCGTGGATAAGTTTTACGACGTCGTCACGGGCTTGAGCTGGGCCGTCGCCAAGGGATGGTCCTTGCGGCCGCAGGTCCTTTACATGAAGAACCGCAGCAATTTGCCGTTGTTCGAATACGCCCGCACGGATGTATCGCTGAATCTGCGGGTGGATCTGTGACGAACATGGAGACGCGCGGACCATGGCGATGAGCGTGAGACAGGGGACCCGAATGCTGCTGGCCTCGGCAGTGCTGCTCATGGTGGCCGCCGGACCGGCGGCTGCTCAGGGCACGGCGTCCGCGGGCCGTTTCATCGTGGTCACCGGCGATGTGCGAGTCCTGGGCGACGATGGAATTGCCCGGGTCGCAGTACGCAACGGCGCGTTCCGCCAGGGCGAGTCGATTGTTACCGGTCCGAACAGCCTTGCGCAGCTGCACATGACCGACGGCGGTGCGGTTTCCGTGCGCGCCGACACGCAAATGAAGCTCGACACTTACCGCTACTCCGGAAGCAATGACCGCAGCGATAGCTTTTTTGCGTCAGTACTCAAGGGCGGATTCCGGACGATTACCGGCCTGATTGCAAGGAACAACCGGGACAACTACCGCATCCTCACATCGTCCATGACGATCGGAGTGCGCGGCACGGACTTCGAGGTGGTCCACGTCCTGCAGCCGGTCGCCGACGCCGCGGCCGGCACGTACAACCGCGTGTACGAGGGCATCACGAGCGTTCAGAACCGGGCTGGTGCGCTGGTCGTGGTCAATCGCGAACAGACCGCCTTCGTGGCACTGCCCAGCAATCTGCCGCCCGTGCTGGTCGCGCCGCCCGCCGGCATATTCGGCAAGCCGACCCCCGTTCCGCCGTTGAACCCGCAATCGCCCGTGGCAAAGGACGCGCCGGCCGCGAAAGAGGCGGTTCCGGCGCGGTCTGTTGCGCCCAGGAGGGCACTGACGGCCCCGCTGTTGAACCCGATCGACTCGCCCCGCGTGTTGGAAATGTCGCCAACGCTCCAGACCTCGCCCACGACAACGACGATCTCGCCGACCTTGATCTCGCCCACGAC
>CAZOSA010000298.1:0-2902 GCA_964582155.1 uncultured Enterobacteriaceae bacterium | reverse complement strand
GGCGCAGCTCGAGCGCGAGCGTCAGCCCGCCGATGCCGCCGCCCACGACGAGGATTTCGTTCATTTCCTGCCGCGCCACAGCAGCAGCGCCGCGGCGGCGAGCCCCATGAGGTTGACGGCGTGCCCGCCGGCGAGTTTGGCCGCCGGGTAGAGCAGCGCGAGCCCCGCCGCGAGGAACAAGACCCTGTGCCAGGGCGCGACCCGGTTCACGTAGTAGCCCACCACCGCGATGGTGCCGCACCACAGGCCGACGCAGTTCGTGCCCACGGCCCACAGGATCTGCCACCACGTTCCCTGCATCAGGAGCGGCGGGTCGTAGACGAACAGGAACGGCACCAGATAGGCCGCCCAGCCGATGCGCATGCCCATCCATCCCGCCTTGTCGGGGTCGCACTGTGCGATGTTGGCCGCCGCGTAGGCGGCGAGCGCGATGGGGGGCGTCACCATGGACATCATGCCGAAATACATCACGAACATGTGCGCCGCAAGCGGGGCCACGCCGAGTTTGACCAGCGCCGGCGCCACCAGCGTCGCCATGAGGACGTAGACGCCCACTGTGGGCAGGCCGAGACCGAGCAGGATGGCCACGGCGGCGGCGATGATCAGCAGCAGCCACAGCTGGTTGCCCGAGAGCCCGACCAGTTCGAGCGTGAGGCCGAAAGCGAGGCCGGTGATGTTGAGGATGCCGATGAGGATGCCCGCCGCGCCGCAGATCAGCAGGATGTCGAGCACCGCCGAGCCGGTGGAGACGATGGCGCCGAGCATCTCGCCCCAGCGGGCGCGCCGGCCCCGGTAGCGGAACGCGGCGCAGGCGGGCATCAGCACCGCGCAGGCGAGCAGCGCCGCGTACTCGGGCTCCATGTTGTACGCCAGCAGCCCGGCGATAATGACGGCGAAGGGCGCGAGGAAGAACCAGCCGTCGCGCAGCACCGCGCCGAGCGCCGGCAGTCGCTCGCGCGGCGTGCCCGCGATGCCCTGCTTGGCGGATTCCACATCCACCTGCAGGAACAGCGACACGTAATACAGGAACGCCGGGATCAACGCCGCCACCAGCACCGCGCCGTAGGAGATCTGCAGAAATTCCGCCATCAGGAAGGCGGCGGCGCCCATCACCGGCGGCACGAGCTGCCCGCCGGTGGAGCCCACCGCTTCCACAGCGGCGGCGAACACCGGCGTGAAGCCAGCGCGCTTCATGAGCGGGATGGTGACCACGCCCACCGCCGAGACGTTGGCCACGGCGCTGCCCGAGACCATGCCGAAGAGCGCCGAGCCGGTGACCGCCACCTTGGCCGCGCCGCCGCGGTAGCGGCCCATAAGCGACATCGCCAGGTCGGTGAAGAACTCCGAGCCGCCGCAGCGCGCGAGCAGCTGGCCCAGGATGATGAAGGGGATCACAATCACCGCCGCCACCTGCAGCGACGTGCCGAGCAGCGCGTTGGTGTCGAGGCCCAGGTAGTTGACGAGGCGCGCGAGAGTCACGTCCTGCGCCTGGAAAGCGCCCGGGATCAGGTGTCCCCACAGCGCGTAGGCGACCCCGGCGATGCCGTACCAGACGAGCGACATGCCGGTGGCGCGGCGCGTGGTTTCCATGACCAGCACGACGAGCAGCGCGGCGAGCGCGACGAAATCGCGCGGGCGCATCGATACTTCCGTCACCACGCTGTCGTAGCGCGCGGCGAGATAGCCGCAGGCGCCGAGCGCCGCGGCGGCGGCGAGCCAGTCCCACCACGGGATGTGCGCCTTCGCGGCGCGCGCGCCCCCCGGCAGCCTGAGGAAAGCGAGCGCCATCGCCAGGCCCAGCACCGCGGCGAGGAACTGCTCGGTGTAGAGGTTGAGTCCGAGCGCGCGCGGCGCGCCGAGCACCCACGCCACCACCGTGGCGACGATCAGCGCCTCCAGGGCGCGGACGGCGCGCAACCTAAGCGGTCAGCGAGGCGGCCACTGGCCGGTGTCCTGGAAGTACTTCTGCGCGCCGGGGTGGTACTGCGCCTCGATGCTCTTCACCATGCGTTTCGGGTCCATGCCGCGAAAACCCGCGAAGGACTCGGCGAGCAGGTCCTTGTTCTCCGCCATCGCCTTCACCAGGGCGTGCACCACCTCGTCCTTGACGTGCTTGCCGACCACCATGGTGTAGTCGTAGGCCAGCACCTTGGTGGGCACGGCGACGCCCGCGAGTCCCGGGCGGGGCTTGAGCTCCAACGCGTAGCCCTGCGGCAGGACCTTGCGCATGCGCGCGAGCGCTTCGGGCGCGTCGCTCACCGGCAGCGCGCGCACGCCGCCCACCGCGGCGTCGGTCTCCGTCACCTTGCCCGCGCCGAGCGCGAAGAAAAAGGCGTCGGCGCGCCCGGCGGAGAAATCGTCGGCGCCGCGCACTATGTTGGGCACCAGCACCTGGCCGATGTCGTCCTCGCCCAGGCCGGCGTTGGCGAGCAGCGCGCCGACCACGGTCTTCAGCGTGAGCTGCGCCGTGTAGCCCCAGGGCACGCGCTTGCCCTTCAGGTCGGCGATCGTCCGGTAGGGCGCGTCCTTCTTCACCAGGAACGCCACCGTGAGCGGGTACAGCACCGCGCCCATGCGCACGTTTTCCTGCCGGCGTCCCTCGTAGGCGCCGGCGCCGCCGAGCGCCTCGACGATTTCGATCTCGTTCACCACCGAGATGTCGATCTCGCCGCGGTTCATGCCCGCGAGCGCCAGGCTGTTGCCGGAGAAGGGCTGCACACGCGCCTGCACGCCCATCTTGTCGCTCATCAGCTTGGCGATGGCGCTGCCCATGGCGTAGCCGACGCTGGCCTGCGGCGAGGTGCCGATGGAGACCTGCTGCGCCAGCGCGCCGCCGGCGACCGCGAACGCGAATGCCGCCGCGATTGTTCTTTTCATGGGCCCCTCCTCAGGGAAAAACGCG
>CAZOSA010000297.1:0-2902 GCA_964582155.1 uncultured Enterobacteriaceae bacterium | reverse complement strand
GCAGATGTACGCTGGCGCGCTGGACGAGCCCACCGCCCGGTACGCGGGCAAGGTGATGGCGGAAAAGGCGCGCCTGGAACTGTTCCTGTCGCGGGTGCTCCGCAAGGTCTGAGAGCCTGATAAAGTGGGCCTTCGCTCGGAGGCCCGGTTGAGCTCGCTTCCCATGATCCGGCAGCTGCAGTCCCTGATGGGGGGGGCGTTGCTCGTGCTCGCCTTCGGCGTGACGGCGCAAGTCCTGGGGCGCGATGAAGTCGGCGCCATGCAGCGCGTGATCGACGCGCAGCTCGAAGCCTTCGCGCGCGGCGACGAGCAGCAGGCGTTTTCCCTCGCCTCGCCGGGGATCCAGGAGCGCTTCGGTACCGCCGCCACTTTCGTGCGCATGGTGCGCGAGCAGTACGCGGTCGTGTATCGCCCGGCGTCGCGCGCATTCCTGCGCCCCGTGGTCGAGGACGGGACGGTGATCTTCCCGGTGCAGATGAGCGATCGCGCCGGCCGCGTCTGGGTGGCGCTCTACACGATGCGGCGCGTCGCCGGCGACTGGAAGGTCGCCGGCTGCCAGCTGGTGCCGGGCGCGGCCAGCGCCACCTAGCGGCGCGCGGCGCAGAAGCGCGCGATGCGCGCGGCGCCTTCCGCGAGGTCGGCGAGGCTGCGCGTATAGGCGAAGCGCACGCTGCGACGCGTGCCGTGGGAACCGAAATCCAGGCCCGGGGTCGCCGCTACCCCCGCCTCCTCCAGCAGGTCCAGCGCGAAGTCCGTCGCCTGCGCCCCGTAGGCCGCGCAATCGGCGTAGACGTAGAATGCGCCCGAGGGCCGCGCCGGCACGGCGAGCCCGGCGCTTTCCAGCGCCGGCACCAGGAAATCGCGCCGCCGCTCGAACTCGCGCCGCCGCTCCTCGAGCACGCGCAACGTGTGCGGCGCGAACGCCGCCAGCGCGGCGTGCTGGGCGGCGCTCGGCGCGCAGATGAAGAAGTGCTGGGCCAGCTTCTCGAAATCGCGTACGCGCCCAGGCGGCAGCACCACCCAGCCCAGGCGCCAGCCGGTCATGCAGAAATACTTCGAGAAGCTGTTGACCAGCACCACCTCCCCGGGCAGGCCCAGCGCGGTGGCGGGCGGCGCGCCGTACACCAGCCCCTGGTAGATCTCATCGGCGATCAGCACGCCGCCACGCTCGGCGACAAACTGCGCGATGCGCGCCAGTTCCGCGGGGTCGACGACCGTTCCCGTGGGATTGGACGGCGAGCCGAGCAGCAGTCCCTTGGTGCGCCCGCCCCAGGCAGCGCGCACCATGTCGAGCGTGGGCTGGAAAGCCGACTGCGCCGACAGCGCCAGCGGGCGCGGCACGCCCTCGAAGGCGCGCACGAAATGGCGGTAGCCGGGATAGCCGGGGTCGGGCACCAGAATTTCGTCGCCCGGATCCACATACAGCGCGAGCGCCAGCAGCAAGCCGCCGGAGGCTCCTGCGGTGAGCGCGATCCGCGAGGCGTCGGGCGCTTGCGCGAAGCGCTGCGCATACCAGCCCGCGATCGCCTCACGTAGCGCCGGCAGGCCGAGTGTCGCCGTGTACGCGGTGCGTCCCTCTCGCAATGCGCGCACGCCCGCTTCGACCACCGCTTCGGGGGCGGTGAAATCCGGCTCGCCGATCTCCATGTGAACGATGTGCCGGCCGGCAGACTCCATTGCATGCGCGCGCGCCAGCACGTCCATGACATGGAACGGCTCGATCTCGGCGGCGCGGCGCGCCGCCAGCGTGGGGGAAGGGTTCAAAGCGCGCCAACTGGAGCAGAGGATTATACGGACAGGTTGCTATAATTTCGCCCCGCGTCGTGGAGGCAATGGTGGACGAGCAGCTCAAGCAGGACGCACTCGAGTACCACCGCCTGCCTCGCCCCGGGAAGATCTCGATCCTCCCGACCAAGCAGCTCACCAACCAGCGCGACCTGGGGTTGGCCTATACGCCCGGCGTGGCGGCGGCCTGCGCGGAGATCGCGCGCGACCCGGCGCAGGCCATGCAGCTCACCTCGCGCGCCAACCTGATCGCGGTGGTCACCAACGGCACCGCGGTGCTCGGCCTGGGCGCGATCGGGCCGCTCGCCGCAAAGCCGGTGATGGAAGGCAAGGCGGTGCTGTTCAAGAAGTTCGCCGGCATCGACTGTTTCGATATCGAGGTAAACGAGCTTGATCCCCACAGGCTGGTCGAGATCATCGCCAGCCTCGAACCGACCTTCGGCGGCATCAACCTGGAGGACATCAAGGCGCCGGAATGCTTCATCGTCGAGCGCAAGCTGCGCGAGCGCATGAAGATCCCTGTGTTCCACGACGACCAGCACGGCACCGCGATCACCGTCGGCGCCGCGGTGCTGAACGGCCTCAAGGTGGTCGGCAAGGACCTCGCCAAGGTGAAGCTGGTCGCCTCGGGCGCGGGTGCCGCGGCGCTCGCCTGCCTCGACCTGCTGGTGAAGATGGGCATGCCGGTCGCCAACATCACCGTCACCGACATCAAGGGCGTGGTCTATCGGGGTCGAAATGACGAAATGGACCCGTACAAGGAGCGCTATGCGAAGGACACCGGGGCGCGCAAGCTCGACGAGGTGATCGCCGGCGCCGACGTGTTCCTCGGCCTGTCCGCGGGCGGCGTGCTCAAGCCCGAGATGGTGAAGAAGATGGCCGCGCGGCCGCTGATCCTCGCGCTTGCCAACCCGGAGCCGGAAATCCGCCCCGAGCTGGCCATGGCGGCGCGGCCGGACTGCGTCATGGCCACCGGGGGCTCGGATTACCCGAACCAGGTGAACAACGTGCTGTGCTTCCCGTTCATCTTTCGCGGTGCGCTCGACGTCGGCGCGACCACCATCAACTCCGAGATGGAGCTCGCCGCGGTGCGCGCCATCGCCGAGCTGGCGCAGGC
>CAZOSA010000296.1:0-2913 GCA_964582155.1 uncultured Enterobacteriaceae bacterium | reverse complement strand
CCAACTTCATGGCGTGCTCGAGGAAGGCCTTGAACTTGATCTCGGCATTGCACAGCACGTCCGGGTTCGGCGTGCGCCCTGCCGAGTACTCGGCGAGGAAGCTCGCGAACACGCGCTCGCGGTACTCGGCGGCGAAATTCACCGCCTCGAGCTCCACGCCGATTACATCCGCCGCGGCAGCGGCGTCGACGAGATCCTCACGCGTAGAGCAGTACTCGTCGTCGTCATCGTCCTCCCAGTTCTTCATGAACAGGCCGACGACGTCGTACCCCGCGCGCTTCAGGAGCAGCGCGGCCACCGACGAGTCCACCCCGCCGGACATCCCGACGACGACTTTTTCAGGCATAGGGCTTGGACAGCACGTCGAGCGGGAAGCTCCTTCCCGCGAGGTAGTCGTCCACGCATTGCTGCACCAGCGGCGAGCGGTGCTCGGCGCGGCGCGCGGCGAGCTCGGCGGGTGTCAACCAGACGGCAGCGACGATTTCCTTGTCGAGTTGCCTTCCTTCTTCCACGCCGTCCACGCGGCCGAGGAAAGCAAAGCGCAGGAAGGTCACGTCCTCCTTGTCGTAGCGCCATCGGTAGATGCCCAGGAGCGCCGTGGGGGTGAAGCGGTGCGCCGTCTCCTCCAGCGTTTCCCGCACCACCGCCTGCACCAGCGACTCGCCCGGGTCGAGGTGGCCGGCGGGCTGGTTGAGCACGCGCTGCCCGTTCGCGATCTCCTCGACGAAAAGGAATTTCCCGCCGCGCTCGATCACCGCCGCGACGGTGACGCTGGGGCGCCAGCGGCTCATGCAGCTTTGCGGGTGTTCTTCTTGATGAACTCGGCCATGCGCGCCACGCCCTGCTCGATCGCCTGCTTCGAGGCGGCGTAGGAAAAGCGCACGTGCTGGCCCTCGCCCGGCACGCGCGAGCCGAAATGGATGTCGGCGAGCACCGCCACGCCCGCCTCGTGCAGCAGGCGCTGCCTGAACTCTTCGGAGTCCGCGGCGCCGATCCTCTTGCAGGCCTCCGTGACGTTCGGCCAGGCGTAGAACGCCCCGCCCGGGTTGCGGCAGGTCACACCCGGAACCTTGCTCAGCAACCCCACGATCAGGTCGCGCCGTTCGAGGAAGCTCGCGCGCATCATCGCCGCCGCATCCTGCGGGCCGGTGATCGCCTCCAGCGCCGCCCACTGGGAGATTTGCGAGGCGCAGGACTCGGTGTTGGTGATCCAGCGCGTGAATACCGGCGCGAGCGCAGGGTTGGAGGTGAAGCCGATGCGCCACCCGGTCATGGCCCAGGTCTTCGAGGCGCCGTCGGAAATAATGGTGCGCTCGTACATGCCCGGGAGCTGCGCGATCGAAAAGAACTCGCCCGTGTAGCAAAGCCGCGAATAAATCTCGTCGGCGTAAATCCATACGTTCGGGTGCTTCCTCAGGATCGCCGCAATCGTCTCCAGATCCTTCCTCGACAGCAGGCCCCCGGTGGGGTTGTGGGGATAGTTGAGGATCAGGAGCCTGGTCTTCGGCGTGAGCAGGCGCTCGAGCTCCGCCGGGTCGAAGGCGAAGTCGCGCGCCTCGTGCAGGTGGATCGGCACTGGCTTGGCGCCGTTGGCGACGATCTGCGACTCGTAGATCGGGAAGCCCGGGTTGGGGTAGATCACCTCGTCGCCCGCGCCGTAGTCGGTGGTGGACAGCACCGCGTAGGCGATGAAGGGCTTGGCCCCCGCCCCCACCACCACGTCCTCGGCCCGGATCGGCAGGTCGCCGCGCATGCCGGCGAGGTACTTCGCCGCCGCCGCGCGCAGCTCGTCGATGCCGGCCGAGGGCGTATAGCCGTGCTTGCCGCCCTTGATCGCCCGGATCGCCGCCTCCTGCACGTTCAGCGGCGCCGGGAAGTCCGGCTGGCCGATGCAGAAGCTGATGATGTCCTTGCCCTGGCGCACGAGGGCGTTCACCTCGGCGAGGACGACGAAGGCATTTTCGGTGCCGAGGCTCTGCGCCCGGCGGCTGATGGCTCGCATGTGTTCCCCTCAACGGCGCATTTTACAGTGCTAGGATTCCGGCCCATGCTGGTCAACTGCGTCGCCTACCAGGACGGCAGGAAACTCGCCGAGATCTCCAAGCGCGAGATCAAGTCCTATGTCAGCCGCCCTGACTGCTTCGTCTGGGTGGCGCTGAAGGACGCCGACGCGGCGGAACTCGCCGAGATGCAGGACGAATTCGACCTGCACGAGCTGGCGGTGGAGGATGCGCGCCACGGCCACCAGCGGCCCAAGATCGAGGAATACGGCGATTCGCTGTTCGCCGTGCTGCACACGGTCGAAGTGGCGGGGGACGAGCTGAGGGTCGGCGAAATGGACGTGTTCGTCGGCCGGAACTACGTGCTATCGGTGCGGCAACGCTCCGAGCGCGGCTTCCAGGAAGTGCGCGCGCGCTGCGAGCGCGAGCCGGAGCTGCTGCGCCACGGTTCGGGCTACGTGCTCTACGCGCTGATGGACGCCATCGTCGACCGCTATTTTCCGGTGCTCGACGCGGTGGAGGACGAGCTCGAGGCGCTCGAGGAGAAGATCTTCTCGGGTAAATCGCCGCGCCAGAATATCGAGGCGCTGTACTACGTGAAGCAGAAGCTGATGACCCTCAAGCACGCGGTGGCCCCGCTGGTGGAGGCCTCCGCGCGCCTGTACGGCGGGCGCGTGCCGCAGGTGTGCGCCGGCCTGGGGGAGTACTTCCGCGACGTCTACGACCACCTGTTCAGGCTCAATCAGTCGATCGACACCCTGCGCGACACGGTGACCACCGCCATCCAGGTGAACCTCGCCATGATCACCATCGGCGAGAGCGAGAACACCAAGCGCCTCACCGCCTACGCCGCGCTGGTGGCGGTGCCGACCATGATCGCGGGCGTCTACGGCATGAACTTCGAGCACATGCC
>CAZOSA010000295.1:0-2929 GCA_964582155.1 uncultured Enterobacteriaceae bacterium | reverse complement strand
CCTCGCGCTTGGCGCCGACTTGTGGATCGCGGGCCGGCGCGGCGGCGTGCTCGACATCACGGCGAAGGAACTCACCGCGAAGCACGGCGGCAAGGTGCGTACCCACGCGGTCGACATCCGCGACGCCGCGGCAGTGGACGCGATGGCGCAGCGCATCTGGGACGAGTCCGGCCCGCTGACGGGCCTGGTCAACAACGCCGCGGGAAATTTCATCAGCCCGACCAAGGACCTGACGCCGAACGGCTTCAACGCCATCGCCAACATCGTTTTCCACGGCAGCTTCTACGTCACGCACGCGGTGGGCAAGCGCTGGATCGAGGGCGGTCATCCGGGCTCGGTGATCTCGATCCTGGTGACCTGGGTGTGGACCGGATCACCCTACGTCGTGCCCTCCGCGATGTCCAAGGCCGGGCTGCACGTGATGACCAAGTCGCTCGCCGTGGAATGGGGCAAGCACGGCATCCGGCTCAACGCCATCGCGCCGGGTCCCTTCCCGACCGAGGGCGCCACCAAGCGCCTGCGCCCGGGCTCGAATTTCGGCGCGAGCACCAAGGTGAACCCGATGCGGCGCATCGGGCAGATGTCGGAACTGCAGAATCTCGCCACCTTCCTCATGGCTGACGGCTGCGAGTGGCTCACCGGCGAGACGGTCGCCATCGACGGCGGCGGTTACCTTGCCACCGGCGCCTACTTCACGGAACTCGACAGCATGACCGACGCTGACTGGCATAAGGCGCGCGCGCTGATCAAGGCGCAAAACGACAAGGACCGCGCCGGCCGCGCACCCTGAAATGGCGGACAAGCTCGTCCCGCGTCCCGCGGCCACCGTACTGCTGCTGCGCGACGGCAGCCTGGGGCCCGAAGCGTTCCTCCTGCAGCGCACGAAAAGCGCCACGTTCCTCGCCGGCGCCCACGTGTTCCCCGGCGGCGCGCTCGACAAGGCCGATCGGGACAACCGCGTGCTGCGCCGCGTGGCCGGACTCTCGGATGCGGAGGCCAACGCGCGCCTCGGCGTGGACGCCGGCGGCCTCGCCTACTGGGTGGCGGCGGTACGCGAGTGCTTCGAGGAATCCGGCATCCTGCTCGCCGAAGGCGAGAACGGGCGGCCGGTGGACGCGGCGCGCGCCGCGCAGCTCGCGCCATACCGCGTCGCGCTGCACGCGGGCAAGCTCGCGTTCGCCGAATTCCTCGAGCACGAACGGCTGCTGCTGCGCGCGGGCGACCTGGCTTACTGCGGCCACTGGATCACCGCGCCGGGGCGCGCGCGGCGCTTCGACACGCGCTTCTTTCTCGCGCTGGCGCCTGCGGACCAGCCGGGCTCGCACGACGGAGCCGAGCTGATCTCGAGCCTGTGGCTGCGGCCGCAGGACGCCATCGAGCGCGAGGCGCGCGGCGAGTTGGAGCTGGTGTTCGCCACCAAGAACACGCTCGCGGATCTGGCGCGCTTTGCGCGCGCCAAGGACGCGCTCGAGCATGCGCGCCAGGCCGAAGTCGAGACCAACCGCGCCTGCTGGGCGCTGGGGCCGGACGGGGCGGCGGCGCTGTTCCGCCGCCGCGACCCGCAGTACTTCGAGATCCACTGGAGCGACCCGGACGAGACCGGGCAGACCAGCATCGCGCTCGAGCCCGGCGTCGCAAAGCGCCTTGACCCGTTCGTGACGCGCCTTATCGCGCCCAATCCCGGCATGATGACCGGACCCGGCACCAATACCTACCTCGTCGGCGACAAGGACCTCGCGGTCATCGACCCTGGCCCGGCGATCGACTCGCACATCGCCGCGGTGCTGTCCGCCGGGGCGGGCCGCATCCGCTGGGTGCTGTGCACGCATACGCACATGGACCACTCGCCCGCGGCGGGCGCGATCAAGGCCGCCACCGGCGCGGTGCTCATCGGCCGCGCCGCGCCGGAGCAACCCGGCCAGGACCGCGGCTTCGCCCCCGAGCGCGTGCTCGAGCACGGCGATCGACTGATGCTTTGCGGCCTGACGCTGCGCGCGCTGCACACGCCGGGGCACGCGTCCAACCACGTCTGCTACCTGCTCGAGAACACGCGGATGCTGTTCACCGGGGACCACGTAATGCAGGGTTCCACCGTGGTGATCAACCCGCCCGACGGCGACATGCGCGCCTACCTCGATTCGCTCGAGTTGCTGCTCGGCGAGGACATCCTGATTCTGGCGCCGGGCCACGGCTATCTGATCGGCGAGCCGCACCACGAAGCACGCCGCCTGATCCGTCACCGCCTCGCGCGCGAGGCCAAGGTGCTCTCGGCGCTGTCGCGCCTCGGCATGCCGACGCTGGAGGAACTGGTGGGCGCGGTGTACGACGACGTGCAGCCGCGGCTGCATGACGTGGCGATGCGCTCGCTCGCCGCGCACCTCGGCAAGCTCGCCGCGGAGGGGCGGGTGCGCGCCGCGGAGGAGCGCTACACGCTGGTACAATCCCCGGCGTCAGGCTGACTGCCCAAGGAGCGCGCGATGAGCACGCACGACAAGACGCTGAAGCTGGTCACCAATCTCGACCGCGCCGGCATCGAGCAGCGCCTCGGCCAGATCCGCGACGCCGCCCGGTCCGCCAACCTCGCGGAACTCGCGCAGACGTTCGCCGGGATCGAGGGCGCGCCGCGCGCGCAACTGGAGCAGCAGGTGCGGGTCGCCCTGAAGTGGCTCGCCGACAAGCACGATCACAAGGCGCTCTTGGCGCAGCTCGAGCTGGTGGAGATCAATCTCCCCAATCTGAAGTAGCTGCGCACAAGTCGCCTGAAGTCCGACTTCGACCTCTTTACCATCGGCGGCGGCTCTGGCGGCGTGCGCGCCAGCCGCGTCTCGGCGTCCTACGGCGCGCGCGTCGCGGTGGCCGAGTCGGGCCGCTTCGGCGGCACCTGCGTCAACGTCGGCTGCATCCCGAAGAAGCTCTTCGCCTATGCCGC
>CAZOSA010000294.1:0-2929 GCA_964582155.1 uncultured Enterobacteriaceae bacterium | reverse complement strand
GCGCGCGCGATCTGCGCGAGCGCCTGGGCGCGGTGACGCTGCTCGACCTGCGTCCCGCGGAGGATTTTGCCGTGGGACACATCGAGGGCAGTCGGCACCTCGACCTCTATGGCGTCAGCCTCAATGATTCCTCGGAGGCGCCGCTCGAAGCCTTCCTCGCCATGTTCCGCGTGCTGTTCGGGGCGCGCGGCGTGTCTCTCGACAAGCCGGTGGTGATCTACGACCACGAGAGCGGCGAGCGTGCTTCGCGCGCGGTATGGCTGCTCGCGGTGCTGGGGCATCCGCATGCGCGGCTGCTCGATGGCGGGACGCAGGCCTGGGTTGCGGCGGGCGGGAAGCTGATGCGTGTCGTCTCTGCGCCGCCGCCCATCGATCCCGCGAAGGCGCCGCCGACCGCGCCGCCGTTCAAGGGCACGTTGCACTCAAGCTCGCGCCTTCGCGGCGTCGGTCAGCTAAACTCGCCAAAGAGCTAAGGCTCTCGGCTTGGTTGTTTGGCATCTTTGCCGTGCTTTCAGCCGCGATCGCCATACTGGACTTCCTCGTAACTTGGCACGTTGAAGGTGGCTGGCCCGTTGCAGCATGCGTAGCTTTAGTGGCATGGATTGGCGTCGTTCACTTTGCGCAGCAGCTCGACAAAACGAATGGCAACGGGCGCCCTAGCCTTTAGCTGCTGGCGACGGGCCGCCGGCGCAGTGCGCTATCAACGTCTGTCGCTGGCCCGCGGCAGAGCAAAACGTTAGGCTGCAGCGGGATGGGATTCGCTCCTGAATCTGTGGCGCGGACATAAGGCGTGATTGGTTCTCATCGACCGGAGGCGACACGATGCGATTCCTTCTGAATATCCAAGTCCGACTCCCTGGCGAGTGGACTCAAGAGCAACGAGCGGACCTGGTCCGCCGTGAAACGGAGGCTGCGGTGGAACTCATACAACGCAAGGTTCTGCGTCGTACGTTCCGCGTCGTTGGGCAGCTAGCCAACATCAGCATCTGGGAGACAGCAACCCCCGAAGAACTCCACGCGGTGCTCCAGTCCCTGCCTATGTACCCGTTCATGACGATCACTGTGACCCCGATCATCAAGCACCCGGTCGAGCAGGTCTACGAAGAGAAGTACGGGTCGATGCCCGAGGTGTAGGCACACATCCGCCACCGGCGTCCCCGAGTCCGCCTGCCGCAACGCAAACGTGATTTGCTCCTCCGTAAATCTCGACTTCTTCATCGCTTCTCCTTATCCTCACAAGGAGCCTCGAAGCGACCTTACTCTAGTTTTAATCTGTGCCGATTTTCCGGGGTGACATCACGCGCTGAAGCGCGCGTCTCATGCGCGGCGTTAGCGGTCAACGACATGCCGCGTTACACTGTCGGAGCCAGCGAAACTGTCGGAGGTAGCCATGTCAGCCGTTGTCGCCGAAATTGAGGCCAAGATCCGGTCATTGAGTCTCGAAGACAAAACAGAACTAGTCCGCGCGCTGATCGCTGAGCTTGACGGTCCGGCCGACTCCGACGTCGAGCGCGTGTGGTTGGAAGAGGCGCAAAGACGGCATCGCGAGGTAATCGAAGGGAAAGTACAGCCAGTTCCCGGCAAGCGCGTCTTTGAGAATCTCCGTGCGCGCCTGAAACGGTGAAACTCGAGTTCCACCCCGAAGCGGAGATGGAACTCATTGAGGCAGCGGCACACTACGAACTTCAGGTTCCGGGCCTGGGCGAGCGCTTCGAGGCCGAAGTCCGAGGCGCAACGGAAATTCTGCTCCAGCATCCTGACATCGGCGCCCCTGCGGACCCCGATCTCCGCAGGTTCATCCTGAACCGCTTTCCCTTCACGCTGTATTACAGCGCCACATCCGACGTGTTGCGCATCGAGGTCGTCGCGCACCAAAGCCGCCGCCCCGGCTACTGGCGGTCGTGAATTGACCGCTAACCGCCAAATGGAGAGCGACGCCAAAGTTCCCCCGAAAGCGTTGACACCTCGGGCTAACCGCTCGGAGGTGGGAAGTGGCAAGAGCAGGTCCGCGAAAGGTGTCGACATACCTTGACGGTAGGAGGGACGAGCTAGATGAACACCAATCGCGAAGTCTCCGGGCACTACAGCCGAGGCAATCTTCTCGCTCGTCTGAACGTGGCGTTGACAGAGGACGGCGTCGATCCCGAGCATCCCAGCATTGAGGCGCTGGCGCCCTACGACCAGTTCCATGGTCGCGGCCTGGAGGCGACTACGGAACTCGCCGGCCTGATGCAAGTCGGTCCCTCTGACCATATTCTGGACATCGGCAGCGGAATCGGCGGGCCTGCGCGCTACTTCGCGAACCGCTTTGGCTGCCGGGTCACCGGGATCGATCTGACGTCCGAATTCTGCGACGTTGCCCGTCACCTCACGCGCTTGCTCAGTCTCGAGGACAGGATCAGGTTCGAGGTCGGCGATGCCCTTGCGATGCCGTTCGCCGACGGCAGCTTCGACGGCGCTTACTCGATGAATGTTTCGATGAACATCGCCAACAAGGGCGCGTTCTATCACGAGCTTCACCGGGTGCTCAAGCCGGGCGCTTGGTTGGTGCTCTCGGAGGTCGCGAAGGGCGGGGGCGGGGACCTGGACTATCCAACGCCCTGGGCGAGCAGCGCGCGCAGCAGCTTCCTGTCGACGCCGGAGGAGACGCAGCGCGGCCTGCTGGAGGCGGGATTCGACGTCATGCGATTGCACAGCACCCTCGAGCAAGCACGCGCATTTGGCGCCCGCTCGCGCGCGATGGTTGAGCGCGGCGAGAAACCGCCGCATCGCGCAGTCATGCTGATCCACGGCGACATCGCGGCCCAGGCCATGGCGAACACGTCACGCGGCCTGTCGGAGGAGCGAATTGTCCCGATTGAAGTCCTGGCTCGTAAGCGGCCATCGCATTAAGACAACATGCACCATCTGCTGCTGGCCTTCGCTGCTT
>CAZOSA010000293.1:0-2950 GCA_964582155.1 uncultured Enterobacteriaceae bacterium | reverse complement strand
GCTCGTAGCTCTCGAATGCCGGGCGCTCCAGCACGTCGATCTCGCCGTTGGCGAGCGCGTTGACCTGCGCCTGTCCGTCGCGCAGCGCGAGGTTCCACTCGACGCGGTCGACGTAGACGTGCTTGCCGCCGGCGGTGCCGGAGGGAGTCTCCTTGCGTGGCTTGTACTTCGCGTTCTTGACATACACCGCCTTGTCCCCGGGCTTGAACTCATCGCGCTTGAAGACGTAGGGCCCGGAACCGATGTGCTCCTCGATCTGCTTGTCCGCGGGCGTGTCGGCGATGCGCTTGGGCATGACGAAGGGCACGTTCGAGGAAGGCTTGCCGAGCGCCTCCAGCACGAAGCCGCAGGCCTCGCGCAGGAAGATGCGGAAGGTCATCGGATCGGGCGAGTCCATGCGATCGACGAAGGTCATCAGCTTCTGGCCCATGGCGTCGCGCTTGCCCCAGCGTGCGATGGAAGCGACCACGTCTTCGCCGGTGACCGGCTTGCCGTCGTGGAATTCCTGGCCGTCGCGCAGCGTGAAAGTCCACAGGCGGTTGTCCGGGCTCACCGTCCACTTGTCCACCATCTGCGGCTGCACGCGGCTCTTCTCATCGGTGCCGAACAGGGTGTCGTAGATCATGTAGCCGTGGTTGCGGGCCATGTACTGCGTGGTCCAGATCGGGTCGAGGATGCTCAGGTTGGAGTGCGGCACCACGCGCAGCACCTTGTCCTGGGCCAGCGCGCCGCCGGCGGCGGCGGCGAGCAAAACAGCAGTGACGATCTTGCGGTTCATGCGGGTATCCTTTGGGGTCGGACGGGCGAAAAGAGGTTAGCAGGCCATGGCACGCATCGCAATCGGCGGTTTTCAGCACGAGACCAACACGTTCGCGCCGTCCCCGGCGGATTACGCGGCGTTCGAGGCGGGCGGCGGCTGGCCGGGCGTGCAGTATGGCGAGCCCCTGTTCGGTGCGGTCGCGGGGGCCAACATTCCCGCCGCTGGTGCAATCGACGCTTTGCGCGCCGCGGGTCACCAGCTCGTCGGCACCGCCTGGGCGGCGGCGAGTCCCTCGGCGGCGGTGACCGCCGACGCTTACGAGCGCATTGCGGGCGAGACGGTGAAGCGCCTGAAGGAAGCGCTGCCCGTGGACGGCGTGTACCTCGATTTGCACGGCGCCATGGTGAGCGAACGCTTCGACGACGGCGAGGGCGAACTGCTGCGGCGCGTGCGCGAGGCGGTCGGGCCGCGCGTGCCGGTGTCGGTGAGCCTCGACCTGCACTGCAATTTCACGCGCGCGATGTTCGAGCGCGCCGACGCCTTCGTCGCCTATCGGACGTACCCGCACGTCGACATGGCCGAAACCGGTGCACGCGCGGCACAGTTGCTGGATCGCATGCTGCGCAGCGGTGCGCGCCTTGCGGGCGCGTGGCGCGGCTTGGATTACCTGACAGGCATATCCACTCAGTGCACGTTCATCGAGCCGTGCAAGGGCATTTACGCCGATCTTGCGGCGCTCGAAAGTAAACACGACACGGTGCTTTCGTTCACCCCGGGATTTCCGATGGCCGACTTTGCCGAATGCGGCATGGCGGTGTTCGGCTATGGCGCCGACGCGAAGGCGGTCGAGCGGGCGGTCGAGGAACTGCGCGGGCGCGTGGCCGACGCGGAGAAGGACTTCGTGCTGGAGCTGCACCTGCCCGACGACGCGGTGGCGCGCGCGCGTGCCCGCGGCGAAACCGGCAAGCCCGTAGTGCTCGCCGACACCCAGGACAACCCGGGAGCGGGGGGAAATGGGGATACGACCGGGCTCCTTGCCGCATTGGTGCGGCAGAAGGCTGCGGATGCCGTGCTGGGATTGCTGATCGACAAGGAGTCGGCGGCGAAGGCGCACGCGGCTGGGCAGGGCGCGACGCTGGCTTTCTCGCTGGGCGGCAAGTCGCGCGTTCCCGGGGACTCGCCGTTCGAGGGCGAGTTCACGGTGGAGAAGCTTGGCGACGGCAAGTTCACCTGCACCGGGCCAATGTTCAAGGGTTTCCGCATGACTTTAGGGAACATGGCGCTGTTGCGCAGCAAGGCCGCGCCGGGCGTGCGTGTGGTGCTCGCCTCGCGCAAGGTGCAGGCGGCGGACCAGGAGATGTTCCGCCACGTCGGGGTGGAGCCGAAAAAGGAAAGGATCCTGGCCTTGAAGAGTTCCGTCCACTTCCGCGCGGACTTCGAGCCGATCGCGAAAGAAGTACTGGTTGTGAAGGCGCCGGGCCCGGCGCTTGCCGACCCGGTGGAGTTCAAGTGGACGAAGCTGAGGAAGGGCGTGAGGTTGAGGCCGCTGGGGCCGGTGTTCGGGGGGTAGTCTTCGGGCGTGCCCGATCTTGTCGTCATCGCCGGCCCGAATGGGGCCGGCAAATCGAGCGCGGGTTGGCGGCGACACAAGGCGCTTGGCGAGACCATCGTCATTTGGCGCGACGGCAAGGTCGTTGTCGTGCCGCCGGAGGAAATCGAGGTTTGAGATAGCCTCCCGCTAGCCCTGCATTTCCTTCCAGGCGCGGTATTCATCGAGCCTGAGCCTGTAGCGTGCGAGATTCCCCTCGTGCAGATGCCGAAGGTCCGCTAGGACCATGTCATCGAAACGCTGGCGGGCTTTTGCAGGCACCAGGCCTGCCGAGATAGCCCTGATGTCCTCAGGAAGAATTGCCGCACCTGTGCGCACGATCTGTGCAACAGCTTCGGCTATTTCCGCACGGTACTTCATGCGAAATGGATCTGGCTCTGGCAGTGACCCGGCGACAGCCTTGAACTGTTCGCAGGAGCGCTGGTAGGCCCAGGTGAAAACGTCGCGCAGCAATTCTGTTTTTCCGTGTTCGTAGATCGCGAGCGTTCCTTCGACGTAGGCGCGTTCCGGCACATCCACGAAGGAGAGCGGGCACAGGTTGTTCTTGATGAATGGAATGTTCGCCGCCAGGCGCGAGACCC
>CAZOSA010000292.1:0-2955 GCA_964582155.1 uncultured Enterobacteriaceae bacterium | reverse complement strand
GGCCGCCGTGCCAGCAGGAAGGAGCCGTCGGCGCGCTGGATCACCGCCGCGGCGACTTCGACCGCCATCTACTTCTTCTTCGGGTGCTGGCCGGCCCAGTCTCTCGCGAACTGGTAGGCAACGCGGCCGCTCCTGGAGCCGCGCTGCAGCGACCATTGCAGCGCATCCTCGCGCGCCGCCTCGGCTTCCTTCGCCGCGCAACCAAGGGTCTTCAGCCAGTGCGCCGCGATTTCCAGGTACTCGTCCTGGTCGAATGGATAGAACGACACCCACAGCCCGAAACGCTCCGACAGGGAAATCTTCTCCTCCACCGTCTCGCCGGGGTGGATTTCGTCGCCCACGTACTTGGTCTCCAGGTTCTCCTGCATGTACTCCGGCATCAGGTGCCGGCGGTTGGAAGTGGCGTAGATCAGCAGGTTTTCCGAGGTGGTCGAAATCGACCCGTCGAGCGCCACCTTGAGCGCGATGTAGCCGTCCTCCGCGCCGTGGAATGTGAGGTCGTCGCAGAACACCAGAAAGCGCTCCGGCCGCCCCGCGACGCAGTCGGTGATCTCCGGCAGGTCGACGAGGTCGTTCTTCTCCACCTCGATCAGGCGCAAGCCCTGCTTGTGGTACTTGTTGAGCAGGCCTTTGACGATGGAGGACTTGCCCGTGCCGCGCGCGCCGGTGAGCAGCACGTTGTTGGCCGGTTTGCCCTCGATGAACTGGCGGGTGTTCTGCTCGACCTTCGCGATCTGCGCCTCGATGCCCTGCAGGTCGGACAGGCGCATGCGATGCACGTGACGCACGGGCTGCAGCCAGCCGCGCGCGTTGAGGCCGGAAGTCCTGCGCCAGCGGAACGCGATGCTCGCGTTCCAGTCGGTGGGCGGCGGGGCCGGCGGCAGCAACTGCTCCAGCCGCTTGAGCAACTCCTTGATGTCCTTGCTCACGATCGGTATTCCGCGTTGATTTTCACGTAGTCGAACGACAGGTCGCAGGTCCAGACGGTAGCAGCCACCTTGCCACGATTGAGCACCGCGCGCACGGTGAACTCCGGCTTTTTCATCGCCGCCGCGACTAACTCCTCCCTGTAGCCGGGGTGCCTGCCCCCGCCTTTCGCCACCAGCACTTCGTCCAGGTACAGGTCCACTTTGCCGGTATCCAATCCGGCAATCCCGGCGTTGCCAATGGCGGCGAGGATGCGTCCCAGATTCGGGTCGGAAGCGAAGAACGCTGTCTTCACCAACGGCGAGTGCGCAATAGCGTAGGCTACCTTGCGGCACTCGGCGGCGTTGCGCCCGCGCTCGACGCGCACGGTGACGAACTTGGTGGCGCCTTCGCCGTCGCGCACGATGGCTTGCGCGAGCCTCTGCGCCACGTCCGTCAGCGCCGTACCCAGCGTCTTCAGGTCTTTCTCCGATCTCGCGACCGGGCCTTTTCCGGTCGCGAGACATATGAACGCGTCGTTCGTCGACGTGTCCCCGTCCACCGTGATGGCGTTGAACGACTGGTCTGCCGCGGCCCTGGTCATTCTCTTCAGTGCAGAACGCGCAACCTTCGCATCCGTAGCGACAAACGCCAGCATCGTCGCCATGTCCGGCCGGATCATCCCGGAACCCTTGGCGATCCCGGTCACCGTCGCCGTTCCGCAAGACAGCCGCACGCGCATTGACGCCGCTTTCGCCACCGTGTCGGTCGTCATGATCGCTTCTGCTGCGGATGCCCAGTTCGCGTCACGCAGATCGGCGAGCGCCTGCGGCAAGCCCAGTGCGATCCGGTCCGCCGGCAGGGGCTCCATGATCACGCCGGTCGAGAACGGGAGTACCTGGCCGGGTCGGCAGCGCAACACCGCGGCCAGCGCGCTGCACACCGCCAGCGCACGTTTCAGCCCATCGCTGCCCGTGCCCGCGTTGGCGTTGCCGGTGTTCACCACCAGCGCGCGCACGGGATTGCGCAGGTGCCTTTTCGCCAGCACCACCGGGGCCGCGCAAAAACGGTTCTTGGTAAACACCCCCGCGACGGTGGCGCCGGGCGCGACGCGGATCACCAGCAGGTCCTTGCGGTTGGCATTGCGCACGCCCGCCATGGCGACGCCCAGCTCCACGCCTGCGACCGGCAGGAGCTGCGCCGGGTCCGGCGCGCGCAGATTCACCGCCATGGCGCTAGCTCAGCTTGCCGTGGCAGTGCTTGTACTTCCTGCCCGAGCCGCAGGGGCAGGGGTCGTTGCGGCCGACCTTCTGCGTCGCGCGCACCGTCGGCTGCGGCTTCTTCTCCTCCGCGCCCTCGGCAAGCGCGGTGTCGTAGTCTGCGTGCTGCAGCCGCACGTTCTCCACGTGCTGCTCGACGTCGGCCTTGGGCACCTCGTCGCTGGCGCGGATTTCGACTGCCACCAGCGTGCGCGTCACCTCCAGCTTCAACCCCTCCAGCATGGCGCCGAACAGCTCGAAGGCCTCGCGCTTGTACTCCTGCTTGGGGTTCTTCTGCGCATAGCCGCGCAGGTGGATGCCCTGGCGCAGGTGATCGAGCGCCGCCAGGTGCTCCCGCCAGTGCGAATCCAGGATCTGCAACATCATGTAACGCTCGTACTGGTGGAACGAGTCCTCGGCGCCGGGCGGGATCTTGGCCCGGTAGGCTTCATGCGCTTTCTGTGTGATGCGCTCGAGCAGCGCGCCGTCGCCGAGCTCCGGCTCCTGCTCCAGCCACTTGCCTATCGGCAGCGACAGGTTGAGCTCCGCCTTGAGCGCCCCGTCGAGCCCCTTCACGTCCCACTGCTCCTCGACGCTTTCCTCCGGCACGAAAGTGCGGAACAGGTCGGCGATCACCCCGGCGTGCAGGTCGGCGATGCGCGGCGACACGTCCTGCGACTCGAGCAGCTCATTCCTGAGCGCGTAGATGGTCCTGCGCTGGTCGTTGGCGACGTCGTCGTATTCCAGCAGCTGCTTGCGGATGTCGAAGTTGCGCGCCTCGACCTTGCGC
>CAZOSA010000291.1:0-2961 GCA_964582155.1 uncultured Enterobacteriaceae bacterium | reverse complement strand
CGGCTTGTGCGCATTCGCCGCGGCGCTCGACGCGCAGGCCGAGCGCTCGGAGGGGCTTGTCTCCTGCGCGCGGCGCGCGCAGGAGGCGCGCACGACGCTCTCGCGGCTCGTCGATGCCGAGGGCGCGGGCGAGGTGCGCTGGGTCGAGGTGTTCGGCCATGCGCTGCAGCTGCACCTTACGCCCCTGTCCAGCGCCGAGCTGTTTCGCCGCCAGCTCGAAGAGCAGCCGCGCGCCTGGATCTTCACCTCGGCGACACTTTCGGTGGGCGGGGATTTCTCGCACTTCAAGGGCGAACTGGGCCTCGAGCGGGCCGTCGCGCGCAGCTGGCCGAGCCCCTTCGATTTCGCTCGCCAGGCGCTGTTGTATGTACCGCGCGAAATGCCCGCCGATCCGAACGACCCCGCGTTCACCGAAGCCGTGGTGAATGCGGCCTTGCCGGTGATGGAGGCGAGCCGCGGGCGGGCCTTCCTCCTGTTCTCAACGCTGCGTGCGCTGCGCCGCGCGCACGAACTGCTGCGCGATCGCACCGCCTTCCCGCTCCTTGTGCAGGGCACCGGTTCGCGCAGCGAGCTGCTGGCGCGGTTCCGCGAGCTGGGCAACGCGGTGCTGCTGGGCAGCGCCTCGTTCCGGGAGGGCGTGGACGTGCGCGGCGAGGCGCTGTCGGTGGTAGTCATCGACAAGCTGCCCTTCGCGCCGCCCGATGACCCGGTGCTCGCGGCGCGCATCGAGGCGCTGAAGGCGCGGGGCGGCAACCCGTTCACCGAGTTCCAGCTGCCGCAGGCGATCCTGCAGCTCAAGCAGGGCGCGGGCCGCCTGATCCGCGATGCAACCGACCGCGGCGTGCTGATGCTGTGCGATCCGCGCCTGTACACCAGGCCCTATGGGCGCCTGGTGCGCGCGAGCCTGCCGCCGATGAAACCGACGCGCGAACTGGCCGAAGTGCGCGAGTTCTTCGCTAGAATCGGCGCATGAAAATACTCATCACCGGGGGCGGCGGATTCCTCGGTTCCAAGCTCGCGCAAGCGCTGCTCGCGCGCGGCAAGCTCGGCGGCAACCCGGTTACCTCGATCACGCTGCTCGACGGCGCGTTCCCGTCCGCCGCCGCGCAGGAGCCCCGTATCAAGGCCGTCGTCGGCGACGTCGCGGACGCGAAGACTCTCGCCGGCGTCTGCCCGCCCGACACCGACGCCGTGTTCCACCTCGCGGCGGTGGTGAGCGGCGCGGCGGAGGCCGACTTCGACCTGGGCATGCGCGTCAACCTCAAGGGGATGGAACTGCTCCTCGAGCAGATGCGCAAGTGCGCGAAGCCGCCGCGGCTCGTCTACACCAGCTCCGTCGCGGCCTTCGGCGGGAGCCTGCCGGCGGTACTGGACGATTCCACCATCGCAAACCCGCAGACCTCCTACGGCGCGCAGAAGGTGATCGGCGAATACCTGGTGAGCGACTACTCGCGCAAAGGTTTCATCGACGGCAGGTCGCTGCGCCTGCCGACCATCGTGGTGCGCGCGGGCAAGCCGAACGCGGCCGCCTCGTCGTTTGCCAGCGGCATCATCCGCGAGCCCCTGAATGGCGTGGCGTCCGACTGCCCGGTGGCGCCAGAAACCGGCGTGTGGCTGCTGTCGCCGCGGCGCGTGGTGCAGGCCTTCATCCACGCCTGGGAACTGCCGCCCGGGGACTGGGGCACGCAGCGCTGGTTGAACCTTCCGGGCATCACGGCGAGCGTCGCGCAGATGGTCGAGGCGCTGAAGAAGGTGGCCGGCGCGAAGGTGGCCGAGCGCGTGGTCTACAGGGCCGACGCACGCATCCAGGCGATCGTGAAAACGTGGCCGGTGAACTTTCGCACGCCGCGCGCGCTGGCGCTGGGGTTCAAGCCCGACCCGGATGTCGAGACGCTGATCCGCGACTACATGGCGGACGAAAATATCAGGCCCGCCTGAGCGCTCACCAGTCCGGATCCCAGATCCGCCACCAGGCCACATCGCGCTTCACCGGCCCCTTGAAGTAGGGGCTGTCCGGGAAGTTCTTGCGCATCACGCGTTCGGCGTCGTCGCGCAGGTCTGCGAGGCCCAGCGCGCCGTAGGCCTGGATCATGAGGTACACCGCTTCCTCGGTGGCGGGCGCCTGCGGGAAGTTGGCCACGGCGTGCTGCGCGCGGTTGGCGGCGGCCAGGTACGCGCCGCGCTTCATGTAGAAGCGCGCCACGTGGACCTCGTGCCGCGCGAGCGCGTTGACCAGGTAGCGCATGCGCGCGGCGGAATCCCCCGCGTATTTCGATTCTGGAAAGCGCGTCACCACCTCGCGGAACGCGGCGAAGGCTTCGCGCGCCGCCTTGGGGTCGCGCTCGGCCATGTCGGGATCGCCAAGGAATGCGAACAGCTGGTCGTTGTCGGTGAAATTGATCAGACCCTTGAGGTAGTACGCGTAATCCACGCTGGTGTGGTTGGGGTAGAGATTGATGAAGCGCTCGGCCGCAGCGATGGCCAATGCGCGCTCGCTGTCCTTCCAGTGTGCGTACGCGATCTCCAGCTGCGCTTGCTGCGCGTATTGGCCGTAGGGATAGCGCGCCTCGAGTTTCTGCAGGTACTTGATCGCCTTGGGCCAGTCGCGCGCGCCCATCGCGTCGCGCGCCTCGCCGTACAGGCGTTGCGCCGACCAGCCCACGGTCTCGTCGGGCGCTTCGGCGGTCGTACCGCAGCCGGCCAGGAGCAGGGCGGCGGCGGCGAGAGCAAGTACACTGGAGCGCATGGGCGCGAATTATAGCGACGACGGCAACCAGGACTGGGACGCATCCTTCGTCGCGCCGATGAGCGCCGAGGTGCCGCGCGAGCTCGGCGGCATGCGCCTGGACCTGGCACTGGCGCGCATGTTCCCGCAGTACTCGCGCAACCGCCTGCAGGCCTGGCTCGCATCCGGGCACATCCGTGTGGAGGGCGCGCGCGGCGAGGCAAGCCGAGGGGTCC
>CAZOSA010000290.1:0-2966 GCA_964582155.1 uncultured Enterobacteriaceae bacterium | reverse complement strand
CTCGCGATCACCGCCCACACCAGGTCCGGGCGCTCCTGGAACAGGAACGGCCCCGGCGTGATGCCGTTGATGATGAACGCGCCCATCAGCACGGCAATGGTCGGCGAGCTGGGGATGCCGAGCGTGAGAAACGGGATCATTGCCGCATTGGCGTACGCGTTGTTCGCCGATTCGGGTGCGGCCACTCCCTCGATGGCGCCCTGCCCGAAGCGCTCGGGCGTCTTCGACAGGCGCTTCTCGGCGATGTAGGCCATGAAGGTCGGCACGATCGCCCCGATGCCCGGGATCAGGCCGAGTACGAACCCGATTCCGGTCCCGCGCCAGATCGCGCCCACCGACCGGCGCCATTCCTCGCGGCTCGGCAGCAGGCTGCTCAACCTGGTGCGGATGACTTCGCGCACCGGCGCTTCCGCCGTGAGCAGGATTTCCGAGGCGCCGAAAAGGCCCATCACTACCGGAATGAAGCCGATGCCATCGTAGAGCTCGGGGATGCCGAACGCGAACCGCGGCGCGCCGCGCACCGGGTCGATGCCGATCATCGCGAGCAGCAGGCCGAGCACCGTCATCAGCAGCGCCGCGAGCATCGAGCGGCCCGCAAGGCCGCTGACCAGGCACAGGCCGAACAGCATCAGCGCGAAGAATTCCGGCGGGCCGAAGCGCAGCGCCATCTTCGCCAGCGGCGGCGCCACGAGCACCAGCGCGATCGTCGCCACCATGCCGCCGACGAAGGAGCCGATCGCCGCAATCCCCAGCGCGGTGCCGCCGCGGCCCTGCTTGGCCATCTGATGGCCGTCGATGCAGGTGATCACCGAAGCGGCCTCGCCCGGTACGTTGATCAGCACGGAGGTGATCGTGCCGCCGTACATCGCGCCGTAGTAGATGGCGGACAGCATGATGATCGCGCCCGTCGGATCGAGCTTGAAAGTGAGCGGTATCAGCATCGCGGTGCCGGCCGCCGGTCCGAGGCCCGGGAGAACGCCGATCAGCGTCCCCAGCGTGCAGCCGGCAAACGCGTAGGCGAGGTAGGCCGGGGAGAGCGCTGCCGCGAATCCGGAAACGAGATGCTGCAGCATGTCCACCGTCGGGTCCTCTCAGATTCCCAGCAATCCTATGGGCAGCGGGACCTGCAGCCAGTAATAGAAGACGTGAAACAGGCCGAAACTGCTGAGTAGCGCGAAGATCGCGATCGCGACCGGCCGCCGCACGCCGAGCGCAAGCAGCAGACCGACTGTAAAGACGAGCATTGCAAGCCGGAATCCGAGCGGCTGCAGGAGCAGCGCGGCGGCGACCAGACCGGCGACCATTGCCGCAGCGCGCCTCGCGCCCTCGCCGCGCGGCAGCAGGGCCTGCGCGCTCTCGCCGATTGCGCGACCGCGCCAGGACTGAAGCAGAAGCGCCAGGCTCAACACCGCGCCCAGCGTGCCCAGCCAGAAAGGGAAGAATCCTGCGCCCGGTCCCAGCGCATCGCGCAGCGAGTAGCCGAACGCGATGAACGCCATCGATCCGCACACGGCGCAAAGGCATGCAAGCACGACCCTTTCGGCGCTGCGGCTCGGTGCATGGCTTTGCGTCATTCGGATGGGAGAATCAATTATAGAACTTCGCCAGGTCAGATCTGTTCGGGCACCCTGTCGCCGCCGGCGAAAACGCCGGGATAGAGTGGCGTTGCGCGGGGTTCCCGGTCTGGCGACGAATATGGGTCTATAGTCCGGGGGATGAATCCGCGGCATCTCGCGCTGCTCGCGATATTCCTGATGGCATCGGCGCACGCCGCGCCGCCGCTGGTGCCGGTCGTCGCCATCGAAGGCGCGATCGGCCCGGCCACCGCCGACTTCGTCGGCCGCAGCCTGGCGCGCGCGGCGAAGGAGGGCGCGGCCCTGGTCGTGCTGCGCCTGAACACGCCGGGCGGGCTGGACAGCTCGATGCGCGACATCATCCGCGACATCCTCGCCTCGCCGGTCCCGGTCGTGGCGTGGGTCGGGCCTTCGGGGGCGCGCGCGGCGAGCGCCGGCACCTTCATCCTCTACGCCAGCCACGTCGCGGCCATGGCGCCGGCCACCAATCTGGGCGCCGCCTCGCCGGTGGCGATCGGCGGCATGCCCGACGCGGGCAAGCCCGAGCCTTCCGGCAAGGACGCGAAGAAGGGCGCCGCGCCTGCAGGCGACACCATGATGCGCAAGGTCACCAACGATGCCTCTGCCTACATCCGCAGCCTGGCGCAGTTGCGCGGGCGCAACGCCGACTGGGCCGAGCGGGCGGTGCGCGAGGCGGTGAGCCTGTCGGCCGCCGAGGCGAAGAAGTTGAAGGTCATCGACCTGGTCGCCGACAGCGTGCCCGCGCTGCTGCAGGCGATGGACGGGCGCACGGTGGAAGTGGCGGGCGCAAAGCGCAAGCTCGCCACCGCGGAGGCCGAAGTGCGCGCCATCGAGCCCGACTGGCGCACGCGCGTGCTCTCCGTGATCACCAATCCGAGCGTCGCTTACCTGCTGATCCTGGCCGGCATTTATGCGCTGCTGTTCGAATTTTCCAACCCGGGCCTGATCCTGCCCGGGGTGGTGGGCGCGATCTGCATCCTGGTCGCGATGTACGCCTTCCAGCTGCTGCCGGTGAATTACGCGGGCCTGGCGCTGCTGCTGTTCGGCATCGCTTTCATGGTGGCCGAACTCTGGGTGACCACGCACGGCGTGCTCGCCGTCGGCGGGCTGGTGGCCTTCGCCATCGGCTCGGTGATGTTGATCGACACCGACGTGCCGCAGTTCGAGATTCCCTACGCCCTGATCGGCGGGGTCACCGCGGCGAGCGCGGCGTTCGTGTTTCTCGTCGTCGGCATGGTGCTGCGCTCGCGCCGCCGCCCGGTGGTGAGCGGGCGCGAAGAACTCATCGGCGCGCCGGGCGAGGCGCTGGAGAACATCGCGGGCGAGGGCTGGGCGCGCGTGCACGGCGAGCGCTGGCGCGTGCGCAGCGGC
>CAZOSA010000289.1:0-2970 GCA_964582155.1 uncultured Enterobacteriaceae bacterium | reverse complement strand
CGATCGCTGCGACTGCGCCGGGCGCGGCGCCCGCCGCGTCGCTGCGTGGACCGCTGATCTGGGCGACGCTGGGCGCGCTGGTCGCCGCCGCGGCCGTGGTGCTGTGGCTGGTGCCGACAGAGGATCGCAAGAAGTTTGCCGACGAGCGGGGTCGCTTCGAATCGCAGCGCCGCGAATTCGAGCAGCAGAAGACGCGCGACGACAAACGCCGCGAGGAGGAGGAGTCTGCAAGGAAACGACAGCGCGAGGCCGAGAAATTGCAGACGGCCGAAATGAACAAGCAGCGCGCCGAACAGGAGGAGCGCCGCAAACGCGATCTCGAGGCGAAGCGCAAGGAGGACGCTGACCGCGCGCGCCGAGATGCCGAGGTCAGGAAACGGGCCGAGCTGGAACGCAAGCGCGAGAAACAGGCGCGCCGCGCCGAGCCGGTCGCGCCGCCCCCGCCAAAGAAAGCGCCGGAGCCTGCACCTGCACCTGCACCTGCACCTGCACCTGCGCCTGCGCCGGACCTGGTGGCGCTGGCCGCACAGGCGCGTGCGCGCGGCAACGATGCCGAGAGCCTCGCCTTGCTGCGCAAGGCCGCCGACCAAGGCAATGCGAGAGCGCTCTTCGCCCTGGGCGAGATCTACGCCGCCGGGCGCGGCGTGCCGCAGAACAGTTTCCAGGCCTATGTCTGGTTCAGCCGCGCCGCACACGCCGGTAACGCCGAGGCAAAGGCGAAGGCCGAGCAGGTCAAGGCCGCGCTGCAACCCGCGGAAGTCCAGCAAGCCGACCGACTCGTCCGCTAGCTGCCGGTCGGCGCACGTGCCGGGGCCGGGTTAAGATTCTCCGAGGGAGGGGCGCTTGGCGAACGGGCGGAGGAAAACGTGTCCTGCTTATGGCCGCGCAGTGGCCACGGCCCTGCTCGCGGTGCTTGCCACCGGCTGCATGACGCAGGACAAGGTCGGGGACGCGATCAACGAAGTCAACACGGTTTTCCGCGGCCAGTACGAAAGCATCCTCGCGCAGAAGGGAACGCGCGTATTCGCTGTGAACCACGAGGCCGCGTTTCCCGGGGTGCGCACGGCGATGTTCCGGCTCGGCATGCGCATGGACAGCCAGGATGCAGGCCTCGGCTATCTCAATTTCTCGGCGCCGGCGCCTCGCCCGCTCAACCTGCAGGAGTGGCGCGAGGTTGCGCAGGCCGACCTGCCGATGATGCGCGAGATCGCCGCGCGCCACGTGGGCCTGATCCCCAGCTGGTTCATCAGCTTCGAGCCCGAAGGCCTGGAGATCGTGCTCAATGCCACCGTGATTCCGGCGGGCGCGGGCAGCGAAGTGTCGCTCACCATGCGCATGCGCCAGGTCACCCCGCCGCCCTCCGGCATGCCGCGACGCGAATACGCCCCGCCCACCGGCGTGCACAAGGGACTGGACAAGATCTGGGCGCAGATCGAGCGCGAGCTCGGCGTCAAGTCCCGCTCGCCTTGAGACTCGCAAGCGTAGCCTGAGTCTCCGGCGAAGGCTCGGCCTGCAGCCGCGCCGAAAGCAGCGTGCGCAGCCGCTCGTAAGTGGCGCGCGCCTCGACGACGTCACCGCTTCTCTGGTAGCTGAGCATCAAATTCCGGTAAGGCGCCTCAAACAGCGGATCGGCCTCGATCAGGCGCAAGTAGCAGTCCGCCGCCGCCTCGGGCTTGCCAGCGTCCTCCCAGCGCCGCGCGATGCGCGCCAGGCAGCGCAACAGGTGCGAACGGACCTGCTCGCGGCAGGCGATGTAGCTCGGCTGCTCGGACTCGTCCGGCAGGAACGGACCCCGGTAAAGCGCAAGCGCCTCGTCGGCGAGCACACGCAATGCCGCCTCCGGCAGGGCGCCGACCGGTGCGCGCATGGCCTCGTCGATGGCGGCGCACACCTGGTCGAGCGCCCAATGATCGACCCACACCAGCGCCGCGTTGAGGCTCAGACGAGAATCGCGCAGCAGCACTGCATCGTCCTCGCCGAGCAGCCGGCGCAGCCGGTGCAAGGTCGCCGTGAACGATTTGTGCGCATAGTCGGCGTCCACGTGCGGCCAGAGCGCGTCGGCGATCTGGTCGGCGCGCACGTCCTGGCCGCCGAGCGACACCAGGACCTTGAGCAGCTCCATCGGCCGGCCGGGGCCCTTGCCGGAAAATTCCACCGGCGCGGTGTCGCGCAGCAGCTCGAAGCGTCCCAGTGCGCGCACGCGAAACGGCCACGGCCAGTTGGCGAGGCGCAGCGGCGCGACGCGCGGCGCAAGGCGCAGCGCGCGCACGATGGAGCGCGCGTAGTCCGGCTCCACGCCGTGGCGCAAGGCCAGCGCACAGAGCTCCGCGACCGAGGCCGGCCGCCACCAGGGCGCGTGCTGATAGCCGTGCTCGCGGCCCAGGGCAAAAGCCGGCCGCAGCGTCTCGAGTGCCGTCGCCTCGTCGCCGGCCCTGCACGCCGCATCCGCCTGCGCCAGCCGCACGCTGAATAGCAGCAGATCGCTGCGCGCCCGCTCGGCGAGCCCGAGCGCCGCGCGCAGCTGCGTTTCACGCGCGCGCCGGTCGCTTTCGTCGCCCAGCGACTGCGCAACCGCCACGCGTGCCAGGCACTCCAGCCAGGGCACGCCGGTCTCGACGGCGAGCGCGAGGGCGGTCTTCGCTTCGCGCCGCGCGAGCGCAACGTCGCCCTCCTGCAGCGCCAGCCAGCCACGCAGGTAGTGCAGCAAGGCGCGGTCGCCGCGGCGAAAGGACGCATTTCCCGCTTCCAACCGCTGCAGCTCGGCGCGCGCCTGGTCGTGCTCTCGCGCACCGAGCGACGCGGCCGCCGCCACCAGGCGCAGCCAGGTGTCCCATGCGTGCAGTCCCTCGGCCTCCGCGGCGGCAAGGCCGGCGCGTGCCGCCTGCAACCCCGCGTCGTGCTCCCCCTGCAGCGCGCAATGCATCGCCTCCAGCAGCGCTGCGGCAATGGCGGCGCGCGGCGGCAGCTCGC
>CAZOSA010000288.1:0-2989 GCA_964582155.1 uncultured Enterobacteriaceae bacterium | reverse complement strand
TGCTATCGTATAGGAACCGGCGTTTGACGGAGGGCTCCATGCTCGCAACAGCTGAACGGATCAGGGTATTCTGGCAACCCGGCTGCACCAGTTGCCTCAGGACGAAGGAATTCCTCACCAGGAACGGTGTCGACTACGAGTCGATCAACGTCCATGGCAATGCCGCCGCGATGGAGGAGTTGCGCCGGCTCGGGGCGCGCAGCGTGCCGGTCGTCGCGCGCGGCAACAAGTTCGTATTCGCGCAATCCATCGGCGACGTGATCCAGTTCCTCGGCCTGGACGTGCGCCCGCAGGAACGGCTCAACCCGGAGGCGCTGATGCGCAAGATGGACCTGGTGCTGACCGCGGCCGCGCGCTACGTGCGGCAGATCCCGGCGGCCGAGCTCGACCAGCCCTTCCGCAACCGCAACCGGCCGATCCGCGTGCTCGCGCACCACGTGTTCCGCATCGTCGAGGGATTCCTGGAATCGATGCAGGACGGCAAGGAACTGACCTACGAGCGCATCATGCAGGAGATGGCGCCGTCGATGCGGACCGGCGAGGACATCGCGCGTTACGGGGAACGCGTGCTCGAACGCGCGCAGGCCTGGTGGCACGGCTGCGCGGACCGGTCGTGCGGGCGCACGGTCGACACCTATTTCGGCGAGCAACCGCTGCACATCGTGCTGGAGCGCACCGTCTGGCATCCAGCGCAGCACACGCGCCAGTTGATGCTCATCCTCGAAACGCTCGGCATCCGGCCCGACCGCCCGTTGAGCGCCGCGGACCTCGCTGGCCTGCCGCTCCCCGAGAAAGCCTGGGACGAAGACTGAAAACAGGGTCTGTCCATTTTCAGCCCAGCGTCGGCATGTTCAGGCCGGGCGCCGGCGTGTCCTGGTGCGGCCAGCGCGTGGTCACCGCCTTGGTACGGGTGTAGAACTTGACGCCCTCGACCCCGTGCATGTGCAGGTCGCCGAAGAGGGAATTCTTCCAGCCGCCAAAGGAGTAGAACGCCACCGGCACCGGGATCGGCACGTTGATGCCTACCATGCCGACCTGCACTTCGTTCTCGAATCGGCGCGCGGCGCCGCCCGACTCGGTGAAGATCGCCGTGCCGTTGGCATAGGGATTGCGGTTGATGAGGGCGATCGCCTCTTCCAGCGTCTGCACGCGCAGCACGACGAGCACCGGGCCGAAGATTTCGTCGCGGTAAATGCTCATCTCCGGCTTCACGTGGTCGAAGAGCGTCGTGCCGAGGAAGAAGCCGTCCTTGCGCGGCGGTTGGCTGCCGTCCAGCACTGCCTTCGCGCCTTCGCTCTTGCCTTTGTCGATGTAGCCCGCCACCTTGTCGCGGTGCTGCGCGGTGATGAGCGGCCCCATCTCCACGCCGTCCGCATCTCCCGGCCCGATCCTGATCGCTTTGGCTTTCTTCTCAAGTAGCTTCACCAGCGGATCGGCCGCCGCGCCCACCGCGATCACCGCCGAGATCGCCATGCAACGCTCGCCCGCCGAGCCGTAGGCCGCGCCGATCAGCGCGTCGGCCGCGAACTCGAGGTCGGCGTCCGGCAGCACCACGGCGTGGTTTTTTGCACCGCCCAGCGCCTGCACGCGCTTGCCGTGCTTCGCGCAGGTTTCATAGATGGTCTTCGCGATCGCCGTCGAGCCCACGAAGCTCACTGCGCTGACCCCGGGATGCGCGAGGATCGCCTCCACCGCCGCCTTGTCACCGTGCACCACGTTGAACACGCCATCGGGCAGCCCCGCCTCCTTGAACAGTTCGGCCATGCGGATCGAGGCCGAGGGCACTTTCTCCGAGGGCTTGAGGATAAAGGTATTGCCGCAGGCGATGGCCACCGGGAACATCCACAGCGGCACCATCGCCGGAAAATTGAACGGCGTGATGCCCGCGCACACGCCCACCGGCTGGCGCACGGTGTGCGTGTCCACCGCGGTGCCCACGTTCTCGGAGTACTCGCCCTTCAGGAGCTGCGGGATGCCGCAGGCGAACTCCACCACCTCGATGCCGCGCTGTACCGAACCCATGGCGTCGGGCAGCGTCTTGCCGTGCTCCGCGGTGATGAGGCGCGCAATGTCCTTCTGGTGCGCCTGCAGCAGCTGCAGGTATTTCTGCATCACGCGCGCGCGCCGCAGGATGGATGCGTCGCGCCACTCCGCGAAGGCCGCGCCCGCGGCCTTCACCGCGGCGTCGATGGCCGCGGCGTCGCAGTAGGGCACGCGCCTGGTCACCAGCCCGGTGGCGGGGTTGTACACCTCCCCCATCCTGCCGGCGGGCACCACGGGCTTGCCCCCGATCCAGGCGGGGACGGTGTCGAGTTTCAGTTCGGCGGGCTTGTTCATGGGCGAACTCCTGCGCTGGGGAAAATTTTACGCCGATATACTCGGCGCATGCCCGCCCCCCTGGTCCCCTCCCGCATTGCTTTCAACGCCGAGGGCACGCCCTACAGCCACGAGTACGACGACCTCTACCACAGCGCCGACGGCGGCGCGGCGCAGGCGCACCACGTGTTCCTGGGCGGCAACGGCCTGCCCGAACGCTGGCGCGGCGCGCGCCGCTTCACCATCCTCGAGACCGGCTTCGGCTTGGGCCTCACCTTTCTCGCCACGTGGCGGGCGTGGCGCGAGGATGCGGCGCGCTCGGCGCGCCTGCATTTCGTCTCTGTCGAGAAGCACCCCTTCACGGCGCAGGACCTCGCGGTGCTGCACGCGCCGCACGCCGAGTTCGCGCCGCTCGCGGAGGAGCTGCGCAGCGCCTGGCCGCTGCTCGTGCCGGGCATGCACCGGCTCGAGTTCGAGAACGGCCGGCTGGTGCTGACCCTCGCCTTTGGCGACGCGGCCGAGCTGGTGCCGCAGCTGCGCCTCGCGGCCGACGCCATCTTTCTCGATGGCTTTGCGCCGGCGAAGAATCCCGCCATGTGGTCGCCCGCGCTGCTCAAGGCGGTGGCGCGCGTCGCGGCGCCGGGCGCCACGGCCGCGACCTGGAGCGTCGCCG
>CAZOSA010000287.1:0-3004 GCA_964582155.1 uncultured Enterobacteriaceae bacterium | reverse complement strand
GGCGATGCAAAAGGGCGAGAAGATCCCCGAGGGCTGGGCGCTCGACCTGCACGGCAAGCCGACCACGGATCCCAAGGAGGCGATCGAGCAGGGCAGCCTGTTTCCCATCGGCGGCACCAAGGGCGCGATGCTGGCGCTCGCCTTCGAGCTGGTCTGCGCGGCGCTCACCGGTGCCGCCATCGGCCCGGAAGCCGACTCGTTCTTTTCCGAGCAGGGCAACAAGCCGAGGATCGGCCAGGCCTTCCTCGCCATCGACCCGGGCGCGCTCGCCGGCATGGACAAGTACTTCGAGCGCGTGGAGACGGTGGTGCGCACCATGCTCGCCGACGAAGGCGTGCGCCTGCCCGGCGCAAAGCGCTTCGCGTCCGAGAAGAAGCTGCAGCAGGAAGGCATCGAGGTCGCCGACGACCTGCTCGCGAAAATCGAGAAGCTGGCACAAATGGGGTCAGAGTAACTTTTCGTGGAAATCGTGAATCGCAGATGACGTCGCGGAAAAGTTACTCTGACCCCCTTTTTCATGCGGTCATCGAGTTTCCGAAGATGAAGGTCGCGGTGGCCACGCGTGAGGCGCGCGTCGCCGAGATCCGCTACCTGCCGCTCAGCGTGGACTCGAAGGCGCCGGAGACCGAGCTCGCGGAGCGCGCCGCGCGCCAGCTGGAGCGCTACCGCGAGGATCCCGACGCGAAGTTCGACCTGCCGCTCTTGATCGAGGGCACGGATTTCCAGCGCCGCCTGTGGAACGCGCTGTGCGAGATCCCGCGCGGCAGGACGCTCACCTATGGCGAGCTCGCCGCTCGCCTGGGCGGAGAGGCGCGCGCCGTGGGCCAGGCCTGCGGCGATAACAAACTGCCAATCGTCATCCCCTGCCACCGCGTGGTCGCCGCCGACGGCATCGGCGGCTTCGCGCATGCGACTGGCGGCTACCTGCTGGAGGCCAAGCGTTGGCTGCTGATGCACGAGTCCAGCGCGGACGCGTTCGAGCTGCGGCCCTGAGCGCAAAGAGCGCAGCAGGGTTCGGCGGCGCGGATGCGCCGCTCGTCGACTCGTTCTGCGACGCCCTGTGGCTCGAGGACGGCCTGGCGAGGAACACTCTGGAGTCCTACCGCCGCGACCTGGCGCAGCTCGCCGCTTTCCTCAAGGGCCGCGCGCTGGTGCAGGCGCGCGAGGAAGACCTGTTCGGCTTTCTCGCTTCGCGCCGCGGCAGGAGCTCGAGCGCGGCGCGCATGCTTTCGACGCTGAGGCGCTTCTACCAGTACTGCCTGCGCGAGCGCGCGATCGCCGCGGACCCCACGCTCAAGCTCGATCCGCCCAAGCGCACGCCGCGTTTCCCGAAGAGCCTGTCGGAGTCGGACGTCGAAGCGCTGCTCGCCGCGCCCGGCGTCGAGACGCCGCGCGGCCTGCGCGACCGCGCCATGCTGGAAGTGCTCTACGCCTCGGGCCTGCGCGTCTCCGAGCTGGTGGGACTGAAGACCTACGAAGCGAACCTCGACGCCGGCGTGGTGCGCGTCCTCGGCAAGGGCTCCAAGGAGCGGCTGGTGCCGCTGGGCGAAGAGGCGGTGTCGTGGGTGCAGCGCTACTTGGCCGACGCGCGCCGCGCCTTGCTCAACAAGCGCCAGAGCGACGCGATGTTCGTCACCGGGCGCGGCGCGGGCATGACGCGCCAGGCCTTCTGGCACCTGATCAAGCGCTACGGCAGGCGGGCCATTCCCGCCAAGAGCCTGTCGCCGCACATGCTGCGCCACGCCTTCGCCACCCACCTCATCAACCACGGCGCCGACCTGCGCGTGGTGCAGATGCTGCTCGGCCACGCCGACATCTCCACCACGCAGATCTACACGCACGTCGCGCGCGAGCGCCTGAAGGCGCTGCACGCGAAGCATCATCCGCGTGGCTGACACCCCGGCCACCGTGTTCCTCAGGGTAAACCGTGTTTCCTATACCGAGCACGAGTACGCCTACGTCGAGCGCGGTGGCACGGACGTTTCGTCGCGCGCGCTCGGCGTGCCGGAGCACGAGGTGGTGAAGACGCTGGTGATGCAGGACGAGAACGCCAATCCCCTCATCGTGCTGATGCACGGTGACCGAAAGGTGTCCACCAGGAATCTCGCACGACAGGCCGGCGCGAAGCGGATCGAACCCTGCAAGCCCGAGGCGGCGCAGCGCCACTCGGGCTACCCGGTCGGCGGCACTTCGCCTTTCGGCACGCGCAAGAAACTGCCCGTGTACATGGAGCGCTCGATACTCGACGTGCCCAAGATCTACATCAACGGCGGGCGGCGCGGGTACCTCGTGGGCATCGCACCCGGGGAAATTGTGCGCACCCTGCAACCGGTCCTGGTGACCGTCGCCCTCGAGGACTAGCGCTTGCGCTCGATCGTCACGCCGACGAACTTGGCGTTGGCGAGGATGCCTATCTTGGCCACCGAAATCTTCGCCCACGGCGCGCCGAAATCCTCCAGCAGCAGGCGCGCGATGCGCTCGGCGAGCGTCTCCACCAGCCGGAAGTGCCCGCTCGTGGTGAGGGCCTTGATCCTCAGCGCCACCTGCTCGTAGTCGATGGTGTCGGCGACCTTGTCGCTCTTGAACACCGTGGCGCCGGGCAAGCCGATGTCCAGGTCGATCGATACCGTCTGCGCGACGTGCTGCTCGCGCTTGTGGATGCCGATGAGGGCTTCGACGCGCAGGTCGCGGATCAGGATCGCGTCCATGGTCCGGCGATTATAGGGGCGCGCGGGTAACATTCGGGCCATGCAGAGCGCGATCGTCGTCCTCGGCGCCTATTTGATCGGCTCGGTGTCCTTCGCCATCGTGCTGAGCCGTCTGTGCGCGCTGCCCGACCCGCGCAGCTACGGCTCGGGCAATCCGGGCGCGACCAACGTGCTGCGCACTGGGAAGAAATGGCTGGCGGCGCTGACGCTCCTCGGCGACGGCGCCAAGGGGTGGGCGGCGGTGTTCCTCGCAGCGCAGATCACGGGGCAGAACGCGGTGTCCGGCGTCGACATCC
>CAZOSA010000286.1:0-3012 GCA_964582155.1 uncultured Enterobacteriaceae bacterium | reverse complement strand
AGCGAATGCGCTCCTCGAGCGCGGGGTCGCCCGGCGAGCGTTCTTCCAGGTGCGCAGGTATCGTGTTGACGTACGGCGTGTACGGCGAGAACGGGATATAGGCGCCCGTGGTGCGCGCCTTCTCGATCAGCCGCTCCAGCAGGAAATGCGCGCGCTCCGGACCCTCGCGCTCGAGCACCGTCTCCAGCGCGTCGAGCCATTCCTGGGTTTCCAGGGAATCGTTGTCGTTGGCGGCGGGATGTTGTGGAACGGCGGACATGGTTTCCCCCAGCTTGTGGCTTTCGGTGTGCGGCTTTGGGTCATCGTATTATGCAACACATGGCCGCCAAGATCATCGATGGAAAGGCGCTCGCCGCCGCAGTGCGCGCATCGCTCAGGCCGGTAGTGCAGGCGCTCGCGGCGCGCGGCGCGCGTCCCGGGCTGGCGGCGATTCTCGCGGGAAGCGACGCGGCGTCGCGCATTTACCTGCGAAACAAGGTCCTGGCGTGCGAGGAGACCGGGGTCCGCTCGGAGCTGCATGAGCTTCCAGCGGACGTGCCCGAGCGTACGCTGCTCGAACGCGTCGCAACTCTCAATCGCGATCCTCGTGTGCACGGCATCCTGGTGCAGCTGCCGCTGCCCGCGCATGTCGACGCCGAGCGCGTGCTCACCGCCGTATCCGCCGCCAAGGACGTGGATGGCTTTCATCCGGAGAACCTGGGCGCGTTGCTGCGCGGAGCGCCGAGCTTCGTGCCGTGTACGCCGGCGGGCGTGCTGCGCCTGCTTGACCACGCCGGCGTGCCGCTGGCCGGCCGTCACGCCGTAGTCATCGGGCGCTCCAGCATCGTCGGCAAACCTCTGGCGCTGCTCCTCTTGCAAAGGGACGCCACTGTCACCATCTGCCACTCCAGGACTGCGCATCTGGCCGAGCTGGCACGCCAGGCGGACGTACTGGTCGCCGCCACCGGCCGGCCGGGCATGGTCGGCGCCGGGATGGTGAAACCGGGCGCTTGCGTGATCGACGTCGGCACCAGCCGCACGGCCGACGGCAAGCTCTGCGGCGACGTGGATTTCGCCGCGGTGAAAGACGTCGCCGGCTGGATCACCCCGGTACCGGGCGGCGTTGGACCGATGACGGTCGCCATGCTGGTCGCCAATACGGTACGCGCCACGGAGCTTTCGCTTGCATAACCCGCTGCTGTATTTTTCCGGACTGCCGCGTTTCGCGCAACTGCGGCCGGCGCACATCGCCCCCGCCATCGACACGCTGCTCGCGCAAGCGCGCGCGGCTGTGCTGCGCGCCGAGCAGGCGCCGCCCGCCTGGGACGCGTTCGTCCTGCCGCTCGAAAACGCGAACGAGCGCCTCAGCCGCGCCTGGGGCCAGGTCGCCCACCTGCACGCGGTGCTCGACAGCCCGGAGCTGCGCGCCGCGTACAACGGGAACCTGCCCAAGGTGACGCAGTTCTGGACCGAGCTCGGCCAGAACGCGGCGCTGTACGGGAAGTACCGGGAGCTGCGTGCTTCGAGCGCCTTCGCCGTCCTTACTCCCGCCCGCCAGCGCATCGTCGAGAACGCGCTGCGCGACTTCCGGCTGGGCGGCGCGGAGCTGCCGGCGGACAAGAAACCGCGCTACGCGCAGATCCAGGAGGAGCTGGCGCAGTTGTCGGCGAAGTTCTCCGAGAACCTGCTCGACGCGACCAACGCATACTCGCTCGTCATCGAGAACGGCAAGCGCGTTGCCGGGATCCCGCCGGACGTGCTGCAGGCCGCGCAGCAGGAAGGCGGGCGCGGGTGGAAGTTCACGCTGCACATGCCTTCCTATCTGCCGGTGATGCAGTACGCCAGGGACCGCGCGCTGCGCGAGGAGATGTACCGCGCCAGCGCCACGCGCGCCTCCGAGTTCGGCAAGCCGGAGCTGGACAATACGCCGCTCATCGAGCGCATCCTGCCGTTGCGCAGCGAAGACGCGCGCCTGCTCGGCTATCCGAGCTACGCCGAGTTGTCGCTGGTGCCGAAGATGGCGGACTCGCCCGCCCAGGTGCTCGGTTTCCTGGAGGACCTGGCGTTGCGCGCGCGGCCGCATGCCGAGCGCGACCTCGCCGAACTGCAGGACTTCGCCCGCGGTGAACTCGGCCTGCACAAGCTCGAGGCCTGGGACCTCGCCTACGCCTCGGAGAAGCTGCGCCAGAAGCGCTACGCCTTCTCCGACCAGGAAGTGAAGCAGTATTTTCCCGAGGACGCGGTGCTCGGCGGGTTGTTCCGGCTGGTCCAGACGCTCTACGGCGTGCGCATCACGCCGGCCAGCGCCCCCGTCTGGCACGAAGACGTGCGCTTCTTCGACCTGCGCGACGCCGGCGGTGGCCTGGTCGGCCAGTTCTACCTGGACCTCTACGCGCGCGACACCAAGCGCGGCGGCGCGTGGATGGACGACGCGAGGGCGCGCCGCCGGCGCGGCGACGCGATCCAGACGCCGGTGGCCTACCTCAACTGCAACTTCTCGCGACCGGTCGGCGGCAAGCCCGCCCTGTTCACGCACGACGACGCGATCACGCTGTTTCACGAGTTCGGCCACGGCCTGCATCACCTGCTCACGCGCGTCGAGGACCTGGGCGTCTCGGGCATCAGCGGCGTGGAATGGGACGCGGTCGAACTGCCCAGCCAGTTCATGGAGAACTTCTGCTGGGAGTGGGACGTGCTTCTGCACATGACGCGACACGTGGACACGGGCGAGCCGCTGCCGCGCGCGCTCTACGACAAGATGCTGGCGGCGAAGAATTTCCAGTCCGGCATGGCCATGCTGCGCCAGATCGAATTCTCTGTGTTCGACATGCGGCTGCACTGGGATTTTGACCCGACCTCCGGTCGGAGCGACCCGGCCGCGGCGCGCAGCGCGCTCGGGCTGCTGGAGGAGGTGCGCGCGAAGATCGCGGTGGTGGTGCCGCCGGCCTGGAGCCGCTTCCCCAACAGCTTCTCGCACATCTTCGCCGGCGGCTACGCCGCCGGCTACTACAGCTACAAGTGGGCCGAGGTGCT
>CAZOSA010000285.1:0-3016 GCA_964582155.1 uncultured Enterobacteriaceae bacterium | reverse complement strand
CGACAAGGAAGGGCTGCTCCTGCGCATCATGGAGGAGACCGTCGACGGCGAGTACCAGAACTACAAGGCGAACGACGGCGCCTTCGTGCGCAAGCACTTCTTCGGCAAGCATCCCAAGCTGCTCGAGTTGGTCTCGCGCATGACCGACGAGGACATCTGGCGGCTGAACCGCGGCGGGCACGACCCGCACAAGATCTACGCGGCCTACGCGGCGGCGGCGAAGCACCAGGGCCAGCCCACCGTGATCCTCGCCAAGACCATCAAGGGCTACGGCATGGGCAAGCAGGGCCAGGCCAAGAACCCGACGCACCAACTGAAGAAAGTGGATCTCGCCACCATCCGCGAGGTGCGCGATCGCTTTCGCATTCCCGTTCCCGACGACAAGCTCGAGGAGCTGCCGTTCTACATTCCGCCCGCCGATTCGCCGGAAATGAAATACCTGCACGAGCGCAGAAAGGCCCTCGGCGGCTTCCTGCCGCAGCGGCGCCGCAAGGCGGACGCCGTGCCGGCGGTGCCCGCGCTGTCCGCGTTCGACGCGGTGCTCAAGGGCTCGGGCGCGGGGCGCGAGATCTCCACCACCATGGCGTTCGTGCGCATCCTCACCGCGCTGGTGCGCGACAAGGAGATCGGCAAGCGCATCGTGCCGATCGTGGCCGACGAGGCGCGCACCTTCGGCATGGAGGGCATGTTCCGCCAGCTCGGCATCTATTCGAGCGAGGGGCAGAAGTACGAGCCGGTCGACAAGAGCCAGGTGATGTACTACCGCGAGGACCAGCAGGGCCAGATCCTCGAGGAAGGCATCACCGAGCCGGGCGCCTTCTCCTCCTGGATCGCGGCGGCGACGTCCTACAGCCACTCGAACGTGGTGACGGTGCCGTTCTACATCTTCTACTCGATGTTCGGCATGCAGAGGATCGGCGACCTGGCCTGGGCGGCGGCCGACCAGCGCGCGCGCGGTTTCCTGCTCGGCGGCACTGCAGGCAGGACGACGCTGAACGGTGAAGGCCTGCAGCACGAGGACGGGCACTCGCACGTGCTTTCTTCGGTGATCCCGAACTGCGTCTCCTACGACCCGACCTATGGCTACGAGGTGGCGGTGATCATCCACGACGGCCTGCGCCGCATGGTGACCGATCAGGAGGATGTCTACTACTACATCACCCTGATGAACGAGAACTACGAGCATCCGACAATGCCAGCGGGGATCGAGGAAGGCATCCTCAAAGGCATCTACCTGCTGCGCGAATCGAAGTCGAAGTCGAAATCGCGCGTGCAGCTGATGGGCTCGGGGACGATCCTGCGCGAGGTGCAAGCGGCCGCGGAGCTGCTCGAGCAAGACTGGGGCGTCGCCGCTGACGTGTGGAGCGCGACCAGCTTCACCGAGCTGCGTCGCGAGGGTCTGGCCGCCGACCGCTGGAACCTGCTGCATCCCGAGGACAAGCCGCGCGTGCCCTATGTGACGCGGGTCCTGGAAAAGCGCCCGGCGGGTCCGGTGGTCGCCGCAAGCGATTACATGAAGATTTTCGCCGACCAGATCCGGCCCTTCGTGCCGCGCGAACGCGTATACCGCGTGCTGGGCACCGACGGCTTCGGGCGCTCGGACTCGCGCGCCAAGCTGCGGCATTTCTTCGAGGTGAACCGTTGCTTCGTGGCGATTGCCGCCCTCAAGGCGCTGTGCGAGCAGGGGGAAGGCAAGGCGAAGGCGGTCGCCGATGCGATCAGGAAGTACCAGGTCGATCCGGACAAGCCGGATCCGACGACCGTCTGACCATGGCCGCCGCCAGGGAGGTCAAGGTCCCCGACATCGGCGACTTCAAGGAAGTCGAGATCATCGAGGTCCTGGTGAAGCCGGGCGATACCGTCGCCAAGGAGCAGTCGCTGATCACGGTGGAATCGGACAAGGCGACGATGGAGATCCCGTCGCCGGCGGCGGGCGTAGTGAAGGAACTCAAGCTCAAGGTCGGCGACAAGGTGTCCGAAGGCACTTCCATCCTGATGCTCATGGAATCCGGCGAGCCGGCGCCTGGCAACGAGCCGGCGCAACCGCCAGCTGCCGCGCCGAGGCCGGCGCCTGCTGCGTCTGCTGCGCCTGCGGTGGCGCCCGCCGCCACTGCGCCCCCGGGCGGCGGCGAAGCGGTGACGGTGAAGGTGCCGGACATCGGCGATTTCAAGGAAGTCGCCGTGATCGAGGTGCTGGTGAAGCCGGGCGACATGGTGTCCCCCGAACAATCGTTGATCACCGTGGAGTCGGACAAGGCGACGATGGAGATCCCGTCGCCCGCCGCCGGAAAGATCAGGGAGATCAAGCTCAAGGTCGGCGACAGGATTTCGGAAGGCTCGCCGATTCTGGTGCTCGAGGCGGGCGCGGTTACGGCGCCGGCGGCGCTTGCGGCTGCACCGGTCGTCGCGGCAACGCGTCCGCCGGTTCCGGTCGAACCGCAGGAGGCCACGCATACCAAGGCGCACGCCAGCCCCTCGGTGCGCAAATTCGCGCGCGAGTTGGGCGCGGATCTGGCGCGCGTCAAGGGCAGCGGGCCGAAAGGACGCGTCCTGCACTCTGACGTGCAGGCCTTCGTCAAGGGGGCGCTGGCTGCCGTGCCCGCGGACGCTTCGACGCCGAAGGGCGGCGCGCTGCCGTTCAAAGTGCCGGCGTGGCCGGAGGTGGACTTCGCCAGGTTCGGTCCGGTCGAGACCAAGCCGCTCACGCGCCTGCAGAAGCTCTCCGGCCCAAACCTGCACCGCAACTGGATTTCCATCCCGCACGTCACGCAGTTCGACGAGGCGGACATCACCGACCTGGAGGCATTCAGGAAGGAGAACACGGCCGAGACCGAGAAACAGGGCTTCAAGCTCACCATGCTCGCCTTCCTCATCAAGGCCTGCGTGACGGCGCTCAGGCAGCAGCCGATGTTGAATTCCAGCCTCGATCGCGCCGGCGAGAATCTGGTGGTGAAGAAGTACTACAACATCGGCGTCGCGGTGGACACGCCCGACGGGCTGGTGGTGCCGGTGGTGC
>CAZOSA010000284.1:0-3023 GCA_964582155.1 uncultured Enterobacteriaceae bacterium | reverse complement strand
AGCGTCACCTCGCCGCCTTCGCCGACGAAGCACACCGTGCCCCAGGTCTTCGCCGCGCGCACCGCCGAGAGCCGCGCCGCAGCCACGCCGGTGCAATCGAGCGCCAGGTCCACGCCCTCGCCGCGCGTCAGTTCCTTGAGCACCTTCTCCGCATCCTGTTTCGACGCGTCGACCACTGCATCGGCGCCGAAGGACTTCGCCAGCGCCAGCCGCTCGGCGTTGGACTCGACGGCGATGACGCGCGCGCCCATTTTCGCACCGAGCAGCGTGGCGCTGATCCCGACCGGCCCCTGGCCGAACACCGCGAGCGTGGAGCCTCCCGCAAGATGCATCCTGCGCAGCGCCCCATAGGCGGTGCCGGTGCCGCAGGCCACCGCCGCGCCTTCGGCAAACGAGAGCTCCTCGGGCAGCGGCACCAGCGTGCGCACCGGCACCTTGAGGTACTCCGCATGTCCGCCGTTCGCCGTCACGCCGTAGACCACGATGCCCTCGCGGCAGAGTTGCGACCAGCCTACGCGGCAATGCCGGCACACGCCGCAGCCCGCGTAATGGTGGTCCATCACGCGCTGGCCGATCGGCGCCTCGCGCTCGGAGACGCCCGCGCCGCGCGCCACCACCTCGCCGCAGGGCTCGTGGCCCGCAATGAAGGGCTCGGCGTTGCCGCCCAGCCCCAGCGCCTTCTGCGCCTCGCCGGGCGGCGGGCGGTAGAACTTGAGGTCGCTGCCGCACATGCCCGAGGCCCGCATGCGGATCACCGCCTCGCCCGGGCCGGGCACGGGGTCGGGGAAGTTGCGGATCTCGATGTTGCGGTTGCCGAGGAACACTGCGCCGCGCATGCCGGATTGTCCTCCCTAAATCAGGCTCAAGCGCTGGCCGTGATGAGGTATCGTTCGGGCATGCGCATCCGCTACAACCAGCCCGCCGTGCGCGTCCTGGGAACGCTCACCGGAATGGGATTTCTCGCCATTGGCGCGTATGCGATGGTCGGCGCCAGCGACACGGTTCCAGCATTCGTCAAGGAGCGCGCATGGTGGTTCGGCGTCACCGCGATTGTCGGGGGCGTCTGGGCAATCGCCGTATCGTGGCTCGACCCGGACCTCTCCGGCGTGTGGTGCCGTCCGCCGCGTCGTCCGCGAGACCTCAGGGGTTAGCAGGCCGTTTCGTCGGGTCGGCGGCAGATCGGTCCCGCATCGAATTCGGCAATCGAGCATGATGCAGATTCTCATCGCTGTTTAGTCTATTCGGTAGCGGCGCACCACATCCGGATCGGGATCGGCGCCCAGGCCCGGGCCCTGCGGCACCAGCAGTTCGCCGCGCCGGGGCGTCAGCGCGTCGCCGTATAAGCCCGCGTCCGCCCGCAGGTAAAAATACTCGAAGCGCGCCTGTTCCGCTTGCGCCGCGAGCAGGTGCAGTGTCGCCGTTGCGCCCGGACCGAAGTACGGCGAGTGCGGCGCGAGCTTCACGCCCCGCTCGCGGGCCAGGCCCGCCACCTTGAGGAATTCAGTGATACCGCCGACCTTGGTCACCGAGGGTTGCGCGTACTGCACGGCGCGCGCATCGAACAGGGCCGCAAACTGTGTCGCGAAACAGCAGTTCTCGCCCGCCGCGATCGGGATGCCGCAGGCTTGGCCTACCGCGCCCAGTCCCGCGCCGTCCTCGGGCGGGAACACCGGCTCTTCGAACCATGCCAGCTGCATCGGCGCGAGGCGCCTGCCGACCGCGATTGCCTCGGCCACGCTCCACTCGCAGTTGACGTCGAGCAGCAGCGCCGCGGATCCCGGCACTACCGAGCGCGCCGCAGCGATCACCGGCTCGCTCACCTCGTGCAGCTTGATCGCGCCGAAGCCTTCGCCCAGGGCCTGTTCGCAGTAGCGCGCGGCGAGCGACGCATCCGCATAGCGCAGCAGGCTCGCGTAGCAGGCGAGCCGCTCGCGCCGCGCACCGCCGAGCAGCGCGTGCAGGGGCTTGCCGGCGGCCTTACCGGCGATGTCCCAGAGCGCGATGTCCAGGCCCGAAAGCGCGAACGCGGTGATGCCGAAGCGGCCGAAGATGTGCAGCCGGCGCTGGATTTCGCCGTGCAGCCCGTCGATGTCGGCGGCATCCCGCCCCACGGCGAGCGGCGCGATCATGTCCTTCACCGCGGCGGCGACCGCGCGCCGGCAGGAATACGAGAATGCCTCCCCCCAGCCGGTGAGCCCGGCGTCGGTGTCGACGCGCACGAGGCAGAAATCGAGCGCCTTCCAGCCGCCCGCGCCCAGCGCCCAGCCTTCGGCGCCGTAATTGCAGGGAATGGAAAGCGGAACCGCCTCGACGCGGACGATCTTCATCTGCCCCGGCTATTTCTTGTCGCGCTCCGCGGCCTTCCCGCCGTGGTCGCCGGCGATGCGGTCGATGTGGCTCGCGTCATAGCTCTTGGAATGCAGGTCGGCGGTGCGCTCCTCGACCCAGGCGTCGTCCACCGTTCCGGTCTTGTGGACCAGGTAGTGCACCGTGAGCGCAACGCCCCACACGGCAAGCGGCCAGAACGACCACCAGCCGCTGCCCGTCAGCACGTTCGCCAGCACGAGGATGGCCGCCCCGGCGGCGTAGGCCCAGGCGTGCCAGCGAAACGCGCGCGCAGCAGTCATGGCACGTATCGCGCGCTCAGTCGGACCCGGTGAGACCGTGCCAGGCGCGCGCCACTGCCACTGTTCGCCGGGAGTACAGCAGCCAGGCTACGACGATCGCCACGAGAAGCACCTTGTCCGCGGACTCGAGAGCCGGATGAAATCCCAAGACGGCAAAATAGGCGAGGAGGGCAAGCGGAGCTCCCGCGCACCACAGCGCCGCCCAGGGATGCCGCGTTGCGCCTAGCAGGACCGCCGCGCAGCACACGCTGAAGGCATAGAGCGACACCCCCCCGGCATCGGCGTGAGGCAACTCGGCCGAGAGCGCGGCGACCGAAAGTACAGCACCGAGCACGCCCACAAGCAGGGCGTAGCCGAACAGCTCATAGTGCGCCTGCCGGCGGCTGAGGTTTGCGA
>CAZOSA010000283.1:0-3025 GCA_964582155.1 uncultured Enterobacteriaceae bacterium | reverse complement strand
GTGGGCTGGGCGCAGGACTACGCGCGCGCCAACCGCGTCGAGATGATGGACCTGGTGCTGGAAGCGCTGCGGCGCCACGTGCCCGCGTTCGAGGTCACGACCGAGGCGGTGAACTGCCACCACAACTACGTCGAACGCGAGACGCACTACGGCGAGAGCGTCTGGCTGACGCGCAAGGGCGCGATCCGCGCACGTGCGGGCGATCTGGGCATCATCCCGGGCAGCATGGGCACGCGCAGCTACATCGTGCGCGGCAAAGGCTCGGCCGAGGCATTCAATTCGTGCGCGCATGGCGCGGGCCGGCGCATGAGCCGAACCCAGGCGGAGAAGCAATATTCGGTCGACGATCTGGTGCGGCAGACCGAGGGTGTGGTATGCCGCAAGGACAAGGGCGTGCTTGACGAGATTCCCGGCGCCTACAAGGACATCGACGAGGTGATGGCGAACCAAAGCGACCTGGTCGAGGTCGTACACACGCTGAAACAAGTGCTTTGCGTGAAAGGATGACATCGTGACTTCCCTCCAGCGCCGCAGGCTCCTCGCGGCCGCCGCCGCGCTTCCCTTCGCCGCCCCGGCCCTGGGGCAGACGCTACCGCTCACCCCGGAATGCGGGTCCAAGCCTGTGCCTACGCCCCGGCAGACCGAAGGGCCGTACTACACGCCGAATACGCCGCAGCGCGCTTCCCTGATCGAGTCCGGGTCGAAGGCGGAGCGCCTGTCCCTGTCGGGTCGCGTCGTTTCGCAGTCCTGCCGCCCGGTGGCGAAGGCGCTGCTCGATTTCTGGCACTGCGACGAGAAAGGCGAGTACGACAACGCGGGTTTTCGCTACCGGGGCCACTTGTTCTCGGATGCCGAAGGGCGCTTTCGCCTGGAGACCATCTTCCCTGCACTTTATCCCGGCAGGGCACGCCACATCCACGTCAAGGTGCAGGCGCCGGGCCGGCGCATCCTCACCACGCAACTGTATTTCCCGGGCGACGCACGCGACGGGCTGTGGCGACCGGAGCTGATGGTGGCGATGGAACGGCGGCCGCAGGGAAGATTGGCTGCGTTCCAGTTCATCGTCGACGCCTGAAGATGACATAATCGCGCCTTCCGAAAATCGCCGGGCGCGCATGAAATGACCTACATCGTCACCGAGGACTGCATCAAGTGCAAACACATGGACTGCGTCGAAGTCTGCCCCGTGGACTGCTTCTACGAGGGCGACAACATGCTGGTGATCCATCCCGACGAGTGCATCGACTGCGGCGTGTGCGAGCCGGAGTGCCCGCCCAAGGCGATCCTCCCGGACTCGGACGCGAAGGCCGAGCGCTGGCTCAAGATGAACACCGAGTTTTCGGTGAAGTGGCCCAACATCACCCGCAAGGGCACGCCCCCGCCCGACGCTGATTCCTGGAAAGACGTCCCGGACAAGTTCGCCAAGTACTTCACGCCGGAACCCGGCAAGGGAGCGTAGTGGAGTTGTCTCGGTCCGAGGAGAAACTCATGAACCGCATGCTGTGCCTGCTGGCGACGCTGCTCGTCTCGGGCTGCGCTGCGTTCGACGGTCGCGGCCTGATGCCCGGAAAGGCGAGCGCGGCGGAGGTGAGGGCGCTGATGGGCGTTCCGGCGCAGGAACTGAAGGCGCCGGACGGTGGCACGCTGCTCTACTTCACGCGCTATCCCTACGGCCGGGCGACGTACGTCGCCTCCATCGGGCCGGACGACCGGCTGCGCGGCATCGAGCAGCGGCTCAACTACTGGGCCATCCACAAGGTGAAGCAAGGCATGCGCACGGACGAGGTGCGCGAGCTGCTCGGACCGCCGCGCGAGATCTCGCGCCTGTCGCGCAAGCAGAGGGACGTCTGGGAATACCCATGGCGCCATGCTGCCCGGGAGCTGCGCATCCTGTGGGTGCAGTTTTCCGACGACGGCATCGCGCGCGAGGTCATCGAGATGCACGACTACGAGGCCGAGCCGGAAAATTCCAAGGACTAGCGCCGGTCCTCAGCAAAGGCGCCGCAACTCGGTTTTCAGCACCTTGCCATAATTGTTCTTGGGCAGGCTGTCGACGAAACGGTAGTCGCGCGGCCGCTTGAAGCGCGCGATGTGCCCGAGGCACAGCTCGTCGAGCTCCCGGGCCGAGACTTCGCGCCGCTTGACGATGAAGGCCACCACTTCCTCGCCCCACTCGGGGTGTGCGCGCCCGACCACCGAGCATTCCGCCACCGCCGGGTGCCGCAACAGCACTTCCTCGATCTCGCGCGGGTAGATGTTCGAGCCGCCGGAGATGATCAAGTCCTTGGAGCGGTCGCGTATTGTGAGATAGCCCTCGGCGTCGAGGCTTCCCAGGTCGCCGGTGTGCAGCCAGCCGCCGCGCAGGGTCTGCGCCGTGGCCTGCGGGTTGTCCCAGTAGCCCGCCATCACGCAGTCCGAGCGCGTGACGATCTCGCCGACCTTGCCCGCCGCCAGATCGCGATCCTGCTCGTCGACGACGCGCACTTGCACCCCGGTGCGGGCGTAGCCGCAGGATTGGAGGTTGCGGCGCGCCGCGTGGTCGGACTGCGGCAGACCGGTAATGGTCATCGGGCTCTCGCCCTGGCCAAAGAGCTGGTACAGGCGCGGGCCGAACAGCTCGATGGCGCGCAGGCCGTCGGCGACGTACATCGGCGCGCCGCCGTAGCTGATGGTCTTCAGGTTTGCGAGATTCGCGGACCCTGCCGCGCCGCTCGCCAGGAGCCGCACGAGCATGGTCGGCGCGGCAAAGAAGGACACCCCGCGGTGCGCGGCGATGAGGCGGAAAATCTCTTCGGGCTCGAAGCCGCCGCTTTCCGGGATCACGTTGAGCGCGCCCGCCGCGACATGGGGCAGGCCGTACAGGCCGGATCCGTGCGACATCGGTGCGGCGTGCAGGATGGCGTCCCCGGGCGCGAGCCGGTCAATATCGGAAAAATAGGCCTGCGTGGCGAACAGCAGGTTGCGGTGCGTGAGCATGGCGCCCTTCGGCACCCCGGTGGTGCCGCTGGTGTAGAACAGCCAGGCG
>CAZOSA010000282.1:0-3040 GCA_964582155.1 uncultured Enterobacteriaceae bacterium | reverse complement strand
TGGGCGGCGGCATTCCCATCATCAAGGCGCTGCGCGAGGGGCTGGCGGCCAACCGCATCGAATGGATCGCCGGCATCATCAACGGCACCTCCAACTTCATCCTCTCGGAGATGCGCGACAAGGGCATCGCCTTCGCCGCGGCGCTGGCCGACGCGCAGGCAAAGGGCTATGCGGAATCCGATCCGACCTTCGACATCGGAGGCGTCGATGCGGCGCACAAGCTCACCATCCTTTCGGCGCTCGCCTTCGGCACCCCGATGCAATTCCGCCAGGCGTACACGGAAGGCATCGCCAAGCTCACGCAGGAAGACATCGGCTACGCCGAGCAGCTCGGTTACCGCATCAAGCTGCTCGGCATCACGCGCCGCGCCGCGCGGGGCATCGAGCTCCGAGTGCACCCGACGCTGGTGCCGGCGCGGCGCCTGATCGCCAACGTCGAAGGGGTGATGAACGCGATCCTGGTGAAGGGCGATGCCGTCGGCGCCACCATGTACTACGGCGCCGGCGCCGGCAGCCAGCCCACGGCGAGCGCGGTGGTCGCCGACCTGGTGGACGTGACGCGCCTCGTCACCGCCGATCCAGGGCATCGCGTGCCGCACCTCGCGTTCCAGCCTGACCAGCTCTCGGCGACGCCGATCCTGCCGATCGGCGAGGTGGAAACGTCCTACTACCTGCGCATGCGCGTGCTGGACAGGCCCGGCGTGCTGGCGCGCATCACGCGCATCCTCGCCGACTCGAGGATCTCCATCGACGCCATGGTGCAGAAAGAGCCCGGCGAGGGCGAGAAGCGTGTCGACATCGTCATGCTGACGCACCGTGCCATCGAGAAGAACGTGAACGCCGCGATGGCGCGCATGGAGAAATTGCCGACGGTGCTCGGCAGGGTGACGCGCATCCGGCTCGAAGCGCTGCTGTAGTGCGCTACGTCAGCACCCGCGGCGGCGCCAGGCCGCAGCGCTTCTCCGACATCCTGCTCGAGGGCCTGGCGCCCGACGGCGGGCTCTACGTGCCCGAGTCGTACCCGCAGGCGGACCTTGCCGCCTGGCGGAGCCTGGGCTACCCCGAGCTGGCCACGGCGATTCTGCGGCATTTCATGGACGATGTACCGGATCTCGAGGCGCTGGTGCGCAGGACTTACACCCGGGCCGTTTTCGGCAGCGACGAGATCGCGCCGCTCAAGACGCTCGAGCCGGGACTGCACCTGCTCGGCCTGTCCAACGGCCCGACGCTCGCCTTCAAGGACATCGCGCTGCAGCTGCTCGGGCACCTGTTCGAGCACGTGCTGCGCCGGCGCGGGCTGACGCTCAACGTTCTGGGCGCCACCTCGGGCGACACCGGCTCCGCCGCCGAGCACGCGCTGCGCGCCAAGCAGGGCGTGAACGTGTTCATGCTTTCTCCGCACGGGCGCATGAGCGCCTTCCAGGCGGCGCAGATGTACTGGCTGCAGGACGCCAACATCCACAATCTGGCGGTGCAGGGCGCGTTCGACGACTGCCAGGACCTGGTGAAGACGATCAACGCCGACGCCGCCTTCAAGGCGCGCTGGCGCATCGGCGCGGTAAATTCCATCAACTGGGCGCGCGTCGCGGCGCAGGTGGTGTACTACTTCTGGGGTTATTTTCGCGCCACGCGCAGCGACGCCGAGCAGGTCGCCTTCGCGGTGCCCTCGGGCAATTTCGGCAACATCCACGCGGGCTACGTGGCGCGCTCGATGGGCTTGCCGGTGGAGCGCCTGATCCTCGCCACCAACGAGAACGACGTGCTGGACGAGTTTTTCCGCAGCGGCCGCTATCGGGTGCGCCGCGCGGCGGTGGCGACCTCGAGTCCCTCGATGGACATCTCCAGGGCGTCCAACTTCGAGCGCTACGCCTTCGACCTTGTGGGGCGCGATCCGAAACGCATCGTCGCCCTGTGGGCACAGCTCGAGCGGGACGGCGACTTCGAGCTGCGGGGCAGCACCGGCTTCGTGTCGGGCAAGAGCACCCACGCCGACCGGCTGGCGACGATAGGGGAAGTGCACCGAAAGTACGGCGTTACCATCGACCCGCACACGGCCGACGGCGTAAAGGTCGGGCTGGCGCATCGCGCGGCCGGCGTGCCGCTGATCTGCCTGGAAACCGCGCTGCCGGCGAAGTTCGCCGCAACCATCAAAGAGGCGCTCGGGCGCGACCCGGAGCGGCCCAGGAGTTTCGAAGGCCTGGAAAAGCTGCCGCAGCGCTTCGAGCTGATCGAGGCGCGCGCCCAGAGCGTGAAGAACTACATTGCGGCGCACGCCGCATGAGCCAGGACAGGAACGTCCTCGGCGGCGAGCTCATGGCGTGCAGCTTTTCGCCGCTCACCGGTTATTTCCGCGACGGCAGCTGTGCCACGCATGGCGCCGACGGCGTGGCGCACCTGCTGTGCGTCAAGGTGACCCAGGAGTTCCTCGACTTCAGCGTGGCCAAAGGCAACGACCTGGTCACGCCGCGCCCGGAGATGCGCTTCCGCGGGCTGCAGCCCGGCGACCGCTGGTGCCTGCACGTGCTGCGCTGGGTGGAGGCCTGGCGCGCCGGCGCGGCGCCGCAGGTGGTGCTCGAGGCGACGCACGAGAGCGTGCTGGAGTACGTGCCGCTGGCGGCGCTCAAGCAGCGCGCGCTGGACCTGAACTAGGCCCTTTTTTCGAGATAGCAGGAACGCGCACCGCGCGCGGAATTTTCAGAGTACATTTCCATCGCCCGTGTTTGCCGACTGGGGAGGAGGCATGGCGAGGATCGCGAAAGAGCGTGTCGACGCGGTACGCAAGTACCTGCACCAGGTGTTTCCGGACTGGGCACTCGCCGAGCGCTGGGACGGCGAGCACGAGGCGCACTCCTTCCTGCTGAAGAAGGCGCGCGAGCCGGTGCACCTGCTCAAGGTGTGCCGCGCCGTGCTCGACGACAACAGCCCGCGGAAACTCGCCGGCCTGCTCGAAGGCCGCCAGGTGGCGAACGCCCTGCGCAAGGCCGAAAAGCACCGGCTGATGCTTACGGAGCGGGGGCTCGACCCGATCTAGGCCCGCGCG
>CAZOSA010000281.1:0-3065 GCA_964582155.1 uncultured Enterobacteriaceae bacterium | reverse complement strand
CTGTCCAAGGGCGTGCTGCCGCTGCTCGACGTGATCCTCGAGCAGCCGCTGGGCGAGCGCTTCGTTACGCTGGCGCTGGCGCAGACCGACGAGCGCGTGCGTGCGGAACGGCCGGTGTCGCCGGCATTCCTGTTCGCCGCCCTGCTGTGGCACGAGGTGCTGTCGGCGTCGAAAGCGCACCAGGCGAAGGGCGAGCGGCCGCTTCCGGCGCTGGAAGCGGCCATGGACCGGGTGCTCGACACGCAATGCGAAAAGCTGGCGCTGACGCGCAAGCTCACCGCCACCATGCGCGAGGTCTGGGCCATGCAGCCCAGGTTCGAGCAGCGCGGCGGCCAGCGCCCCTACCGGTTGCTCGAAGCGCCGCGCTTTCGCATGGGGTACGACTTCCTCGCCGTGCGCGCGGCGAGCGGCGAGGTGAGTCCGGAACTGGAGGCCTGGTGGCGTACATTCCAGCAAGCCGACGACGAGACCCGCAAGGCAATGCTGCTGCCCGATACCGGCCCACGCAAGAAGCGCCGCCGGCGCCGCAGGCGCACGGAAGGCGCGGAGCCGGGCCCCACGCCGGCGTGACCATCGCGTATATCGGCATCGGTTCCAACCAGGGCGATGCGCGCGCCCACGTCCTGCATGCCTTCGAAGAACTTGCGCGCCTGCCCGAGACCCGGCTCGAGGGTCATTCAGCGCTATTTCGCAGTGAGCCGGTGGGAGCGGCGGGGCAGCCCGATTATGTCAATGCCGCTGCCGGCGTGGATACGGAACTGTCCGCCGCGCAACTGCTCGCCGAGCTGCAGGACATCGAACTGCGCCATGGCCGCGAGCGGCCCTACCCCAACGCACCGCGCACGCTCGACCTCGACCTGCTGCTCTACGGCGACACGAGCTTTGCATCCGCCATGCTGACCCTGCCGCACCCTCGAATGCACCAGCGCGCTTTCGTGCTCATGCCGCTGCTGGAGCTAGACCCGCGCCTGGAGTTGCCGGGCCGCGGCACGGCGCGCGAACTATTGGCACGCTGCACGGGCCAGCGCGTGGTGCGGATGGAATGAAATGGAGCACCTGCGCTACATCGCCGTTGAAGGCCCGATCGGCTCCGGCAAGACCAGCCTTGCGCGGCGCCTCGCCGCGCGCCTTGGAGCGGACCTGCTGCTCGAGCAGCCCGCGGAGAACCCGTTCCTCGCGCGCTTTTACCAGGACATGGCGCGCTACGCGCTTCCGACGCAGCTGTTCTTCCTGTTCCAGCGCGCGCGCCAGCTCGAGCCGCTCGCGCAGCCCGATATGTTCGGCCGCGCCACGGTTGCGGATTTCCTCATCGACAAGGACCCGCTGTTCGCGCGCATCACGCTTTCCGGCGACGAACTCGCGCTGTACCAGCGCATTTATGAAACGCTGCGCCCGCAGGCACCGGTGCCCGACCTGGTCATCTACCTGCAAGTGCAGCCGCAGGTGCTGGTCGAACGGGTCAGGCGCCGCGGCACGGACTACGAGCGCGGCATCAGCGAGGAGTACCTGGCGCTTCTGGCGGAGGGTTACACGCGCTTCTTTTACCACTACGCGGCCTCGCCGGTGCTGATCGTGAACTCCGAGCACCTGAATTTCGTGGAACGCGACGCCGACTTCGACCTGCTGGTGGCGCGCATGCGCGCCATGAAGGGCCGGCGCGAGTACTTCAACCTGGGCTGAGCGGCCGCTTATCCCGGATACGGGTCGAACGTGATCGACTGGACGGGGCAGCCCATCGACGCGGCCAACTTGTCTATCGCCTCGTCAGTCAGCGCCACGGCCTGAAATTCCTTGTCGCCGCCCTTGGCGGAAATGAATGTTTTCGCCGCCACCTCGGTATTCCAGGTCACGACGGGATCGGGGCTGACTCCTGCAATTTGCCGGCAGATCGGGAAGCCGTCGGACTTGTAGACGATCGTGTACATGCTGCCCCTCCGCTTTGTGCACTTTGCCGCAAAAACGACCTCTTTATAACCGATGATGTGTCGGATTTACAACAGAATCTTCCGGGGCCGAGAGGGCCCGAGGCGCCCCGGCCGTGGGTTCACTGGGTAACTTAGGGAGTCAGGCAATTCCTTGGACCTTGCTCGGGAAATTCCCTATTTGCCATGGACTTGTCAAAAAGCGTTAAATGATCTCATGGAGGCCCGTCCTCGCTTATCGCAGAGTCCGGGCCTCGGGCAACGGCCCCCGCCTAGGGGGCTTTTTACCGGGGAGGATATTCAGATGAGCAACATGAACGATGTGATCGGCCTGCGCGCTCCGTGCGCGCGAACTTACACCGAACTTGAGTTTGAGTTCGAACCGTCCAACGGCACACTGTGGGGTTTCATGAAGCAGCGCGGCAACGCATGCTTCAATCTCGGCATCCTCAAGGAAATCCGCGACCATGACCAGGCGCTCGCCGCCAACGGCGGGCGCGTCGAGTTTGCGGGCGAGCTGCGCAGCGTGCACTGGTACGTGGCCGCCTCGCGCGTGCCCAAGGTATTCAACCTGGGCGGCGACCTCGCACTGTTCCTGCTGCTGATCAAGGCGCGAGACCGCGATGCACTCGCGCACTATGCGCGCCTGTGCATCGACAACGTGCACGCGCGCATTGGCAACTACGGCTGCCCGTCGGTAACCACGATTTCGCTGGTGCAAGGCGACGCGCTGGGCGGCGGCTTCGAGACCGCCCTTTCCTCCGACGTCGTCGTCGCGGAAGAATCGGCGCAGATGGGGCTGCCGGAGATCCTGTTCAACCTGTTTCCCGGCATGGGCGCCTACAGCCTGCTCGCGCGGCGCATCGGCGCGCGCGGTGCCGAGGACCTGATCCTCTCGGGCAAGATCCTGCCGGCGACCAAACTGCACGAAATGGGCATCGTCGACGTGCTGGCGAAGGACGGCGAGGGCGAGGTCGCGGTGCGCGACTGGATCAGCGCCAACGCCAAGCGCAGGAACGGCCTGCAGGGCGTGCTGCGCGCGCGCCAGCAGGTGTTCCCGGTGACACGCGAGGAACTGGATGCGGTCGCCGATACCTGGGTGGATTGCGCGCTGCGGCTCGAGGACAAGGACCTGCGCATGAT
>CAZOSA010000280.1:0-3073 GCA_964582155.1 uncultured Enterobacteriaceae bacterium | reverse complement strand
GCAAGCCGCAGCAGCGCGCGGCGCCCGGCGGTCGCGCGCTCACCTCGCGCGAGCTGGAGGTCCTGCGCTGGATCTATCTCGGCAAGAGCAACTTCGAAACCGCCGCCATCCTCAGGATCAGCCCGCTGACGGTGAAGAACCACGTGCAGAAGATCCTGCGCAAGCTGAACGTGGTGAATCGCACGCAGGCGGTGGCCAAGGCGTTCGAAACGCGCGTCCTGATGCCTTGATGGCGCGCCGTGCAAAAACAAAGAGGATGCGCCTTGACGGCCGCACCCTCCCCGACGTACCCAGCCGGTCGATCGCCAGGTGACTACACTTAGTTTGGCCCGGGTCCCGGGCTGCTAACAGTGGGTCGGCCACCTGGTGCTGCCGTCGCGTAGTTCGTCAACTACACTGGTAGTGACAATCCTACATTTCGAAGCGGAGTGCAACCGGTTGCGCATAGTCCGTTCGGCGCATACCCTTGGCCGCAGGGACACAATCCGCACCGCACGGCGATGACAGGACAAGCAATGCGAATACTGATCATCCCCGGCATCCAGCGGGTCGAATAGCGCGCTGCCGGGCATGGACGCTGCCGACAAAACCAGGATCCTGCTGGTCGACGACGACCGCAGGAACCTGTACGCGCTGCGTGCGTTGCTGGGCGCGCCGGACCGCGAGCTGCTGCTGGCGCGCTCCGGCGAGGAGGCCATGCTCCACGCCCTGGCGCACGACTTCGCGGTGGTGCTGCTCGACGTGCGCATGCCGGGCATGGACGGCTTCGATACCGCCCGGCTGCTGCGCGAGCGCGAGCGCTCGCGGCTCACGCCGATCATCTTCCTCACCGCCGCGGCAGACGAGGTGGAATCGATGGCGCGCGGCTACCGCGCGGGCGCGGTGGACTACATGGTGAAACCCCTGGTGCCGGAAATGCTCAGGTCCAAGGTGTCGGTGTTCGTGGATCTGCACCGCAAGGGCGCCGAGCTGGCGAAGGAGATCGCGGAGCGGCGCGCCGCCGAGGAGAAGCTGCGCGCCCTGGCGGCGCACCAGATTTCGGTGCGCGAGGATGAGCGCGCGCACATCGCGCGCGAGATCCACGACGAGCTCGGCCAGGTGCTCACCGGGCTGAAGATGGACGTCACCATGCTGGCGGCGAAGCTGCACGAGAAGTCGCAGCTGGAGAAGACGGCGGCCATGTGCGCGCTCATCGACTCGAGCATCGAGGCGGTGCGACGCATCTCGAGCGGGCTGCGCCCGGAGGTGCTGGACGACATGGGGCTGGTGGCGGGCATCGGCTGGCAGGCGCAGGAGTTCCAGAAGCGCACCGGCATCCGCTGCCACGTCAAGCTGCCGGCGGAGAGCACCAGCTTTTCGAGCGACGTGTCGATCAACACCTTCAGGATCTTCCAGGAGATCCTCACCAACGTGGCGCGCCATGCGCGCGCGAGGCGGCTCGACATCGAGCTCCAGTGCACGCCGCAGGAGCTGCTGCTCGAGGTGGCCGATAACGGCATCGGCATCTCCGAAAGCGACGCGAACGGCAGCCGCTCGCTCGGCCTGCTTGGCATGCAGGAGCGCGCGCTGCGCCTCGGCGGCGCAGTGCAGATCTCGGGCGTGCGCGGCGAGGGCACCAGGGTCAGATTGTCGATCCCGCACGAGAGGGCCGCCGCATGAGGATCCTGATCGCGGACGACCACCCGGTGGTGCGCCAGGGGCTGCGGCAGATGCTCGCCGCGGAGGCGGACCTGCAGGTGGTCGGCGAAGCGAAGGACGGCCACGAGGTGATCGACCTGTCCAAGCGCCTGGAGTGGGACGTCGCGGTGCTCGACTACAACATGCCCGGCAAGTCCGGCATCGACCTGGTGAAGGACCTGCGCCAGCGCTACCCGGAGCGCCGGGTGCTCGTGCTCAGCATCTATCCCGAGGACCGCTACGCCATGCGCGTGCTGAAGGCGGGGGCGGCGGGCTACCTGACCAAGGAGACCGCGCCGCAGGAGCTGGTCAACGCGCTGCGCAAGGTCGCCAGCGGGGGGCGCTACGTCAGCCCGGCGCTGGGCGAGCGGCTCGCCGCGGACCTTGCCGACGGCGGCGACAAGCCCCTGTACGAGACCCTCTCGGACCGCGAGTACCAGATCATGTGGCTGATCGCCTCCGGCAAGACCGTGGGCGACATCGCCATTCAGCTTTTCCTCAGCCCCAACACGGTCAGCACCTACCGCGTGCGCATCCTCACGAAGATGAACGTCAGGAACAACGCCGAGCTGATGCACTACGCCATCCGCCACCAGCTGGTCGACTGAGGCGCGCGCCCCGCGCTTTGTAGTGCGGACTGTGACAAGCGGCCGGGGCATCCGGCGACAGCAAGATCATGGCAAATCAGGTGGCCGGATGGTCCGGCCGGGCCATAGCATTGTGGCCGGTGCGCGCGGTTGCTCGTGAGGTGCCGGCGGTACACACTTGCGTGCATCGGCCGGTGCGGCGGGGTCGCAATCCCGCCTGGACCGCCGGCACTTTTTTTGAGGGGAGAGCGGCATGCAAAGTATCGAAACCGGCCTGCAAAGTATCGAGAGCGGCCTGCACAAAGTCCTGGACCGGAGCGAGCTGCTGCGCGCCCTGCGCGAGTACCGGCACGGGGACTTTTCCGTGCGCATGCCGCTCACTCTGTCCGGCATCGACGGCGAGATCGCGCAGGCGTTCAACGACGTGGTCGACATGAACAAGACGCTGGCGGGCGAATTCGCGCGCGTCAGCGACCAGGTCGGCAAGGAGGGGCGCATCGGCCAGCGCGTGACTCTGCCCGGCGCGAAGGGCGCGTGGGCCGCGTGCGTCGAATCGGTGAACACGCTGATCAGCGACGTCGCCTACCCGGTGACGGAGGTGGCGCGGGTGATCGGTTCGGTGGCGAAGGGGGACCTGTCGCAGACCATGGTGCTCGAGGTCGACGGCCGCCCGCTGCGCGGCGAAGTGCTGCGCATCGGCACGGTGGTCAATACCATGGTCGGCCAGCTCAATGCCTTCGCCTCGGAAGTGTCGCGGGTGGCGCGCGAGGTGGGCACCGACGGCAAGCTCGGCGGCCAGGCGCAGGTGC
>CAZOSA010000279.1:0-3083 GCA_964582155.1 uncultured Enterobacteriaceae bacterium | reverse complement strand
GTGGACGGCTACGGCTGGCCGATCAACGGCATCTTCGACTTCAACTGGCAGGAGAAAACGAAGTACCGCGTCGATCCCGGCTTCTACAGCGCCGAGGTGTCGCTGGTGATGAACCTGGACAAGTGGAAGTCGCTGTCGCAGGCGCAGAAAGACTTCCTGATGCGTCACGTCATCGCGCACGAGGCGGCCAATGAATCCTGGAAGCAGGTCAATGGGAACGACATCAAGCGCCAGGAGCAGGCCGGCATCCAGACCATCACCTTCGACCCAGCGACCGCCAAGCAGTACCGCGACAAGGCCTACGAGATCGCCTGGACCAACCTCATCAAGGCGAGCCCGCAGTACGGTCCGCAGATGAGGAAGCTGTTCAGCCGTTGATGCGGCAGGCCGCGGAGCTCTACGGCCGCCTGCTCGCGGGCCTGGCGCTCGCCGGCTGCGCGGTGCTGTTCCTGATGATGTCCGTGATCTGCGTGGACGTGCTGTTGCGCAACGTCCGCGTGGTGCCGGGCATGCTCGGCGTGCCGTGGGCCAACGAAGTCACCGAGTACGCGCTGTACCTGATCACCATGCTCACCGCGCCCTGGCTGCTGCGGCAGGGGATGCACATCCGCGTTGACGTGCTGCTGCGCGCGATCCCGCGCCGTCTCGCCTGGTGCTGCGAGTGGGCGGTGGACGTGCTGGCGCTCGTCTGCTGCTTCGCCATCGCCTGGTACGGCGTCAAGGCGGTGCTCTCCAGCCACGCCATCGGCGGCATGGTGGTCAAGGTAATCTCGGTGCCGGAGTGGTGGCTGCTCGCGCCGCTGCCGGCGACCTTCGTGCTGCTCGCGATCGAAGTGCTGTTCCGGATGCGCCGCCTGTACGAGGGCGAGCGCGGTCCGCGAACGGATGCGGTCACGGCGGCGTAGAGCCGGACCCACCCGCGCTCGCCGCCATGTCCTGGCAGGCCGCAGCCTGGCTCCTGCTGGGCGGCTCGACCGCCCTGATGTTCCTGGGGCTCCCGGTCGCCTTCGCCTTTCTCGCCATCAACCTGCTCGGCGCCGCGATCTTCCTCGGCGGGGACGCCGGCATGATGCAACTCGCGCGCAACAGCGTGCAGTCGGTGACCAGCTTCGCGCTGACACCGATTCCGCTGTTCATTCTGATGGGGGAAGTGCTGTTCCACACCGGCCTGGCGGTGAAGGTGATCGACGGCATCGAGCGCCTAATCCGCGAAGTGCCCGGCCGCCTGGCGGTGATCGCGGTGGTCGCCGGCACCGTGTTCTCCGCCATCTCGGGCTCCACCATCGCCACCACGGCGATGCTGGGCAGCCTGATGCTACCGGTGATGCTCGCGCGCGGCTACCACCCGACCATCGCCACCGGCCCGATCATGGCGATCGGCGCGGTGGACATGCTGATCCCGCCCTCCGCGCTCACGGTGCTGCTCGGCAGCCTCTCCGGGATCTCGATCTCGAAGCTCCTGATCGGCGGCATCGTTCCCGGCCTGATCCTGTCAGCGATCTTCGTCGGCTACATCGTCCTGAGGGTCACGCTGGAGCCGGGGCTCGCGCCCAGGAGCGGCTTCGAGGAGTACCGCGGCTGGCGGCGCCTGCGGCCGTTCCTGCAGTACGTCCTGCCGCTGATGTCGATCTTCGTGATCGTGGTCGGGGCGATGATCGCCGGCTGGGCGACCCCCACGGAATGCGCGGCCCTGGGTGCTTTCGCCACGCTGTTCCTCGCCCTGCTGTACCGGGCGCTCACCTTCAGCAACCTGGTGCAGGCGCTGCGCGGCACCGCGGCGATCTCCGGCATGGTCCTGTTCATCATCGTCGGCGCCACCACCTTCTCGCAGATCCTGTCCTTCTCGGGCGCCAGCAACGGCCTCGCGCAAACGATCACCGGCCTCGGGTTGCCGCCGCTGGCCGTGGTGGCGGGTATGATGCTTTTCCTGATCTTCCTGGGCGTGTTCGTCGAACAGGTGAGCATGATGATGATTACCCTGCCGATCTTCATGCCGATCGTGCAACAGATGGGCATCGACCTGGTCTGGTTCGGGGTGATGTTCCTGATCTGCATGCAGCTCGGGCTGCTGATGCCGCCGCACGGCCTGCTGCTGATGACGATGAAGGGCGTGGCCCCGCCGCAGGTGACCATGATGCACATTTTCCGCGCGGTGGCGCCGTTTCTTCTCATCAGCATCGTGGTGCTGATACTCGTGTTTTTCGTACCCACGGTCGCGGTCTGGCTGCCCGGACTCGTTGGCTGACAAATGCAAGCGCCTTGCGCTGCTGCGCGCGCACCAGTCTAAAAGAAACGCGCGATCCCCAGACCTGCGGCCTTTCCCGCATCCGCCATGGTCTTGTCCGCGGTAGCCAGCCGCCGGCAATGAATGCCTTGGGCTATCGCCAGATGCAGTGCGTCCAGGGTCCGTAAGGGGTATCTGCGCGGTAGTGCGATAAGACCCAGCGCCGCGATCAGGTGCTCGTCCGCGACCGGGTACACCTGCAGCGATCCCGCACCGACATCTTTCTCGAACGACGCGTAGACGCGCGATTCGATGGCTCTCGTGATCTCGCCCGCCCGTCGACGCCGGCCGAGCAGGCAGCGGAACTCGACGACGGTCAGGCGGCTGATGGCCGCCGCAGGCTGCTCCTGGATGAACGCCTCGAACTCCTCGGAGAACGGCTCGTTGAGATACCACTTCGCCAGCGCACTGGTGTCGAGATACGGTCCCACTAGCGCTCATCCCGCTCCGTGCGGATATGTCGTTCGCTGCCATGCTTCAGGCGCGGCATGCTCGCGCGCAGATCGGCGTGCGACGGCATCCGCCGCTTGCTGGCCAGCGGGAGCAGGCGCGCAATCGGCCGGCCGCGGCGCGTAACCACCACCTCGCCCTCGCGCGACACCAGTTCATCGAGCTGCGCCAGCTCTTTGCGAACTTCCCGGATGCTGAGATTTTTCATGACGGTCCTTGATGTGGCACAATAGAATGGATTGTGGCACATCGGCTTGTCCATCGCAAACTTCATGCCGATTGTTTAGCATCGGTCAACTGGCGTATCACCTTCAAGTTCGAGGGTACCGATGCCGTGCTGGTGGACTAC
>CAZOSA010000278.1:0-3106 GCA_964582155.1 uncultured Enterobacteriaceae bacterium | reverse complement strand
TCGGTGCGCGTGCCGACGCGCATCACGGTGAGCGCGACTTCCGCCCCCGCGGGACCCTGCCGCCACACTTTCCGGAACAGGTCGGCCAGGCCCGACACGGGCTCGCCCGCGACCGCCACCACCTGGTCGCCGAGCTTCAGGCCCGAGCGATCCGCGGGCCCGCCGTTGGCGAGCCCCGCCACCACGAGCTTCTCGCCGATCTCGGTGGTGTACATGCCGAGCCAGGGCCGCGCCGGGCGCTGCGCGCGCCCGCGCGTGACCAGGTCCTCGAGGATCGGTTCGAGCAGGTCCACGGGCACGAACATGTTGCCCTGCACGCTGCGTTCGCCGGCCTTTTCCTCCACCAGCAGCGAGCCGATGCCGAGCAGTTTTCCGTCGGCGTCGATCAGCGCCGAGCCGCCCCATTGCGGGTGCGCCGGCGCGGCGAACAGCGCTTCTTCCAGCACGTACTCCCAGTAGCCGGCGAATTCGCGCTTGTCAAAGAGCTGCGCCTTCAGAGCGTGCGCGCGCCCGCCGTGGCCCGCGACCACCACATCGTCGCCGACGCGTGCCCGGGCCGCGGAACCGCGCGCGAGCGCCGGAGCGCCGGGGCGCCCGAGCGGGAGCACCAGCCCGAATCCGGTCTGCTGGTCGTAAGCCAGGGGATGGCCGGCGAGCACTGCGCCCTGGGCGGTGGAGATCCAGACCGCAGTCGCTTCGGTGATCAGGTAGCCGATAGTGAGGATCAGGCCGTCGTCGCGGATGACGACGCCGTTGCCCAGCCGCTCGGTGCCGAGGATCTGCGCGGTGAAGGCGTCCTCGGGCACCTCGGACCGCAGCAGCACCAGCGAGGCGAGTGCCTGGTCGAGGTCGAAGCGCCACTCCTCCGGCCGCGGCCGCAGCTCGGAGGGAAAGGCCCAGCCCGCGGAGTCGCTCATGCGGGCACTGTTGCGCGCCCGCACGCGTGCGTCAAGTGCCGGTGCGCTTGACGAGGACGCCCTGCGGGCCGCGTTCCATCATGCTGATCTCGCCCGCCAGCTCCGCGCCTTCCTCGACCTTGATCTTGGCGTAGCGGATCTTGCCCGTGACCTTGCCGGTGGCGTGGATCACGAGTTGCTTCCTCACGGTGAGCTCGCCTTCCAGCCGGCCGTGGATTTCCGCGGTGTCCACCGCGACGGTGCCGCAGAAGATGCCGTTCTGCGCGATCTGCAGCACGCGCGAGTCGAGCGTCGCCTCGATGCGGCCTTCGACCACCAGCGTGTCGCAGTCGGTGACCTCCACGCCCTTCATCTTGATGTCTGGACCGACGATGAGCTTGGCTTCCTTGCGCTCGTCGGACTTTTCCACCGGCTTGGCGGCTTCCGCATGCGCCGGTGCGGCCGGTGCGGCCGTGGCGGGCGCGGGCGGCAACGGGCTGGGACTGCGGAAGAATGACTCGTTGCGGCGGAACAGGCTGTCTTTCTGAAGCATGACGGATCCCCCAATTGTGGTTATAGGCTGGAGATACCGCACGCATCGATCGTGCCAGTTACGAGCCTCAATGAAATCATGCAGTTGAGTAAAGTACTTGGGGCCCGAACGTCGCCTCGCGGCGACGCTGTAGGGTGGGCCATCGGCCCACACTACGCGGAAAATTCGCGCAACACGCGTCCCGGCAGCGTATTGAGGTCACGCACGCCGTTGACCCAGACGCCATGCACGCCGCGCGCCGGCGTCGTCAGGCGCGGATGGCCGCCGGGCAAGTCGAATACGCGCTGCTTTCCGCCGCGGCCGACGGTCCTGGGATCAAACAGCATCAAATCAGCGGCATAGCCGGGCTTGAGGACCCCGCGGCCGCGGATGCCGAAGAGCTGCGCAGGCGTGCAGGTGAGCTTGCGCACCGCCTCGGAGAGGCTGAGTGCGCCGCGCTCGCGCACCCAATGGCCGAGCAGGTGCAGGCCGAATCCGGCGTCGTTGAAAAAGGTGAGATGCGCACCGGCGTCGGACAACGACACCAGGCTCGCAGGGTGGCGCAGCATTTCGCCCACCGCCGCCTCGTCCGAATTGAGCAGCATCGCGTTGAACACCGTGTCGAGGTTCTCCTCCAGCGCGAGGTCGAGCATGAAATCCAGCGGATCCTTGCCGCCGGCGCGCGCCAGTGTCCCGATCGAGCGCTGCTCGAAGTCTTTGTTCGCCGACGCCACCACCTCGACCTGGTCCCACTGAGCGTTGAACAGGCGGAAGTGCGCGGGCTGCGACAGCTCCGCGCGCACCCCGTCGCGAAAGGCCCGGTCCTTCAGCTTGGCCATGTACTCGCGGTCCTTCAGCGGCAGCGCGGGCTGCCAGGACTCCAGCCCCTCGAAGGTGTAGGGCGAATGCAGGGTGAAGTCCATGGAGAGCGGGCAGCAGGAGATCGCGCCCACCAGCCGGTGACCGCGGGCGTTGGCCTGCGCGATCGCCTCCAGGTCCTCGAACACCGCTCGCGGATTGGTGCTGTTGTGCAGGAGCGCGGCGATCACCACCGGCCGGGTGGATTCGGCAGCCAGTTCCTCGAGAAAAGGCAGCTTGGTATGCCCGCCCTTGGTGAGCATGAAAACGCCGCGCCCGGCGTCTTTCAGCGCGCCGACCAGCGCCCGCAATTCAGCATCGTCCGCCAGGCGTGAGGGCATCGGCAGGCCGCCGTGGCCGTTGTGCGCGGGCGAGGTGCTGCTGGCGAAGCCCACCGCGCCGGCGCGCATGCCTTCGACAACCAACTCGCGCATGCGCGCGACCTCGTCGGGCGTCGCCGTACGCCTGGGCGCGTCCTCGCCCATCACATAGGTGCGCACCGAGGAATGGCCGACGAAGCCGGCGATGTTGATCGCGCTGCCCTGGCGCTCGAGCATGTCGAAGTATTGGGGGATGGTCTCGAAGTCCCAGCGGATTCCCTGGCGCAGCACGTCCAGCGACATGCCTTCGACCTGCGTCAGGTTCTTCATCACCAGCTCGCGGTCTCCGGGGCGGCAGGGCGCGATGGTGAAACCGCAGTTGCCGATGATCGCGGTGGTGACTCCGAGCGCGGGCGAGGGCGAGACCAGCGGGTCCCAGGTGATCTGCGCGTCGTAGTGCGTGTGGTTGTCGATGATGCCGGGCATCAGGGCGAGGCCGG
>CAZOSA010000277.1:0-3107 GCA_964582155.1 uncultured Enterobacteriaceae bacterium | reverse complement strand
GGCCTCACCGGCTCGGTGAAAGGCTGAGAGAAGTGGCCAACGTCACAATTCGGAACCTGAACAAGAAGTACGACGGCGGCTTTCACGCCGTCAAGGACGTCAACCTCGAGATCCACGACAAGGAATTCATGGTGCTGGTCGGGCCTTCGGGCTGCGGCAAGACCACGACGCTGCGCATGGTGGCGGGTCTCGAGGAGGTCACCTCCGGCGAGATACTGATCGGCACCCGGGTGATCAACGACCTGCCGCCGATGGACCGCGACATCGCGATGGTGTTCCAGAACTACGCGCTGTATCCGCACAAGAGCGTGTACCAGAACATGGCCTTCGGCCTGCAGATGCGCAAGTACCCGAAGGACGAGATCCGCAAGCGCGTGCAGGATGCGGCCGAGATTCTGGGAATTGAATCGCTGCTCGAGCGCAAGCCGCGCCAGCTCTCCGGCGGGCAGCGCCAGCGGGTCGCCGTCGGGCGCGCCATCGTGCGCCATCCGCAGGTGTTCCTGTTCGATGAGCCGCTCTCCAACCTGGATGCGATGCTGCGGGTGCAGATGCGCGTGGAGCTGAAGCGCCTGCACGAGCGCCTGGAGACGACTGCGATCTACGTCACCCACGACCAGGTCGAGGCGATGACCCTCGGCGACCGCGTGGTGGTGATGAAGGACGGCTGGGTGCAGCAGGTGGGCGAGCCGCTCGAACTCTACGGCAAGCCCTCGAACAGGTTCGTCGCCGGCTTCATCGGCTCGCCCGCAATGAATTTCGTCGACGTGACGATCAGCGACTCGGGTGGCGTCCTGTGGGCGGATGCCGAGGGCCTGCGCCTGAAGGTGCCCCCGCAGCTGGTGGAACGCATGCGCGCGCACGCCGGCAAGCGGGTGACGCTCGGTATGCGGCCCGAGGCGCTGCACCCGGCAACTGGCGCCGATCCGGCAGAGTACTGCTTCGGCTCGGCGGTGGACGTGCTCGAGCCGCTCGGCAACGAGACTCTGCTCAATTTCCGCGCCGGCGGCGCGCCGATGGTGGCGCGCGTCGACCCCGGAGTGCGGGTCAAGATGCACGAGAACATCCGCCTCGCGCTCGATCCGGAGCGCGTGCACTTCTTCGACCAGAAGAGCGGAGCTGCGATCTAGCGCGGCGCGCCGCGCCGGCTGCGCCTTGAGCCCGCGCGACTTCGGCCACAGCCGCTTGCACTTATAATCTCGGACCGTTGGGGGAGAAACGCACAAGTGGCAGGCAGACTTGCAGGCAAGACCGCGTTCATTACGGCGGCGGGGCAGGGCATCGGGCGCGGCGCGGCGCTCGCCTTCGCAAGCGAAGGCGCGCAGGTGTGGGCGACCGATGTGAACGCGAAGGCGCTCACCGGGCTGGAAGGCAAGGACGGCATCCGCACGCGCGCCCTCGACGTGCTGGACGAGCAGGCGATCGGCAAAGTCGCCGCCGAGGTCGGCGGCATCGAGGTGCTGTTCAACTGCGCCGGCTACGTGCACCACGGCAGCATCCTCGAATGCACGCCCAAGGACTGGGACTTCAGCTTCAACCTCAACGTGAAGTCCATGTACCTGGTGACGCGCGCGTTCCTGCCCGGGATGCTGCAAAAGGGCAAGGGCTCGATCATCAACATGTCCTCGATCGCCTCCAGCGTGAAGGGGCTGCCCAACCGCTTCGTCTATGGCGCCACCAAGGCCGCGGTGATCGGCCTCACCAAGGCCATCGCCGCCGATTACGTCAAGCAGGGCATCCGCTGCAACTGCATCGGCCCCGGCACCGTGGACACGCCTTCGCTGCACCAGCGCATCGCCGCTTTCGCCGATCCGGTGCAAGCGAAGAAAGACTTCATCGCCCGCCAGCCGATGGGGCGGCTCGGCGCCGTTGAGGACATCACCGGCATCCTGGTGTTTCTCGCCTCGGACGAATCGCTGTTTGCGACTGGCAACATGTACTCGATAGACGGGGGAATGACGATATGAAGCTCTGCCGCTACGGCAAGGACGGATTCGAGAAGCCCGGCATGATCGACGCCGAGGGCAAGCTGCGGGACCTGTCCAAGGTGGTGAGCAGCATCGGTCCGAACGAGATTTCCCCGCGTGGGTTGAAGATGCTCGCCAAGGTCAAGCCGGAGACGCTGCCCGTGGTCGCCAACGGCCCGCGCCTGGGCGTGCCTTACGTCGGCATCGGCAAGTTCATTGCCATCGGCCTCAACTACTCCGACCATGCCAGGGAGTCCGGGATGCCGGTTCCCGCAGAGCCGGTGGTGTTCTCCAAGGCCACCACCTGCATCAGCGGGCCCAACGACGACGTGATCCAGCCGAAGAATTCCAGCAAACTCGACTGGGAGATCGAGCTCGGCGTGGTGGTCGGCACCAAGGCGCAGTACGTGCCGGTGGAGAAGGCGCTGGACTTCGTCGCCGGCTACTGCGTGGTGAACGACGTCTCCGAGCGCGGCTTCCAGCACGCCACCACCCAGTGGGACAAGGGCAAGGGGTTCGACACCGCCGGCCCGATCGGGCCGTGGCTGGTCACCACGGATGAGATCCGGGATCCGCAGGTGCTCGACATGTGGCTGGAGCTCAACGGCAAGCGCATGCAGTCGGGCAACACCCGCACCATGATCTTCAGCGTGGCGCAGATCGTGTCGCACGTCAGCCAGTACATCACCTTGCTGCCCGGGGACATCATCACCACTGGCACGCCGCCAGGCGTCGGCATCGGCATCAAACCCGAACCCGTGTTCCTCAAGCCGGGCGACGTCCTGACCCTCGGCATCAAAGGCCTGGGCGAGCAAAAGCAGAAAGTGGTTGCCTACCCCGGCTAGAACATCGAGCTGGAGAATCCGCCGTCCACCGGCAACGCGGTGCCGGTCACGAAGTCGCTTGCACGACTGCAAAAGAACACCGCGCTCCCGGCGAGGTCGGCCGGCTCGCCCCAGCGCTTCGCGGGCGTGCGATCCAGGACGCGCTCGTGCAGGCCGGGCACGTTGCGCCGCGCCCCCTTGGTGAGCTCGGTGTCGATGAATCCCGGCAAGAGGCTGTTGACCTGGATGTTGTCCGGCGCCCAGGCCGAGGCGAGGCTCTTGGTGAGCTGCACCACCGCGCCCTTGGTCGCCGCGTAGA
>CAZOSA010000276.1:0-3142 GCA_964582155.1 uncultured Enterobacteriaceae bacterium | reverse complement strand
ACCCGGACAGCCGCGCGGTGGGCATGGGCGGCGGCGAGTTCATCGAGAAGTACGTTTTCCCGCACGGCGAGCTGCCGCACCTGTCGCTGGTGATCAAGGAGATGAGCGCGGCCGGGCTGGAGGTGATGGACTCCGAGACGCTGCGCCTGCACTACGCGCAGACGCTGCGCCAGTGGAGCGACCGGCTGGAGGCAAAGCTCGATGCGGCGCGCGCCTACGCCGGGGACAGGCGGCTGCGCATCTGGCGGACGTATCTCGCCGGCTGCGCGCATGCGTTCGAGCGCGGCTGGGTGTCGATCCAGCAGGTGCTGGCGGTGAAAAGCGATGACGCGCGCATCAACCCGTTGCCGTGGACGCGGGACGACCTGTACCGCGGCTAGCTCAGCGCTCTCACCACCAGGCTTCCTCCCGTCGCCAGCAGCACCACCGCCACCGCGCGCAGCAGCTGCTCGCGGGAAATCTTCAGGAACATGCGCTGCGCCAGGTAGATCCCGAGCAGCGAGGTCGGCACAACGGCCACCGCAACCAGCCAGACCTTCGCGTCGAGCAGCAGCCCGGTCAGCAGGAACGCGGCCACGCGCAGCGAGATGCTGGTGAGCGTGGCGAAGCCCATGGTGGCGCGGAACTGCTCCTTGGTGAGGCCGCGCTGCGAAAGGTAGATCGCGTAAGGCGGCCCGCCCGCGCCGAAGATCGTACTGGTGATGCCGCCGGCGAGGCCGGCGACCCACGCCCAGCCCGCGGCAATCACTTTCTTCGATTCATGCCTGAAAAGGCTGTACAGCGCGTAGCCGGACACGAACGCGCCCAGCGCTAACGTCCCCGCCTGCCGCGGCAGGTTGACGAGCAGCGTCACGCCGAGCGCGGTGCCGACAAGGATCATCGGCGCGAGCCGCGTCCACTCCGCTTTCACCGCATTCTTCGGATTCTCGAAACCTACGCGCAGCGCGGCGCCCAGGTCCGACAGCGCGTAGAGCGCGAGCGCGAACTGCAGCGGCACGAAATGGGTCGCGAGGGGAATCGTAATCAGCGCCGCGCCGAAGCCCGTCAGCCCGAAAACGAGCGACCCGGCAAAGGCGATGGGAATCAGCGCGAGCAGTTCCCACTGCCCGCCCAGCAGTTCGCTCAGGTTTTCACCGCCGGGTTGAGCGAGTACACGCCGGTGATCTTCGCGCTGGCGAGCACATGCGGCTGGATCGCCTTGAGCAGGTCCGCACCGCGAAATCCGCCCTCCACCGGACAAGTCTCCACGTCCAGCGCGTGCAGCGTGAATACGTAGCGGTGGACGATCGAATCGTTCCACGGCGGGCAGGGCCCGTCGTAGCCGTAATAATCGCCCGCCATGTCCTTGTCGGCCGCGAACCACGCGGTGTAGTCGTTCACCCCCTGGCGCGTGCCGCGCGCGCCCGCCGGCCCGGATTTTCCGCCCGCGGTGACGCCGTTGGAAAACTCCCCCTCGCGGATCGGCCCGGCCTCGGGCTTGAGGTCTACGAGCAGCCAGTGAAAGAAGTCCACCCGCGGCAGCGTCGCCGGGATCTGGCGATCCACCGTGTTGACGTCGTCGGGCTTCGAGGGTACGTCGCCATCGCAGCAGACCAGCACGAGAGACTTCGTTCCCGCGGGCAGATCCTTCCAGGCCAGGTGCGGATTGCGGTTGTCCGAGAGCTTGACGTGCGTGGCCGCATCCGGCACCGCGAACGCGCAGCGCCCCGGAATCGCACCCTTGTCGATGAAGCTGTCGCTGGTCAGGATCATGGCTCACTCCCTTGCCCGGCGATTATAAGAGCCTGCGCGTCGCACCGGTTCATGCGCCTGAAGCGCGGCACGTAACGCGTGAATGGCAGCCCGTAGCGCCGCTCCAGGGCGTGCGCGCGGCTGCGCAGCGAATCCCAGTCGAAACGGCGCGGCGCGCCCTTCAGCGCAATGACGATCACGTTCGGATCATGGAGCGCGTGGAACGCCAGCACCGCCCCGCCAAAAGCGCGCTTCACACGCTGCAGGCGTTCATCGAGCTTCGGGTCGTCGTTCATCAGGTTCATCACCAGCGCGCTGGGCGCCTCCAGCGCGATCCAGGCCGCATCGAAGAACGCCTGGCTCACCAGCGCCGCCGGCGGGTGCTCGTCGGCGAACGCATCCACGATCAGCAGGTCGCAGCACTCGGGCACCAGCGCCTCGGCGCCGTCGCCGATCTCGACGCGCAGGCGCGCGTCGTCGGGCGGCAGATGAAACTGCTCGCGCGCCACCGCCAGTACGCGCGCATCCAGCTCGACCACGCGCGTCCGCAGCCACGGCAGCTTGCGCCAGAAGAACTTCGGCAGCGAGCCCCCGCCCAGCCCGATCTTCAGCGCGCGCCGCGGGCGCGGGTGAAACAGCAGGAACGCCATCATGCAGCGCGTGTAGTCGAGCTCCAGCGCGTACGGATCCGAGAGCCGCATCGAGCTCTGGATCGCTTCGCCGCCGACATGCAGCGTCCTCACGCCGCGCTCCTCGCTGACGGCGAGCGCCGGCAGTCGGCTCATGCGTGCTGCGGTGGGTGCCACCGCAGGGCCGCGGCGAGGCCCGCGCCCGCGAAACTCAGCGCCGCACAGGCGAGGATCGAGACGTCGTAGCTGCCATAGGTGTCGAAGGTCGCGCCGGCGAACGTCGGGCCTGCCAGCGTGCCCAGGCCCGCTGCGGTGTAGAGGCAGCCGATGACCCCGGAAAGCGCGCGCGGGCCGAAGATGTCCATGCACAAGCTGGGCGCCAGCGCGACATAGCCGCCGTAGAGCGAACCAAACGCCACGGCGAACACTGCGAGCGGCAGGAAACTCTTCGATACCCACCACAGGAGGAACATGAGGCCCAGGCCCATGCTGATCGCCACGAGCGAGCGCACGTGGCCGAGCCGGTCGGCGATGCTGCCGACGGCGAAGCGCCCGAGCAGGCTCCCCAGGCCGAGCAGGCTCACCAGAGCCACGCCACGGGCCTCGGACAGGCCCACGTCCTGCGCATAGGGCACGAGGTGCACCATCGGCACGAAGAAGCCGACGCTGATCAGCAGCGCCACCGCGTACATCATCCAGAACGGAGCGCACCTCAGCGCCGCAGCGAGGGTCATGCCAGGCAGCGGCGCCCCGGCCGCGCGGGCGCGCGTCGCCGCGCGGCT
>CAZOSA010000275.1:0-3143 GCA_964582155.1 uncultured Enterobacteriaceae bacterium | reverse complement strand
CCTTGAGCGACAGCACGTTCTCGCGCATGGTGCCGTAGCGCACGGCGTTGGTGCCCGAAGCGCGCGTCGCCGCCATGCCGCCCAGCGTCGCGTCCGCACCCGGATCGATGGGAAAGAACAGGCCCGTGTGCTTGATGTACTCGTTCAACTGCTTCCTCGTCACGCCGGCCTGCACCACCGCGTCGAGGTCCTCCTCGTGCACCGCGAGCACCTGGTTCATCTGGCTCATGTCGATGCACACGCCGCCTTCGATGGCGAGGATGTGGCCCTCGAGCGAAGTGCCCACGCCGTAGGGGATCATCGGCACGCGATGCCGGCGGCAGATGTTGACGATGTCGCGCACTTCCTCGGTGGAGTGCGGGAATGCCACCGCGTCGGGCGGGGCGTAGGGGAGGTAGGACTCGTCCTTGCCGTGGTGCTCGCGGATGCCCGCCGAGGTGCTCACCCGGTCCCCGAGCAGCGCCTGCAGCTCGGTGAGCACGGTGAAGTCGAATTCGCGCGCCTTGTTCATCGGCTCATTTTAGCTTTATTTCCCCTTCAAACGGCACGCGGACCCCGAGCGAGGGGATCTCCAGCGTGACCCGCGCGGCGAGGGTCTCGCCGCCCTTGAGTTTGGCCGCGGCGAGCGCCTGCTGCACCGCCTGCTCGATCTCGCGCTGCGAATTCACGCCCACCATTTTCAGGAACTTGCGGATGCTGAGGTTGAAGATTTCCTGGTCCATGCGTCACGTCCTCCTGTTGAGTATCTCGTCGGCGAGCTGTTTGCCCAGTTCGACGCCCCATTGGTCGAAGCTGTTGATGTTCCAGATCACGCCCTGCGTGAACACCTTGTGCTCGTAGGCGGCGAGCAGCCGCCCGAGATGGCGCGCGTCGAGTCTTTCCAGCCGCAGCGTGCTCGAAGGGCGGTTGCCGGGATGGCGCTTGTGCGGGGGCAGGGCCGGGTCGGCGGTGCCAAAGGCAAGGGCGCGCGACTGCGCCTGGGCATTGGCGTCGAGTTCCGCGCCCGCGCCGGCGACGATGAAGTCCGCCGGCACGACCTGCGTGCCCTGGTGCAGGAGCTGGTGGAAAGAGTGCTGGCTCACCGTGCCCTCCGCGCCCCAGACCACCGGCGCCGTCGCGTAGTCGAGGGCGCGGCCCTCGCGGTCGACGCGCTTGCCGTTGGATTCCATCTCCAGCTGCTGCAGGTAGGCGGGCACCAGGCGCAGCGCGTGCGCGTAAGGCAGCACGCAGTGCGTCGCCGCGTGGAGGAAGTTCACGTTCCACACGCCGAGCAGGCCGAGCAGCGCGGGCAGGTTCTGCTCGAGCGGCGCGTCGAAGAAATGCCGGTCCATGTCGTTGGCGCCGGCGAGGAGCTCATCGAACGTTCCGGCGCCGAGCGCGGCGAGCGCGCTGAAGCTCGCCGCCGACCATACCGAGCAGCGCCCGCCGACCCAGTCCCACATCGGCAGCACCTCGGTGGCGCCGAAAGCGCGCGCGGCGGCCTCGTTGGCCGTCACGGCGAACATGCGTCCGCGGCCGCCGAGCCACCCCTTCGCGGTGCGGGCGTTGGCGAGCGTCTCGGCGGTGTTGAAGCTCTTGGACACTGCGACCACCAGCGTGGTGGCAGGTTCCGCACCGTGCAGCGCGCGCTGCAGGTCGAGCGGGTCGATGTTCGCTGCGAAGCGCACTTCGAGCGCGGCCCCCTCGCCCAGCGCATCCATGAGCAGCCGCGGCCCGAGGTCGGAGCCGCCGGTGCCCAGGTGCACGATGCGGCGCACGCCCTTCAGGCCCTGCGCCAGCTCGCGCATGCGCGCCAGCGTCTGCTTCACCTCCGCGGGCGCCGCATCGCGCGCGCGCAGTGCCGTGTGCCAGGCGGCGCGCCCTTCGGTTGCATTGATCGGCTCGCCGGCGTAAAGCGCACGCCGCCAGTGCGCGAAGCCGCGCTCGCCCGCGAGCTGCGTCAGCAGGCGCAGGGTCAGCGCGCCGACGCGTTGGTGCGAGTAGTCCAGTGCCAGCCCCGGCGCGCGCGCGATGCACTGCGCCCCGCGCCGCGCGTCCCCGGCGAACAGATCGGCGAGCCGCGCCTCCTTCCAGCTCCCGGCGTGCGCGGCGAGCTTGGCCCAGGCGGGGCACGCGGTGGGCGCATCGGTGGACAGGGCGCTCATGGGGTCTCGAGCCGGTACAGACGGAAGCGCTCGGCCTTGTCGCCGGGCCGGCCGACATCGGCGAGCTTGGACCAGGCGGCGTCCGGACCATCGCGCTCGTCGCCGGGGTGGCCCTGCACCAGGAGCAGCCGGCAGGCGTCGGGCCGCCCAGGCTGCGCGGGTTTCGTGCGCAGACCAACGTGGTAGCTGAACGCCGCGCGCTGCGAGAGGCCGAGGTTCTGTCCGGTAATGCAGCCGGCATTCGGCGGCACCTTGCTGCTCAATTGCAGCGCCACCGGGCGGTAGCTCTTCTGGTAATCCGCCCAGGGGAGCCACAGCGCGGCAAATGTGCCCCAGAGAAGGACGACGCCGGCCGCCCAGCGCGTCACCCCGCGCATCGGCGAGGGCGGGGTGAAGAAAGCGACGTATAGCCAGCCCAGCATGAGCGCCAGCGCCAGCGCGAACGGCGCGAGCGCGAAGTGCGGCTCGAAGCCGGGGGCGATCCTGGCGAAATTGGTCGCGATCCTGGGCGGCACGCCGAGCATCATGGCGAGGTAGCCGAGCCACACCAGACCCGCGAAGAAGGTGAAGCACATGACGCCGAACCAGTCGAGCGCCGCCGCCGCGCCGCGGCGCAGCAGCCCGACCGCCTCGGCGCCGAGCAACGCGAGCGGCGCGAGCAGGGCGATCAAGCCGACGTCCTGCGCCGGTCCCGCGACCACCAGCGCGGCGAAAGTGAGAACGAAGGCGGCCGCGGGCACGAACAGGCGCGGCTCGCGCCACTCGCGCCGCCGCGCCCAGAGCGCCCAGGCGGCGAGCAGCCACGCCGGCCAGGCGAACCAGCTGCCGGTGACGACGAAGTAATGCAGGTTCGCGAGCGACTCGCCGTGGGGACGCGTCGCGAACGACCACCAGACCTGGAGCAGGCCCGGCGCGCGCAGCTCGAGGGCCCACGGCCAGCTCGCGCACAGCAGCGCGGCGGCGAGCGCCGCCGCGCCGAGAAACGGCAGTGCGCGCCAC
>CAZOSA010000274.1:0-3165 GCA_964582155.1 uncultured Enterobacteriaceae bacterium | reverse complement strand
CGGCGAACTCCCGTCCCGCGCGATACGCGCTCGACACGAAAGCCGTGCTCGCCGCATCGGCCACGCGGTAGCGCCGGGAGATGAGTTCAGCCACGGCGCGCTCCTCGCGCCCCTGCGCCGCCTCGGCGGCCACGGCAAGGATGGGTCCGGCGCTCGACACCGCGCCGGCCTGTCGCATCAGCGCCTCGCGCGGCAGCGGCAGCGACACCGCCAAAACCACAGCCACACCGACCAGGGCCAGGGTGCCGCGCGCCACGCAGAACAGGCGGTTCAGATTGTCGAATGCAGGCATCGTCCACCTCCACGCACCGGTACTAATGCTGCGATGCAATGCGCCGCATGGTATTGGAAATTATATAATGTTGTCAATGCCTTATAGAAATTCAGAAATTTCTTTTGCTGCAATGCGTTACGCAAGATTCCAAACCCGTGAACCTGTTTTGTATCGCGTTCCTCGGCCCGGTAAAATGCAGCCTCGAGCTTGATCCAGACCCCTCACGGGTCTCGATCAAAGGAAGCGCGCGGACCGACCTCAGCCTTTGAGTAACGCCCCAACGACGGAGGCGGTCCGCAGAGCTTCGAGGGCCTGGCGGGGGGCTTGCGCCCCCCGCCATATTCCCGATCAGCGCCCGGTTACGGCCGGGAGCCGGTTGGAAACGGCCAAGCGGCCGCCGGATTCAGCGCGGTTCGCGCGCCAGAAGTCGCGGCGGTCGACGGCGGTGTTGCTGAAGCCGCCGTCGTCATTCCCGCAGAGCCGGCCTTAGGTTTAACGGGTTTCGCCTTTTTTTTCTTGGCGGATTTTTTCCTGCTGCCCGCTGCCTTCTTCTTGGAAGATTTCTTGACTGCTTTCTTCTTCTTTGATGATTTCTTCTTCTTCTTTTTCTTGCCGCCTTTTTTGGCTTTTTTCTTCGCCATGACTAGCTCCTTACAGGTAGTTGAACAAAAGAAGCCCGGCCATCTCTGGCCGAACTATTCAACCGCGCCCGGGAATGGTCCCCCGGCCGCGGACTGAATTCTTCACGACAACGCATCAGCGGGCGCTCCGCGCCGCCAGGTCCTGGTACAGGATCTCCGGGTCGAGCCGGATGCCCCCCTCCCAGGTGACGGTCGCAGTCTCCGGATCGACGCTCACCTTCTCGAACTCGCGCACGTCGCGCCAAAGCTTGAAAGCGCCGATCTCGAGCAGATTGCCCAGGAACACGCTTCCCTCCAGCCCGTCGTCGAACTTCAGCCACAGCTTGTAGTCTTCTTCCACCTTGCATGCGGTTACTCGGTGCATGATGCTCCCCTTAATCCCAGTTTAGCGCGCCGCCGGTCTGGTATTCGATGACCCGTGTCTCGAAGAAGTTGCGCTCCTTCTTCAGGTCGATCATCTCGCTCATCCAGGGGAACGGGTTGCTCGCCCCCGGGTAAAGCGTGTCCAGGCCGATTTGCTGGCAGCGGCGGTTGGAGATGAAGCGCAGGTACTCCTTGAACATCGGGGCGTTCATGCCCAGCACGCCGCGCGGCATGGTGTCCTCGGCGTAGCGGTACTCGAGCTCGACGCCGCGGCGGAACAGCTCGTGCAGCTCCTCGCGGAACTGCGGCGTCCACAGGTGCGGGTTCTCCAGCTTGATCTGGTTGACGAGGTCGATGCCGAAATTGCAATGCATGGACTCGTCTCGCAGGATGTACATGTACTGCTCGGCGGCGCCGGTCATCTTGTTCTGGCGACCGAGTGCCAGGATCTGCGTGAAGCCGACGTAGAAAAACAGGCCCTCCATCAGGCAGGAGAATACGATCAGGCTCTTGAGCAGCGCCTGGTCGCTCTCCGGCGTCCCGGTCCTGAAGGCCGGATCGGTGAGGGTATCGATGAACGGCACCAGGAACTCGTCCTTGTCGCGGATCGAGGTGATTTCGTTGTACGCGTTGAACACTTCGCCCTCGTCGAGGTCCAGGCTCTCGACGATGTACTGGTAGGCGTGCGTGTGGATCGCCTCCTCGAATGCCTGGCGCAGGAGGTACTGCCGGCACTCGGGCGCCGTGATGTGCCGGTAGGTGCCGAGCACGATATTGTTGGCCGCCAGCGAGTCCGCGGTGACGAAAAAGCCCAGATTGCGCGTCACGACGCGCCGCTCGTCGGCGGTGAGGCCGTTGGGGTCCTTCCACAGCGCGATGTCGCGGCTCATGTTGACCTCCTGCGGCATCCAGTGATTGGCGCAGGCGGACAGGTACTTCTCCCAGGCCCACTTGTACTTGATCGGCACCAGCTGATTGACGTCGGCCTTGGAATTGATGATGCGCTTGTCTTCCACCTTGATGCGGCGGAAGGCGTTGCCCGCGGCGAAGCGCGCGTCCGCGGCCCCGGCACCGGTATTCGGCACGAAGCCGCTCTTCGGCTGCAGCGCCAGACCGGCGATGCCGTTCAACTTGCCCTCGTCTTCGAGACTGAGCATTACTGGCAGGCCTCGCACTCCGGATTGTCGACGGCGCAGAACTTTGCGTCGTCGTCGGCGCCCGCCGCCTGCGCCATGCCGCCGTCCGACGGCACCGCGTTGAGCTGCCCGGCCTTCGAGGTGGATTTCTCGGCGTGCGTGGCGCCAAGAGAACGCAGGTAGTAGGTGGTCTTCAAGCCGCGGATCCAGGCCAGCTTGTAGGTCTCGTCGAGCTTCTTGCCGGAAGCGCCCGCCATGTAGATGTTGAGCGACTGCGACTGGTCGATCCACTTCTGGCGGCGCGCGCCGGCCTCCACCAGCCACTTCGGCTCGACCTCGAAGGCGGTGGCGTAGAGCCTGCGCAGTTCGGCGGGCGCGCGATCGACGCGCGCCAGATTGCCGTCGAAGTACTTGAGGTCCGCGATCATGACCTCGTCCCACAGGCCCGCGAGCTTCAGGTCGGTCACCAGGTATTCGTTGGTGACGGTGAACTCTCCCGACAGATTCGATTTCACGTACAGGTTCTGGTAGGTGGGCTCGATCGAGGCCGACACGCCGACGATGTTGGCGATGGTCGCCGTGGGCGCGATGGCAAGGCAGTTCGAGTTGCGCATGCCGTGCCGGCGGATGCGCGCGCGCAGCGGCTCCCAGTCCAGGCTCGAGGAGCGGTCCACCTCCACGTAGCCGCCGCGCTCGGCCGCCAGCAGGTCGAGCGTGTCCTGCGGCAGGATGCCGCGGTCCCACAGCGAGC
>CAZOSA010000273.1:0-3218 GCA_964582155.1 uncultured Enterobacteriaceae bacterium | reverse complement strand
TTGCCGATGGTCCGCGTGTTCTTCACCGCTTCCAGCGGCCGCTGCAGCCCGAGCCGCTTGAGCGCAGGGTTGTTCAACGAGGCCTGCGACACGAAAGTGACGGAGGTGCGCAGCGCCTTGCCGAAGGCGCCGAACATCGGCCGGTAGTGCACCGGCTGCGGCGTCGGGATCGAGGCGTTGGGATCGCCCATGGCCGCGGCGGCGATCATGCCGCCCTTGAGGATCAGGGAGGGCTTCACGCCGAAAAAGGCAGGCCGCCACAGCACGAGATCCGCAAGCTTGCCCACCTCGATCGAACCCACGACGTGCGAGATGCCGTTGGCGATCGCCGGATTGATGGTGTACTTGGCGACGAAACGCTTCACGCGCGCATTGTCGTGCGTCGCCGGATCCCCTTTCATCGCGCCGCGCTGGACCTTCATCTGGTGCGCGGTCTGCCAGGTACGCAGGATCACTTCGCCCACGCGGCCCATGGCCTGCGAATCCGAGGACATGATCGAGAACGCGCCCAGGTCGTGCAGGATGTCTTCGGCGGCGATGGTCTCCTTGCGGATGCGCGACTCGGCGAAGGCCACGTCCTCCGCGATCGAGGCATCGAGGTGGTGGCACACCATCAGCATGTCCAGGTGCTCGGCCACCGTGTTCACCGTGTAGGGCATGGTCGGGTTGGTGGAAGACGGCAGCACGTTCGGCTCGCCGCAGATGCGGATGATGTCGGGCGCATGCCCCCCGCCCGCGCCTTCGGTATGGAAAGTGGCGATGGTGCGGCCCTTCATCGCCTTTACCGAAGTCTCGACGAAACCCGACTCGTTCAGCGTGTCGGTGTGGATCGCCACCTGCACGTCCATCTCGTCGGCGATGTCAAGGCAGTTGTCGATCGCGGCGGGGGTCGTGCCCCAGTCCTCGTGCAGCTTCAGGCCCATGGCGCCGGCCTTCACCTGTTCGCGCAGCGGCCCGGGCAGCGCCGCATTGCCCTTGCCGAGGAATCCCAGGTTCATCGGGAAGGCTTCCGCCGCGCAGAGCATCGAGCTGATGTGCCACGCGCCCGGCGTGCAGGTGGTCGCATAAGTGCCGGTCGCCGGGCCGGTGCCGCCACCGAGCATGGTGGTGATCCCGCTCATCAGCGCTTCTTCGATCTGCTGCGGGCAGATGAAATGGATGTGCGAGTCGATGCCCCCGGCGGTGACGATCATGCCCTCGCCCGCGATGATCTCGGTGCCGGCGCCGATCGGGATGGTGATCGCGGGCTGGATGTCGGGGTTGCCCGCCTTGCCGAGCTTCCAGATGCGGCCGTCCTTCAGTCCGATGTCGGCTTTGACGATGCCCCAGTGCTCCACGATCAGCGAGTTGGTGATCACGGTATCGGCGACTTCCCTGGCCAGGCGCTGGCTCTGCCCCATGCCGTCGCGGATCACTTTGCCGCCGCCGAACTTCACTTCCTCGCCGTAGGTGGTGTAGTCCTTCTCCACCTCGATCCACAACTCGGTGTCGGCGAGGCGCACCCGGTCGCCGGTGGTCGGGCCGAACATCTCGGCATAGGCCTGGCGCGAGATTTTCATTTCAGCGCTCCCATCACCTTGCCGGCGAAGCCGTACACCTTGCGCTCCCCGGCGAGCGCCACGAGTTCGACCGTGCGCTTCTGGCCGGGCTCGAAGCGCACCGCGGTGCCTGCGGCGATGTTCAGGCGAAAGCCGTAGGCGGCCTTTCGGTCGAACATCAAGGCGTCATTGGTCTCGAAGAAGTGGTAGTGCGAGCCGACCTGCACCGGACGGTCGCCGGCATTGGTGACTTCGACCGTCACGGTCTTCCTGCCCTTGTTCAACTCGATGTCGCCCGCGGTGACCTGCATTTCGCCCGGGATCATGGGATCGGGTGGTGCACGGTGACGAGCTTCGTGCCATCGGGGAACGTGGCCTCGACCTGGATATCGGGAATCATTTCCGGCACGCCCTCCATCACGTCGTCTCTTTTCAGGAGCGTCGCGCCCCAACCCATCAATTCCGACACGCTGCGCCCGTCGCGCGCGCCTTCCATGATCGCCGCGCTGATCAATGCCACCGACTCCGGGTAGTTGAGCTTCAGCCCCCTCGCCTTGCGCCTTTCGGCGAGCAGCGCAGCGGTGAAGATCAGCAGCTTGTCCTTCTCTCTCGGCGTCAGTTCCATTCAGGTGCTCCAGATTCTCGGCCTCTGCGCCTGGCGCCCGAAAAGGACGGGCCGCAACACGGTCCACAGCTTCGCGAACAGCTGCTTGGCCTGCTCGCTCGAATCCCCGAGGTAGCGCGCCACCAGCACGCCGGGCAACTGCGTGACCGCGATGCCTTCGATTTCCCTGCAGGCGGCAAGGTCGCACTGTGCGCCGCTTGCCATCAGCGTCCCGCACACGGGCTGTCCCTGCAGCCCCGCGGGCGAATCAAGCAGCGCGCCGCCGCCCTCGATGCGGCCGCGCTCCAGCCAAAGGAGCTTGCCGTCGCGCAACAGGCTGGTGCTCAGGCGAATCTCCCCCTTGCCGAAACGCTCGCCGGAACCGGTACGTCCCAGGCACAGGATCTCCCAGCCCAGGTAGCGCGCGTCCCCGTCAAGCCGCACTTCGGTCTCCAGCCGCGCCCTGGCGCCATCGAACACGATGGTCTCCTGCGGCAACCACTCCATCGCACCCGCCACGTCGAAGCGCAGCTTCTGCTCCGCCCACGGTCCCGAGGAGCGGTACCACTTGCCCGCGCCCGGCGTCGTCAGCAGTGCATGTGCCCCGGCACCGGCGCGTGCGCTCAGTTCGAGCTCATCACCCCCGGCGATCCCCGCCGGCGGGTGCACCACGATCGCGTGGCACACCGCGTCGCCTTCAGGGTAAAGCGCCTTCTGCACCACCAGCGGCCCGTCGTGCCGCCGCTGCGCCAGCACCGTCCTGGCGTCGCGGCGCTCGAAGCCAAGCCGCAGCTCGGCCTTCCAGGAAGCGGCGACGGGTTCCGCGAGCTGCATGGCCGGATCATACCGCCAGCAAAGCCTTCACCCCGTCGCGATCCATGTCGGCGCCGGCGCCGCGCGCGATGATCTCGCCGCGCTCCATCACCAGGTACTGGTCGGCGAGCGACCGGGCGAAATCGTAGTACGTCTCGCACAGCAGGATCGCCATCTCGCCGGTGGCCGCCAGCGCGCGGATCGCCCGCTCGATGTCCTTGATGATCGAGGGCTGGATGCCTTCGGTGGGCTCGTCCAGGATC
>CAZOSA010000272.1:0-3256 GCA_964582155.1 uncultured Enterobacteriaceae bacterium | reverse complement strand
GATGCAGGACCTGGTGGTGCACGACGAGGAAGCGTACATCGCGCTCGCCGTACGGCTGGCGCAGGACCCGGCGTATCGCGCCGAGATCCGGCAACGCATCGAGGCCACACGGCAGGTGTTGTACGAGGACGCGGCGCCGATCAGGGCGCTCGAGGATTTCCTGCTGGTCGCCGCGGATTAGGCCCGACGCTCCACGCTGAACCGGCCTAGGGCACGGACTCCATGTAGACTGCGCGGCCCAGCTCGATCAGTTTATTTCCATTGCTGGGATAGCGGCGATACAGTAGTTCGCAGGTCGGCCGCAACGGCACGCGACGTGTCACGCTGTCGAGCGCACCAGGCCTGGCGCGTATCTCCGCCGTCACCGCCGGGATGAGATGGAATGGGACCAACGCCGACAGGCGCAGCAGCATGTCCCAATCCTCCGCGCACGCGAGGGTATCGTCGAATCCGCCGCAGCGTTCCAGGCATTCCCGCCTCACGCCCCAATTGGCGGTCGGAATCAGATTGCGGACCAGGAGCAGAGAGCGGGAATACCTGTACTCCAGGGGCGCTCCGCGCCTGACTTCCACGCGCGCGCCATTCGTGATCTGCTCCTCCACGCCCGCTGACCTTGTATAGGCGAAGGCCGCGCCGCTTCCCCGCATGCCCTCAACCAGCGCGTCGAGGTGCTCAGGCAGGAACAAGTCGTCATCATCCAGGAAGGCAATGACCTCGCCCCGCGCGACGGGCAGCGCGCTGTTGCGCGCGCGCGCCACGCCTTGCGGCAATCGCAATTCGAGACTGGCAATCCTCGACGCGGCGCCGGCCGGCAGGGACGCGAGCACCGCAGAGACATCCTGGCCGCCGTCATTGACCAGGATGACTTCCCAATTGCCGTAGGTCTGGCGCATCACCGACGCGAGCGCGTCCCGGAGCATGCCCGGCCGATCCCGGGTCGGAATGATCACGCTGATCAACGGGTTCCGACGCAAGGGGCCGAGCTCGAAGGATGCTGCGGGATTCGCGGCGGAGTCGTCCTGCAGGGCACTGAGCACGGCAAACATCAGCACGTCATTGACGCTGCGGTCCCCCGGGCTCATTTCCCTGGCGGCCACAAACGCGGCGATCGCTTCGCGGAACCTGCCCTGATTGACCCGCGAGAAGGCGAGATTCACCTGCGCTTCGCGCATCGTGGGCCGCAGCTCGGCGGCCTTGCGGAAAGCCATCTCCGCGTCGGCATGCCGGTCCAGCGCGCCGTGGGCCCGGCCCAGGACGAACCACGCGTCTGCGTCGCCAGGCTGGTGCTCGACGGCGTGCGCGAGCAGTTTGACGGCCGCGGCGGCCTGGCCTTCGTCGATCAGCGCAAGCGCGCGATCGATGACCTGCACAGAACTCAGGGCGCGTACCCAGGAATACTGGATTCGTCGACCTTGTCGATCTGCTCCTTGTCCAGGAACATTTCGGCATAGCGCAGGTACACCTTCTCGCGCACAAAGACGTCGAACAGGTCCGGATCGATGTGGCCATTCAGGCAGAACGTGCCGAGGATCTCGAGCGACTCGGACAGCGTCTTGCCCTTCTTGTAGGGTCGGTCCTTGGCGGTCAGGGCTTCGAAGATGTCGGCGATGCCCATGACGCGCGCCTGCACCGACATCTGCTCGCGCTTGAGGCCGCGCGGATAGCCCTTGCCGTCCATGCGCTCATGGTGCCCGCCCGCATACTCCGGCACATTCTTCAGGTGGCGCGGCCAGGGCAGAGCCTCAAGCATCTTGATGGTCGCCACGATGTGGTGGTTGATCACCTGGCGCTCCTCGGCAGTGAGCGTACCGGCGCGGATGGTGAGGTTTTTCAGCTCGTCGTCAGAGAGGAACTTGGCTTCGTGGCCGGAGACGTCGGTCCAGCGGTACTCCGCGATGCGCTTTACGCGCTCGATGTCGTCGTCGTGCATGCGCTCGCCGCCGATGTTGGTGGCGCGCACGAAATTGCGGTCCTCCTCTATCTGGCGCAAACGCTCGCGGCATCGCGCGCGCGCCTCGGGGGTGCCGCCTTCCTTGAGCATCGCAATCTCGGCATCGCGCTTGAGGATTTCAAACCGCGTGTCGAGCAGGTGGATGCGATCGTAGATGGTCTCCAGTTTTGTCGCCTTGTCCACCACGTGTACCGGCGTGGTGACTTTGCCGCAATCGTGCAGCAGGCCGGCAATCTTCAGCTCGTAGCGGTCCTTGTCACTCATATGGAAGTCGCTGAGCGGCCCATGGTCGGCCGCATTCACCGCTTCCGCCAGCATCATGGTGAGCGCCGGCACCCTCTGGCAGTGTCCGCCCGTGTACGGCGACTTTTCGTCGATCGCCGAGTTGATCAGATTTATGAACGACTCGAACAGCTGCTCGAGCTGGTTGATGAGCATTCGGTTGGTCAACGCGATCGCCGCCTGCGAGGCCAGCGACTCGGCCAGGCGCTGATCCGAATTGGAGAACGGCACGATCTCTCCGGTCTCCGGATCCTGAGCATTGATCAGCTGCAGCACGCCGATGATTTCGTGCTCGTGGTTGACCATCGGCACGGTGAGAAAGGATTTGGATCGGTAGCCGGTCTTCTTGTCGAAGTTCCTCGTGCCCGTGAAGTCAAAGCCCTCCGCGGTGTAGGCGTCGGCAATGTTCACCGTCTTGCCGGTGAGCGCCGCGTAGGCCGCCACCATGCTGTGGTTGGGCTTGCCGTCCTTGCCGATAAGGTGGATCGGGTAGAACGGCACCGGGTTGCCCGTGGTGCCGCCAAGGTAGTACCGCAGGCTGCTGGTGCGCAGGATCTCGAAGCGCAGCGTGCCGTCCTCGGTCAGGCGATACAGGGTGCCGCCATCGGCACGCGTGATCGACTTCGCCGCGGTCAGGATGGCCTCCAGCAGGCGGCCGATGTCGCGCTCGGCGGAGAGCGACGCGCCGATGGCATTGAGCTGCTCAAGGCGCTGGACAACGTCGTCCGCGCCCGTGCGTCCCTCTGCCGAGAATCCCAGCGCCTGCGTGGTATCGACGCTGCGGCTCATGCGGGCGGCAGGGCGCGCCGCGTCACTTGATGCAGACCGAACGCACTTCCTTGATGTGGGTCACGCCCAGCAGGCATTTTTCCATGCCGTCCTGCTTCAGCGTGCGCATGCCTTCCTCCAGGCAGACCGCCAGCAGTTCGGCGACGCGTGCATGCTCCTGGATGAGCTTCTTCAGCCGGTCGGTGGCGATCAGCAGCTCGTGCAGGCCGCAGCGGCCCTTGAAGCCGCTGCCGC
>CAZOSA010000271.1:0-3260 GCA_964582155.1 uncultured Enterobacteriaceae bacterium | reverse complement strand
AGCCTCGGCGCCGAGGACATGGTGCTCACCGATCTCATCGCGCGCGCGGGCCTGCCGATCGAGATTTTCACGCTCGACACCGGCCGGCTGCACGCCGAGACGCTTGAGCTGGTCACCCGCATCCAGTCGCACTACGGCCTCGCGCTGCGCGTGATGCAGCCCGACGCCGCGGCGGTGGCCGACTACGTGACGCGCCACGGCCGCAATGCCTTCTACGACAGCGTCGAATTGAGAAAGCGCTGCTGCGAAATCCGCAAGGTCGAGCCGCTCAAGCGCGCGCTGCAAGGCAAGCGCGCCTGGATCACCGGCCTGCGCCGCGAGCAGTCGGCGGCGCGCGCCGAGCTGCGCCTCGCCGAGTTCGACGCCGCACTGCGCGTCGCCAAGTTCAACCCGCTCGCCGACTGGAGCGGCAACGACGTGTGGGACTACATCCGCGCGCACAAGGTCCCCACCAACCCGCTGCACGACCGGGGTTTCCCCTCGATCGGCTGCGAGCCCTGCACGCGCGCCGTGGCGCCGGGTGCGAACGAGCGCTCGGGTCGGTGGTGGTGGGAGGAGGAAGGGAAGAAGGAGTGCGGGTTGCATGTGAAAGCGCCATCGTCGGGGTCGGGTTTCGCCGTTGCCTCTAAAAACGATCTCCGGTTTTTCGGCCGGGAGATTCATCCGGCCGAAAAACCGGAGAGCTTGGAAGATCAAAACCGCACCGCGGCTCGCGCGGGAAAAAGCGCATGACCCCCGACCGCTCCCACCTCGACTGGCTCGAATCCGAGGCGATCTTCATCCTGCGCGAGGTCGCGGGGGAGTGCGCGCGGCCGGCGCTGCTGTTTTCCGGCGGCAAGGACTCGCTGGTGCTGCTGCGCCTCTCGGAAAAAGCCTTTCGCCCCGGGCGCTTCCCGTTCCCGCTGCTGCACATCGACACGGGGCACAATTTCCCCGAGGTGATCGCCTTTCGCGACCTTCGGGCCGCCGGGCTCGGCGAGAAGCTGGTGGTGCGCTCGGTGGAGGATTCGATCCGGCGCGGCTCGGTGAAGCTGCGCCAGGGCGAAAGCCGCAACGCCGCGCAGTCGGTGACGCTGCTCGAAGCCATCGAGGAGTTCGGCTTCGACGCCGCCATCGGCGGCGCGCGCCGCGACGAGGAAAAGGCGCGCGCCAAGGAGCGGGTGTTCTCCTTTCGCGACGGCTTCGGCCAGTGGGACCCGCGCAACCAGCGCCCCGAGCTGTGGGATCTCTACAACCCGCGCGTCGGCGCCGGCGAGCACGTACGCGTGTTTCCGATCTCGAACTGGACCGAGCTCGACGTGTGGCAGTACATCGCGCGCGAAGAGATGGAAGTGCCTTCGATCTACTACGCCCACCGCCGCCCGGTGGTGCGCAGGAACGGACTGCTGGTACCGGTCACCGAATTGACGCCGCCTCGTGCGGGAGAGCTGGTGGAGACCGCTTCGGTGCGTTTTCGCACGGTCGGGGACGTGAGCTGCACCTGCCCGGTGGAGTCCGTCGCCGCGACCCCGGAGGAGATCATCGTCGAGACACTCGCCACGCGCATCACCGAGCGCGGCGCGACGCGCATGGACGACCAGACCTCCGAGGCTTCGATGGAGCGGAGAAAACGGGAAGGGTACTTCTGATGGATGCGAGCGAATTCGCCCTGGCCTCGGCCTTTAAAAACGATCCCCTGTTTTTTGGCGGGGAGATTCATCCCGCCAAAAAACAGGGGACCATGGGAAACCCGGCGCAGGCACTGCCTCATTCGACGCGCCTGCCCCATGCGGGCTCGGAGCCGGCTCCCTCCCTCCTGCGCTTCATCACCGCCGGCAGCGTGGACGACGGCAAGAGCACGCTCATCGGCCGGCTCCTGCACGACACGAAGCAGATCCTCGAGGATCAACTGTCTGCCGTGGCGCAAGCCTCCCGCAAAAGAGGCTTCGCGGGTACCGACCTTTCGCTGCTCACCGACGGCCTGGAAGCCGAGCGCGAGCAGGGCATCACCATCGACGTCGCCTACCGCTACTTCGCCACGCCGCGGCGCAAGTTCATCATCGCCGATACGCCCGGCCATGTGCAGTACACGCGCAACATGGCCACCGGCGCGAGCACCGCGCATGCCGCGGTGATCCTCGCCGACGCGACCAGGGGCCTCCTGCCGCAGGGCAAGCGCCACCTGTACATCGCGCACCTGCTCGGCATCCGCGACATCGTGGTGGCGGTCAACAAGATGGACCTCGCGGGGTTCGACGAGCGCGCGTTCGATTCCGTGCGCGAGGCCTTCGCGCGCTTCGCCGCGCCGATGCGCATCCCGAACCTGCAGTTCGTGCCGCTCTCGGCGCTCGGCGGCGACATGGTGGTCGAGCGCGGGTCCTCCATGGGCTGGTACCGGGGCCCGTCGCTGCTCGAGCTGCTCGAAGGCATCGAGCCGGCGAAGGCCGCCGTCGCGCGCCCGTTGCGCTTCGCGGTGCAGCTGGTGCAGCGCTCGGGCGGCGAGCGCCGCTACCTCGGCCGCATCGCCTCGGGTGCGGTGCGCGCGGGCGACGAGGTGGTGGCGCTGCCCTCGGGCCGGGTCAGCCGGATCAAGGCCATCCATGCCCACGAGCGCGTGCGCGAGTGCGCCTCCGCCGGGGATTCGGTGGCGCTCACGCTCGCCGACGACCTCGACATCTCGCGCGGCGACCTGATCGCGGCCGCGGCCGGGGCGCCGCAAGCCGTGCGCGCCGCGCAAGCCACCCTGGTCTGGCTCGCCGGCGAGCCGCTCGACCCGCGCGGGCGCTACCTGCTCAAGCACACCACGCGCACGGTACGCGCGCGCGTGACGGCGGTGAACTACGTCATGGACGTGGATGCGCTCGAGCCGCGCTTCGATCGCCCGGGACTCCAGATGAACGACATCGGCCAGGTGGCGCTCGAGCTCGCGCAGCCGGTGTTTGCGGACCCCTATGCCGAAGACCGCGCGACGGGCGCCTTCATCCTGATCGACGCGCACAGCCACCACACGGTGGCCGCGGGAATGATCCGGTGAGCGGCACGGTCTATCTCGTCGGCGCCGGGCCGGGCGCGCCCGACCTCCTCACGGTGCGCGCGGCCCGGCTGCTCGGCGAGGCCGATATCGTGTTCCACGACGCGCTGGTGCACCCGGAGACGCTCGCGCTCGCCGCGCGCGCGCAGAAGGTCGCGGTGGGCAAGCGCTGCGGCCGGCATTCGACCGTGCAGCAGTTCATCAACAAGCGCCTGGTGGACGCCGCGCGCCGCCACAAGGTGGTGGTGCG
>CAZOSA010000270.1:0-3286 GCA_964582155.1 uncultured Enterobacteriaceae bacterium | reverse complement strand
GGCGACAAGCTGCTCGAGTGCATGTTCCGCACCGCCAATGGCCGGCTGACCGCCGCCGAGGCTCTCGGGCATCGTGAATTCGTGCTCACCCGGCTCTACGAAAGCGCGTGAACGATTTGCACGTCAGCGTCTGGCGCGGGAGCGCCGACGGCGCGTTCCGCGACTACGAAGTGCCCAGGCACGCAAGCCAGACCGTGCTCGACGTGGTCACGCATATCCAGCGCTCGCTCGATCCGACGCTCGCCTACCGTTTCGCCTGCCGCGTCGGCATGTGCGGCTCGTGTGCCATGACGGTGAACGGCGCGGCGCGCTGGACCTGCCGCACGCACGTGGACAAGGTTTATACAAACCAGAAACTTGAAATCGGGCCGCTGCGCAATCTGCCGGTGATCCGCGATCTGGTCACGGACATGCGCGAGTTCTTCGACAAGTGGGCGCGCGCGCAGGGGCAGTTTCGCGGCGCCAGAACGAAAGCGGATGATTTCGAGCGCGTCGCGCCCGGTTCGCAGGATCGCAAGCTTGTGGACCTGGCGATCGAATGCATCGGTTGCGGAGTGTGCTACAGCGCCTGCGATGTCGTTTTACGCAACCCGGACTACCTCGGCCCGGCGGCACTCAACCGCGCCTGGACCCTGGTCAAGGATGCGCGCGATACCCTGGGCATCGACCGGCTGCGCGCGGTCGCCGGCGACGCGGGCTGCCTTTCGTGTCATACCCACATGAGCTGCACCGAGCGCTGCCCGAAGGGCCTGTCGCCCACCGCCGGCATCGCGGGCCTGAAGCGCGCGGTGGCGGGCGCGGCGCTCAGAGGCGAACTGTGACTGCGCGCGGCGAGACGCGCCTGTGGATCGCGCAGCGCGCGAGCGCCGCGGTGCTCGCGCTGTGCGTGCTGGTGCACCTGGCGACCATCATCTATGCGGTGCGGGGCGGCCTCAGCGGCGCCGAGATCCTCGCGCGCACGCGCGGCAACGCGGCGTGGTTGGCGTTCTACTCCCTGTTCGTCGCGGCGCTGGCGGTGCATGCGCCGATCGGGCTGCGCAGCGTGCTCGGCGAGTGGTTCGGCTGGCGCAGCAGCTCCCGCGACATCGCCCTATGGATATTCGCAATCGTCATTTGCGCCATGGGCATGCGCGCGGTCATCATGGTGTTCGCGTGAGCAAGTGGGTGGCGCAGGTGCACCGGGTTTCGGGCATCGCGCTTGCGCTTTTCCTCCCCGCGCACTTCTGGGTGCTCGGGCAGGGGCTGCAGATGGACGCGTTCCTGAAGTGGACCGAGCAGCCGCTGGTGAAGCTCGCCGAGTGGGCTCTGGTGCTGCTGCTTGCGCTGCACCTGGCGGGCGGGCTGCGCGTGCTGGCGCTGGAGTTCCTGCCCTGGCGCGACTGGCACAAGGGCCTCGCCGCGGCGGCCGCCGGTTTCGCCTTCGCCGCCGGGCTGGCGTTCGCGCTGGCGCTGTAGCATCATCGCCCCATACCAAGTGAGGAGGATGCAATGAGAATCGCGCAACTCGCCGCGCTCGCCGCGGGCCTGCTGGTCGCCGCGGCGGCCGGTGCGCAGTCCTGGCCGCACAAGCCGGTGCGCTTCATCGTGCCCTTTCCCCCGGGCGGCGCGACCGATATCTCGGCTCGGCTCCTCGGCCAGCAGCTGCAGGAAATCTGGGGCCAGACGGTGGTGATCGAGAACCGCGGCGGCGCCGCCGGCGGCGTCGGGGCGGCGGAAGCCGCGCGCGCCGCGCCGGACGGCTACACGCTGTTCTTTCCTTCGGGCTCGGTGATGACCGCCAACCAGCACGTCTACGCCAAGCTCAACTACGACCCGGATAAGGACTTCGTGCCGGTGACCAACGTCGTCTCCGGCCCCCAAGTGCTGATGGTGTCGGCGAAGTCGCCCTACAAGACGGTGAGAGAATTGATCGACGCGGCGAAGGCGCAGCCCGGCAGGCTTACCTTCGGCCACGCCGGCATCGGCTCGCAGACCCATCTCGCGGCGGAGAACTTCGTCAATGCGGCGAAGATCGACGCCGTCTCGGTGCCCTACAAGGGGGAAGGGCCGGCGCTCGCCGGTCTGGTCGCGGGCGATACCACTTTTGCACTGACGAACGTGGCGGCCAGCATCGGCCACATCAACGGCGGGCGCCTGCGCGCGCTCGGGGTCACCAGCAAGACCGCCTTCCCGCAGCTCCCGGGCATCCCGGCGATCGCCAGGACGCTCCCCGGGTTCGAAAACACCGGCTGGTTCGGCATCGTCGCGCCCACCGGTACGCCCAAGGAGATCATCCAGAAGGTGTACCGCGACACCAAGCAGGCGCTCGAGTCCTCGCGCCTCAAGGCGCGCTTCTACGTGCAGGGCCTGGCGCCGGTCGGCAACACGCCGCAGGACATGGGCCGCGCGATGAAGGAAGAGAGCGCGCTCTGGGCACGCGTGGTGAAGGAGCGCAACATTCAAGTGAAGTGAAGGTCGATCTGAAACAGGTGGAGGAGGCGGCGAAGGAGCTCTACATCCGCGCGTTGAAGCGCCTGCCGCCCGACGTCAAGCGGGGTTTCGACACGCTCGCGCGCAGCGAAACCGATGCGGGCGCGAAGCGCATGCTCGGCACCATGATCCGCAACATCAAGGTCGCCGAGGACACCGACAATCTGTTGTGCCAGGACACGGGCATCCCGATCTACAACGTGTGCATCGGGAGGAACGTGCAGGTGGACGGCGTGGCGCTGAAGGAGGCGATCCGCAGCGGCTGCGCGCGCTCCACGCGCGAATACTCCTTCCGCTCCTCCATCGTGCATCCCACCACCCGCATCAACGAGCAGACCTCCTGCGGCCGCGGCATCCCGGTGATCCACGTCGACTTCAGCGAAGAGCCGGAGACTCTGAGCATCGAGATGGTGCCCAAGGGCTCGGGCTCGGAGAACAACTCCTGGCTGAAGATGGCGATCCCCGCCGAAGGCGTGGACGCCATCAAGACGTTCGTCGTCGACTGCGTGCTGGAGGCGGGCGGCAAGACCTGTCCGCCGACCATCGTCGGCGTGGGCGTGGGCGGCACCGCGGACCTGTGCGTGCACCTCGCCAAGATCGCGGCGACGCGGCCCCTGGGCTCGCAGTGCGATGACCCCGAGGGAGCGAAGCTGGAGGCGGGCCTCACCGCGGCGGTGAACGCGCTCGGCGTGGGGCCGCAGGGCCTGGGCGGCGATTCCACCGCGTTCGCGGTGCACGTGGAGACCGCCGCCACTCACATCACCATGAACCCGGTGGCGGTGAACATGCAGTGCCACTCGGCGCGCCGCGCGCGCGC
>CAZOSA010000269.1:0-3291 GCA_964582155.1 uncultured Enterobacteriaceae bacterium | reverse complement strand
GGCATCAAGTTCTTCTCCGGCGACGGCTTCAAGCTGCCCGACGCGGTGGAAGCCGCCATCGAGCGCGCGCTGGAAGGCCCAATCGGGTGCAACGAGTCTGCGCAGCTCGGCAAGGCGCGCCGCGTGGACGACGCACCCGGGCGCTACGTCGAGTTCTGCAAGTCCTGCTTCCCGGCGGAACTGGACCTGCGCGGCCTGAAGATCGTGGTGGACTGCGCCCACGGGGCGGCCTACAGCGTGGCGCCGAATGTATTCCACGAGCTGGGCGCCGAGGTGGTGCCGATCGGCATTTCGCCCGACGGATTCAACATCAACGACATGTTTGGCGCCACCGCGCCGCACCAGCTGCTGACGGCAGTGCGGCTGCACCAGGCCGATATCGGCATCGCACTGGACGGGGACGGCGACCGCGTGCTGATGGCCGATACCTCGGGACGGCTCTACGACGGCGACCAGCTTCTCTACGCCATCGTCATGCACCGCGCGTCGAAGGAGCAGGTGGCGGGGGTCGCCGGCACGCTGATGACCAACTTCGCGTTGGAGCAGGCCTTCGCGAAGCTCGGCGTGCCCTTCGCACGCGCCAGGGTAGGCGACCGTTACGTCCTTGAACTGATGCGCGAAAAAGGCTGGCTGCTCGGCGGAGAAAATTCCGGCCATCTCATCTGCCTCGACCGGCACACGACGGGCGACGGCATCGTCTCGGCGCTTCTGGTGCTGGCTGCGCTGCGTGAATCCAAGAAGACGCTGGCGGAACTGACCGCGGACCTGGTGATGTTCCCGCAGGTACTGATCAACGTGCAGGTGCCGCGGAACTTCGAGTGGCAGAAGGACCGCGCGATCGGGAAAGCGCAGTCGGATGCGGAGAAGTCGCTCGATGGCCGGGGCAGGGTGCTGCTGCGGCCCTCGGGGACGGAACCGCTGTTGCGGGTGATGGTGGAGGGGGAATCGAAGGAAGTCGTTGAAGCGGCGGCGAATTCCATTGCCGCCGCGGTGCGCCGGGCGGCTGCAGGCTGAGCGCTTGCCATTTGTCCATCATTTCCATATTATTGGAAATATGGAAACGAAGCAGGCGGTGCAGTCGCTCAGCGCGCTCGCCCAGGACACGCGCCTCGGCATCTTCCGGCTGCTGGTGCAATCTGGACCCGAGGGCATGGCGGCGGGCCGGATTGGCGAAAAGCTCGATCTCGCCCCGGCGACGCTGTCCTTCCACCTCGCCGGGCTGACGCGCGCCGGTCTGGCGGCGAGCCGGCAGGAGGGCCGCTTCGTCATCTATTCGGCCGATTTCCAGGCCATGAACGCGCTCGTCGGCTTCCTCAGCGAGAACTGCTGCGGCGGCCGCGCCTGCGCACCTTCGACAGGAGACCAGAATGAAACGCTTCCACGTACACGTCGCCGTGCATGACCTCGAGCAGAGCGTCCGCTTCTACAAGGCGATGTTCGACGCCGAGCCGACAGTGAAGAGGGGCGACTACGCGAAATGGCAGTTGGACGACCCGCGCGTCAATTTCGCCATCTCCAGACGCAGCGCGAAGACCGGCGTGGACCACCTGGGGATCCAGGCGGAAGACGGCGCGGAACTGGAGCGGCTGCGCTCGCAGCTGGCGCAGGCCGACGTCGCGGTGATGGACCAAAAAAACGCCACGTGCTGCTACGCGAAGAGCGACAAGCACTGGACGCTCGATCCGCAGGGCATCGCCTGGGAATCGTTCCACACGCTGGAGGCCGCTCCGCGATACGGCGACGACACGCGTGTTCAGCCGCGGGAAGCGAAGTCGGCCTGCTGCGCGCCCGCGGTTTCCTGAATGGGGTTTTTCGAGCGCTGGCTGACGCTCTGGGTGTTCCTGTGCATCGTCGCCGGCATCGCGCTCGGCCAGTGGATGCCGGCGCCATTCGAGGCGCTGGGCCGCATGGAAGTCGCGCGCGTCAACGTCCCGGTCGGGCTGCTCATCTGGGTGATGATCATCCCGATGCTCTTGCGCATCGACTTCGCGGCGATGGGGCAGGTGCGCCGGCATTGGCGGGGCATCGGGGTGACGCTGGCCATCAACTGGCTGGTGAAGCCGTTCTCGATGGCTCTGCTCGGCTGGTTCTTTCTGCGGCAAGTATTCGCGCCGTTCCTGCCGGCGGATCAGGTCGACAGCTACGTCGCCGGCCTGATCCTGCTCGCGGCGGCGCCGTGTACCGCCATGGTGTTCGTCTGGAGCCGGCTGACGCAGGGCGACCCGTACTTCACGCTCAGCCAGGTAGCGTTGAACGACGTGATCATGATCGTCGCGTTCGCGCCGATCGTAGCGCTGCTGTTGGGGCTTTCGGCAATCGTGGTCCCCTGGGACACGCTGTTAACGTCGGTGCTCCTCTACATCGTCTTCCCTGTGGCCATTGCACAGGCCTGGCGCGCGATGCTGCTCAAGCGCGGCGTGGCGCGACTGCAGGCTATGCTCGAGCGCCTGCACCCGTTCTCCACGATCGCACTGCTGGCGACGATCGTGCTGCTGTTCGCGTTCCAGGGCCGGCAGATTCTCGCGCAGCCGCTGATCATCGCAATGCTGGCGGTGCCCATCGTGATCCAGGTGTACTTCAACTCGGCACTCGCCTATTGGCTCAATCGCCGCTTGGGCGTCGCGCACCGCGTGGCAGGTCCGTCTGCGCTGATCGGCGCGAGCAATTTCTTCGAGTTGGCCGTGGCTGCAGCAATCACCCTTTTCGGCTTCGATTCCGGCGCCGCGCTGGCGACGGTGGTGGGCGTGCTGGTCGAAGTGCCGGTCATGCTCTCGGTGGTGAGCATCGTCAACCGGTCGCAGCACTGGTACGAGCGAGGCGCGGATTTGACGCATATCAACCCCTAGGGCGCGGGACGGCGCAGCATGAGGCGTAAGTGGAAACAATATGCACGGACGTCGCCATCATCGGGGCGGGGGGCGCAGGCCTGAGGGCCGCCATCGCGCTGGCCGAGGCGGACCCCGCTCTCGATATTGCGCTGATTTCAAAGGTTTATCCGATGCGCAGCCACACCTGCGCGGCGGAGGGCGGCGCAGCGGGCGTAGTCAAGCCCGACGACAGCCTGGAGCAGCACTTCGACGACACCGTCGGCGGCGGCGACTGGCTCTCGGACCAGGACGCGGTGGACTACTTCATCCGCGAGGCGCCGCGCGAGTTGACGCAGCTCGAGCACTGGGGCTGCCCGTGGAGCCGCGAAGCCGACGGCTCGGTGGCGGTGCGGCCGTTCGGCGGCATGAAAAAGCAGCGCACCTGGTTTGCCGCCGACAAATCGGGGTTCCACATCCTGCATAC
>CAZOSA010000268.1:0-3293 GCA_964582155.1 uncultured Enterobacteriaceae bacterium | reverse complement strand
GGTAGGCCGAGCGCAGCAGCGCGAGCAGCTGCTCGCGGTCCTCGGGCTCGCGCAGGAGCAGCGCGGAGAGTCGCTCCAGCAGGCTGGGTCGGGAGGGGTCGTTCATGCCGTGCGCGTCATTTTACCGCGTAGGGATCGCTGAACCCGAGCCGGCGCAGGATGGCGATTTCGGCCCGCTCCATGTGCCGGGCGTCGGCGGCGCGCGCGTGGTCGCGGCCGCGCAGGTGCAGCATGCCGTGCACCACCAGGTGCGCGTAGTGGGCGGCGAGGGTCTTGCCCTGCTCGCGCGCCTCGCGCGCGATCACCGGATGGCACAGCAGGATGTCGCCGTGCGCCGCGGAGTAGGAAAACGACAGCACGTTGGTGGCGCAATCGCGATTGCGGAACGCACGGTTCAGCCGCCGGGCCTCGGCGGCGCCGACCACGCGCAGCGTGACTTGCGCGCCCGGATGTGCCGCCGCCAGCGCCCAGGCGCGCAAGCGCGCCGCCGCAGGCGCGCCGCGCACCGCGCACTGCACGGCGACGCTACTTCGTCGGCGGCGCTTCGGCGTGCTTTTCGTACGCATCGATGATGCGCGCGACCAGCGGATGGCGCACGACGTCGGCGGCGGTGAAATCGGTGAAGGCGATGCCGCGCACCCCGGCGAGGATGCGCCGCGCCTCGATCAGGCCGCTTTTCTGGCCCCGCGCCAGGTCGATCTGGGTGACGTCGCCGTTGACCACCGCCTTGGCGCCGAAGCCGATGCGCGTGAGGAACATCTTCATCTGCTCGCGCGTGGTGTTCTGCGCCTCGTCCAGGATCACGAAGGCGTGGTTCAGCGTGCGCCCGCGCATGTAGGCGAGCGGCGCAAGCTCGATGGTGCCGCGCTCGAGGAGCTTGGCCACCCGGTCAAAGCCCATCAGGTCGTAGAGCGCGTCGTAGAGCGGCCGCAGGTACGGATCGACCTTCTGCGCCAGGTCCCCGGGCAGGAAGCCCAGGCGCTCGCCGGCCTCGACGGCGGGGCGCACCAGTACGATGCGTTTCACCTGGTCGCGTTCAAGCGCGTCCACCGCGCAGGCGACCGCGAGGTAGGTCTTGCCGGTGCCCGCCGGACCCACTCCGACGGTGATGTCGTGCGCGAGAATGCGCTCGATGTACTCCACCTGGCGCGGCGTGCGCCCGTGCAGGTCGGCGCGGCGCGTCATCAGCACCGGCCCCGCCCCGCCCGCCTCGGGCTGCTTGCCCTGGGACAGTTCGGTGAGGCCGAGCTGCACGTCGTCCATGTTGAGCTCGCCCGTGGCTTTGGCGTAGAAATGCTCCAGCGCCCGCGCGGCGTGCGCCGCCTGCTGCGGCTGGCCGCGCACGGTGAAGCGGCCGCCGCGGCGCGCGATCGACACGTCGAGCGCGGATTCGATCTGGCGCAGATTGGCGTCCAGCGCCCCGCACAGGCGCGCCAGGCGCTGGTTGTCCACCGGGTCGAGCTGGACTTCGAGTGCCTTGCTAGGCATCCGCGAGCTCACCGCGCAGCGTATGCGCCCGCGCGGCGGTGATGCGCACGTCGACGAAGCGCCCGAGCAGAGCAGGTTCGCCCGCAAAGTTCACTACGCGATTGTTCGCGCAGCGGCCCGCGAGCTCGGCAGGGCTCTTCTTCGACGGTCCTTCGACCAGCACGCGCTGCGTGCTGCCTACCATCGCCGCGCTCAGCGCGCCGGCCTGCGCCTCGAGCTGCGCCTGCAGCCGCTGCAGGCGCTCGAGCTTCGCTTCGCGCGCCACGGGATCGTGCAATTCCGCCGCCGGGGTTCCGGGCCGCGGGCTGTAGAGAAAGGCGAAGGCGCCGTCGAAATCGAGTTCACGCGCGAGCGCGAGCGTCGCCGCGAAGTCCGCCTCGGTCTCGCCGGGAAAGCCGACGATGAAGTCCGAAGTGAGACTCAGGCCGGGCCGCGCCTTGCGCAGCCGGCGCACGATCGAGCGGTACTCGAGCGCAGTGTAGCCGCGCTTCATCGCCGCGAGGACCCGGTCGGCGCCCGATTGCACCGGCAGGTGCACGTGCGGCGCGAGCCCCGGCAGCTCGGCGTGCACGTCGATCAGGCGCTGCGTGAACTCGCGTGGATGCGAGGTGGTGTAGCGGAAGCGCTCGAGGCCGTCGATCTCGGCGACGTAGCGCAGCAATTCTGCGAAATCGGCCGGCTCGCCGTCGATTTCGCCGCGCCAGGCGTTCACGTTCTGGCCGAGCAGCGTCACCTCCTTCACGCCCTGCGCGGCGAGGGCCGCGACTTCCGCCACCACGTCCTCGAAAGGCCGCGAGACTTCCTCGCCGCGCGTGTAAGGCACGACGCAGAAGCTGCAGTACTTGCTGCAGCCTTCCATAATGGAGACGAAGGCGGCGGCGCCCGCGACGCTCGGCGGCGGCAGGTGGTCGAATTTCTCGATCTCGGGAAAACTCACGTCCACCTGCGGCTGGCCGGTCGCGCGGCGGCGCGCGAGCAGTTGCGGCAGGCGGTGCAGCGTCTGTGGCCCGAACACCACGTCGACGAAAGGCGCGCGTTCGATGATGCCGGCGCCTTCCTGGCTCGCCACGCAGCCGCCGACCGCGATCATCAGGCGCGGATTGGCGCGCTTCAGGTGGCGCACGCGGCCGAGGTCGGCGAACACTTTTTCCTGCGCCTTTTCTCGCACCGAGCAGGTGTTGAAGACGATGACGTCGGCGTCCTCGGCGCGCGCCGTGGGCGCGAGGCCTTCGGCGTGCGCGAGTACGCCGGCGATCTTCTGCGAGTCGTACTCGTTCATCTGGCAGCCGAAAGTGCGCAGGAAAAGCTTGCCTGCCATGCGCGGCCCGCCTTGCGCTACCTGGTCGGCGCGGCCGGAGGTTTCCCCGACGCAAAGAAGTGGTGGCAAATCAGGGACTCGAACGAAGGACAAGTCGAGTTCGTTTCAAGACTCTGAATTTCAAGCACTTTGCTGCTTAGCTGATTGCGCCATGCCAAACCAGGGTGCTGCACCTTGGTGCGTCAAAGGATTCGAATACTAGCACCCGAGGGGTCAGCCTCGTAGCAATCAGGAATCCAGGTAGTGGGCCAGTTTGCTCACTCATCCCGGCTGGAGTAGTGGATCAGTTTGAGGATTTTGCTGAATGTCAGGTGCTAGTCTCGCGCGGTGTCCACGAAAGCGGGTCAACTCCCCTCGGTGCTGCACCTGGAGGTTTCGGGGGCCTGCTCGACAATTCCGCTGCTTTACGACTCAGCGGCCAGGCAGAATTTTTGGTGGCGAATCAGGGACTCGAACCCCGGACAAACGGATTATGATTCCGCTGCTC
>CAZOSA010000267.1:0-3297 GCA_964582155.1 uncultured Enterobacteriaceae bacterium | reverse complement strand
GCTGCGGCCCTACCTGCTGCGCTACGCGAGCCTCCAGCTGCGCGATGCCGCGACCGCCGAAGATTGCGTGCAGGAGGCCCTGCTCGCGGCGCTCGCCGGCCAGGCCGCCTTTGCCGGCCGCGCCAACCTGCGCACCTGGCTCACCGGCATCCTCAAGCACAAGATCGTGGACGCGATCCGGCGCCAGGCGCGCGAGCCGGTCCTTCCCGCCGAAGCCGGCGAGGAGCCGGGCGAGTTCGATGAGCTGTTCGGCGAGCGCGGCCACTGGAACGAGCGGCCCGCGGCCTGGGGCGACCCGGACGGCGCGCTCGAGCAAGCGCAGTTTTTCCGCGCGCTGCAGATGTGCCTCGAGCGCCTGCCCTCGCGCACCGCGCAGGCCTTCATGATGCGCGAGCACATGGGCTTCGAGACCGGGGAGATCTGTAAGGAACTCGGCATCACCCCGACCCATTGCTGGGTGCTGCTGTACCGCGCACGCATGAGCTTGCGCGAATGCCTGCAGCAGGCCTGGTTCGGAAAATGAAGCTGCTCTCCTGCAAGGAAACCACGCGCCTCGTCTCCCAGGGGCTGGATCGCGAGCTCGCGTTCGGCGAGCGCGTGGCCCTGCGCGTGCACTTCGCCATCTGCCTGGGCTGCCGCAGGGCCAGCCGGCAGATGGAATTGCTCAGGCGGGCCGTGCGCGGGCTCGCGGCCCGAACGTGAACAGCACGATGCCCAGCGCGGTCATCGCGCACACGACGAGCGGGCCCGCCGGCAGGTCCGACACCAGCGACCACGCCAGGCCCGCGGCGTAGCCGAGCGCACCGAGGGCGTAGCACGCGGCGAGCCTCCCGCGCGCGAAGTTTCGCGTGGCGAGCGCCGGCACGATCAGCGTGGTGAACACCAGGTACAGCCCCACGAGCTGCACCGAAACCGTGACTGCGCAGGCGAACAGCAGGTAAAAACCGGTACGCCCGACGCGCCCGCCGAACCCGAACCAGAGCGCGAGGATCGCCGCGTAGAGCAGCGCCACCCACGGCAGGATTGCGGGGTTCACCCACAGGACCTGCCCTACGAGCAGGTCCTTCAGGTGCTCGGCGCCGCGCGTATTGGTGGCGAGCAGCAGGATCGCGACATTCGCCGCGACGATAAAGCTGACGCCGATCACCGCTTCCTGGACTTCCGGCCAGCGCCGCTCGGTCCAGTCGAGCAGCAGCGCGCCCGTAAGCGCCGCGCCGAGCGCCCAGAACTGCACCGCCGCGCCGAGCGGCGCGTACCCCAGCCAGTCGGCCAGCACCACGCCCAGGCCCGCGATCTGCGCCACCGCCAGGTCGATGAACACGATGCCCCGGCCGAGTACCTGGATGCCGAGCGGCGCGTGCGTGGCGGTGACCAGCAGCCCCGCGGCAAGCGCTGGCCAGATGATGCCGAGGTCGATCCCGAGCGGACTCATCTGGCCACCGCGAGCAGCCTGGCGATCGTGTCGTCGTACAGGCCGAACAGGTCCGTGGCGCGCTCGCTTCCGCCCACCGTGTAGGGCAGCATGACCGAAGGCAGCCCGGCCTGCTGCGCCAGCCAGTCCGCGCCGCGCCGATCCTGGTAAGCGGAGCGCACTACCGCCTTGGCCGGAGTGCGCTGGAGCGCAGCGAGCAGTTGCGCGAGATGCGCCGTCGAGGGCGGCAGTCCCGGCTTGGGCTCCAGGGTGCCGACATGGCGCATCCCCAGCCAGGCAACGAGGTAAGACAGGTCCTTGTGGGACGTGACGAGCGGCACACCCTTGAGCGGTTCGGCCTGCCGCTCCCAGCGCGCCGTGGCCTCGCGCCAGCGCGCCTGGAAGGCCAGCTCGCGCCCGATGAAATAGGAGGCGTTCTGCGCATCCAGCGCGCTCATACGCGCGGCGAGCGCCTTCGCGACCCGCGAGACGTTTTGCGGGTCCAGGTGCAGGTGCGGGTTGCCCGCCGCATGCACGTCGCCCATCGACCGGTCGACGCGATCCGGGACTTCAATCAGCCGCGCGGCGGCCGCGGCTTCGAAGTAGCCCGGCTGGCCGGCCTGGATCTTCGCGTTCCCCGACTGCGTGAGTACGAGCGGTAGCCAGCCGGCCTCCAGTTCGGCGCCGGTGCATACCACCAGATCCGCGCGGCGCGCGCGCGCGATAAGGCTCGGCCGCGCCTCGATGCGATGGGGATCCTGCAGCGCCGTGGTCGCCGTGTACACGCTCGCCTTGTCGCCGCCGATTTCCTGCGCGAGCGACCCCCACTCGGGCGTGCAGGCGAAGATGTTGAGCGCGGCGAGGGACGGCCCGGATGCCAGCGCCAGCGCCAGCGCGATGATGGATCTCATGACGGGCTCCTAGAACCTGTGCGCGCCGTGCGCGCCCAGGCTGAAGATGTACTGCACCAGCACCTGGTTGTCGGTCACGCCGGCGCGTGAGTTGTCCGCGGCAAACTGAAGCCGAAGGCGGCTGAATTCCGTCGCGCTCCAGTCGAGCATCACGGTGCTGCGGGTGGGGTTGTGCGCGCTCATCAGCGGCCCGAAGTCCGCGGCGCTCGGCCCCAGGCCCCCGGCCACGATGGCGTTGTCCACCATGCCGCGGTCCAGGCGGTCGTAGCGGATGCCGGCGCGCCAGCGCGGCATGAACTGGTAGGCGCCCTGCAGGTACCACCCGGACTGTCGGCTCGCGTAGTCGCCGGTGAGCGGCGTGCCGTCGTCGTAAGTGAGCGCGCCCGACTCATTGCGCCGGAAGTACTCGCCCTGCAGCTTGAAATTCGTGACGCTGGCGTTGCCGTTCGGCGCCCACTTGAGGACGAAGTCGGCGATCCAAAGCCGGCTCGTGCCGCTGAAGGACTGGGTCACCGGATTGCCGAGCGAGTCGCTGTCCTCGAACGCGCGATCCTCGGGACGGGCGCGCAGGTACGAAAGCCCCGCGCGCCACGCGGTGCTCACGGAGAGATCGCCGCCGAGGTGTCCGAACAGGCTCACCGCGTTCGCGCCGTTCCTGTCGCGCTCGGTCGCCGGGAAGCCGCGCCCGCGGCCGAGCTCGGTGCCGAGCTCGAAGAACAGTTCGGTGGGCGCCACCCACTTCAGCTGCACGCCGTCGTCATTCAGCCGGCCGCCGAGGAACGCCTTGTAGACGAGCGGCGCGTCCGCGAAATCCCAGGCGTGCCGGTGGATCTCGTTCTGGTAGCCGATGCCGGAGAGGAAGCGGCCGCCCTTCAGCGTGAATCCCTTGCCCAACGCCAAAGTCTGGAAGAAAGCTTCCTCGACCTCGGCCTCGTTCTCGGGAGTCAGCGCCGCCACCAGGTGGCCGCGAAAGTA
>CAZOSA010000266.1:0-3302 GCA_964582155.1 uncultured Enterobacteriaceae bacterium | reverse complement strand
GCCTTGAAAACTATAACACAATGCGAGTTCCTGCCATGCACAGCCTGAGCCTTGCAGCGCTCGTGATCGCGCTTGCGTTGGTTTCGCCCGCGGGCCAGGCGGACGAACTCGCCGAAGCGAATGCGCTGCTCCGCTCGGGTCAGCACCAGCAAGCCATGGAGCGCGTCAACAAGCTGCTCTCCGGCAAGCCCGCGGATCCGCAAGCGCGCTTTCTCAAGGGGCTGATCCACACCGAACAGGGCAATTCCCGGGAAGCGATCGACATATTCCGCAAGCTGACCGAGGACTACCCGGAACTTCCCGAGCCCTACAACAATCTGGCCGTGGTCTACGCTTCGATGGGACAGTACGACCGGGCGCGGGCCTCGCTCGAGCAGTCGATCCGCACGCATCCCAGCTACGCCACCGCCTACGAGAATCTGGGCGACGTTTACGCCAAGCTCGCCAGCCAGGCCTACGACAAGGCGCTGAAACTGGATTCTTCCAACGCCGGCGCGCAGAACAAACTGGCGCTGGTGCGCGACCTGGTGGGCGGATCGCCTCGCGAGGTTGTGCCCGCTACGGTGCTGGCGGCGACGCAACCCAAGCCGGCGCCCCCCGCGAAACCAACTGCCGACACGGCCGCGCCGAAGGCGCCGGCCGCCGAGGCCGAGCCCCTGGACACGGTCAAGGCCTGGGCGCAAGCCTGGTCGCGCAAGGACGTGGACGCTTATCTAGGGTTCTACGCCAAGGATTTCCGCACGCCGAAAGGCGTGGCGCGCGTCGACTGGGAGAAAGGCCGGCGCCAGCGCATCCTCGCGCCGAAAAGCATCTCGGTGACGGTCGACACGCCGCGCGTCAGCCGAGAAGGCGAGTCGCGCGCCACGGTCACGTTCCTCCAGGCCTACCAGTCCGACACTCTCAGCTCGCGCGGCACGAAGACTCTGCTGCTGGTCAAGGCGGATGGCGGGCGCTGGCTGATCCAGCAGGAGCAGGTGACGAATTGAAGAGCGCCGCCGCACTGCTGCGCGCCGCGGCAGTTGCGCTGCTCGTGCCGCTCTGCGCGCTGGCTTCCTCGCTCGAGTCGGACCTGTCCGCCGTGGTCGAGGCGATCGAAACCAACCGACTGGAACTGGCGCTGCAAAGAGTCGAGAAACTGATCGCGGCGCACCCGAATTTCCGCCTCGCGCACCTGATCCGTGGCGACCTGCTAATGGCGCGCGCGCGGCCGCTGGAAACTTTCGGCAACGTGATGAAGACCGTGCCGCAGGAGAAGGTCGACGACCTGCGCGCGGAGGCGCTGGTGCGCCTGCGCGCGCTGCGCGACCGCCCGAGTTCCGGGCGCCTGCCACGCACCATCTTACAGCTGCACCCGGGCCAGAAGCATGCGCTGGTGGTCGACTCGCGCCGCTCGCGGCTGTACGTGTTCGAGAACGCGGATGGGCGACCGCAGTTGGTCGCCGATTACTACGTGACCCTCGGCAAGCGCGGCATCGACAAGACGCACGAAGGCGACCAGAAGACTCCGATCGGCGTGTACCACGTCACTGCCAGCCTGCCTCGCCAGAAGCTCGCCGATTTCTATGGCGCCGGCGCCTATCCGATCAACTATCCCAACGAGTGGGACAAGCGTCTGGGACGCAACGGCTACGGCATCTGGGTGCATGGCACGCCGCCGGACACCTACAGCCGCCCGCCGCGCGCCAGCGACGGCTGCATCGTGCTCGCCAATCCCGACCTGCTCTCGGTCGGGCGCTTCATGCAGGTGGGCATGACCCCGGTGATCATCGCCGAGGAGATCGAGTGGGCCGACGCCGACGCTCTGCAGGCCGAGCGCGTCGCGCTCGCCGGCGCGCTGGAGAGCTGGCGCAGCGACTGGGAAAGCCGAGACACGGAGCGCTACCTCGCGCACTACGCGGCGACATTTCGCTCCGAGGCGCAGGACCTGGCGGCCTGGGCCGCGCACAAGCGCGGCGTGAACGCGGCCAAGCAATGGATCCGGGTGGGCTTGGCGCAGGTGGGAATGTTCCGCTATCCCGGCAATGCGGATTTCGTGGTGGTCACCTTCGAGCAGGACTACCGCTCCAGCAACCTTTCCAACACCATGCGCAAGCGCCAGTACTGGCAGAAGCAGGACGGGCGCTGGCGCATCCTATACGAAGGAACGGCGTGAACGTCAGACTCTCGTCTCTGTGGAAGCCCCTGGTGATGCTCTCGGCCGCCGCCGCCGCTCCGGGCGCGCTGGCCGCCGACCCGCAAGTGGATCTGAAGACCAGCGCCGGCACCATCCGGCTGGAGCTGTACCCGGCCAAGGCGCCGAAGACCGTCGAGAACTTCCTGCAGTACGTTAAGGAGGGCCACTACACCGGTACCGTGTTCCATCGTGTAATCCCGGGCTTCATGCTCCAGGGCGGCGGTTTCGAGAAAAACTACAAGCAAAAGCCGGTGCGAGCGCCGATCCGCAACGAGGCGCAGCCCGCGGTGAAGGCGGGGCTGAAGAACGAGGCCGGCACCGTCGCCATGGCGCGCACCTCGGACCCGGACTCGGCCACTGCGCAGTTCTTCATCAACGTCAGCAATAACACCTTCCTCAACTGGGGCGACACGAAAAGCGACGGCCATGGCTACGCCGTGTTCGGCAAGGTGGTCTCGGGCATGGACGTGGTGGCGAAGATCGCCAAGCTGCCAACCGGCGCCGGCGGACCCTTCCGCAGCGACGTGCCGCGCGAGGCGGTGGTGATCGAAGCCGCCACCGTCGTCACCAAGTAGCGCGGCGGCGTGCCGGCCACGCTGTTCATTTCGGACCTGCACCTCTCGGGCGAACGCCCGGCGATCAACCAGCGCTTTTTCGCCTTCCTGCGCGAGCAGGCGCCGCGCGCCGCCGTGCTCTACGTGCTCGGCGACCTGTTCGAATACTGGATCGGCGACGAAGAGCTGGACGCCGCGGACGGCGATCCGCTGGCGCGCAAGGTGGCGGAAGCATTCGGCGCGCTGTCGCGCGGTGGCGTCGCCGTGCGCCTGATGCACGGCAATCGGGACTTCCTCATCGGCCAGCGCTTTTGCGAACTCAGCGGCGCGCGCCTGCTGCAGGATCCGACGGTGGAGAAGATCGGCGGCGCGAGGACGCTCCTGATGCACGGCGACACGCTGTGCACCGACGACCTCGACTACCAGGCCTGGCGCAGGATCGCGCGCTCGCGCGCCTGGCAGCGCGAATTTCTGGCGAAATCGCTGCCCGAGCGGCGCAAGGCGCTGCAGGCGCTGCGCGAGAAGAGCAAGGAAGTGGTCGGGGCCAAGCCGGCCGAGATCATGGACGTGAACGA
>CAZOSA010000265.1:0-3305 GCA_964582155.1 uncultured Enterobacteriaceae bacterium | reverse complement strand
GCGGCTCGAGGAAGAGCGCAACCGGCTGGCGGCGCTGATGTCCGAGCTGACCCAGGGCGTCATGGTCTGCAACGCCGAAGGCACCATCCTGCTCTACAACGAGCAGGCGCGGATGCTGTTCGCCGCGTCGGACGCCGCCGCCGCCCGCCAGCCGCTGGTCGGCCTCGGGCGGTCGTTGTTCGGCCTGATCGATCGCGCGCAGATCGCGCACGCGGCGCAGAGGCTCGAGCGCAGCCTGGGTCGGGGCGAGCGCCTGCCGAGCGCGCGCCTCGTGACGGTCACGTCTGCAGGTCGTCTGCTCAAAGTGCAGGTGGCGCCGTTTCTCGGCGCCGAAGCGCGCCTCGCCGGCATGGTCCTCGCTCTGGAGGACGTGACCGACCTGCTCGGCCGCGAATCGCAGCGCCGCTCGCTGCTGCAAATCCTCGCTGCGCGCATCCGGGCGCCGGCGGCCAACATACGCGCCGCCGCGGAAAACCTCGCCGCGTATCCGGAGATCGACGCGCAGCGGCGCACGCAGTTCATCGACATCGTCGCCGCGGAGTCGCGCACGCTTGCGAGCACGATCAACGAGGCGCTGCGCGAGTACGCCGATGCCCTGAAGGCAGCCCTGACACTGGAAGACATGCGGTCGAAGGACTTGCTGGAGTTCGCGCAGCTGCGCATCGAAGCCGCGCTCGGGATGTCCGCCGAGATCGCCGAGCCCGGCGACGAAGTCTGGATCAGGGCCGACAGCTATGCGCTCGTGCAGGCGATGCTCCATCTCGCGACGCGCTTGCGCGAGGCGCAAGGCGTGCGCGGCATCGTGCTGCGTTCCCGGCCGGTAGAACGCTTCGCGGAAATCGACCTCGAATGGAGCGGCGCCATCATCTCGGGCGAGGCGCTGCCACTGTGGGAAGCGGAGCCGATGGAGTCGGGCACCGAGCGGTCCCCTCTCACGGTTCGCGACGTGCTGGAGCAGCACGGCGGCGAGGTCTGGTATCAGAGGGGAGGCGTGGCAGGCGCGCGCACCGGCTGCTTCAGGTTTCTGGTGCCGCGCGGCGAGCCGGGGCCGGTTCCGGCGCACGGCGGCGGCGCCCCGAGCCGGCCCGAGTACTATGACTTCGACCTGTTCGCGCGCGGCGCCGTGCCGGCCGCGCTCAACGAGGGGCGACTCGCGACCATCAGCTACACCGTATTCGACACCGAGACGACCGGGCTCGAACCCTCTGCGGGCGACGAGATCATCAGCATCGGGGCGGTGCGTGTCGTCAACGGCAGGCTGCTGCGCAACGAGGTGTTCGAGCAGCTGGTCAATCCGCGCCGGGCCCTCAACCCCGAATCGGCGCGCGTGCACCGGATCGATGCGGCGACGCTCGGCAACCAGCCGGCAATCGGCGAGGTGCTGCCGGCATTCCACCACTTCTGCGAGGATACGGTCCTGGTCGCGCACAACGCCGCCTTCGACATGCGCTTTCTCGAGCTCAAGCAGGCGAGCAGCGGCGTGCGCTTCAGCCAGCCGGTGCTCGACACCCTGCTGCTGTCGGCAGTCGCGCACCCGAGCCTGGAGGACCATACGCTCGAGGCGATTGCCGCGCGCCTGGGCGTGAGCGTCATGGGCCGGCATACCGCGCTGGGGGATGCTCTGCTGACCGCGGACATCCTATTGAAGCTGCTGCCACTGCTCGCCGAGCGCGGCGTCCTGACCCTCGGGCAGGCGCTTGAGGCTTCGCGCAAGTCCTACTACGCCAGGCTGCAATACTAGGCTGCATGGCGCGCTCAAATGCCCGGTAGATACGGCCACCTGGAACGGCGCATCGCCGACGAGCAGCAGACCTTCGCGCGGCCGTTGCGCTCGCTGCTGCGCGGCGCAGCGGTCACCTGCGACGAGGCGCGCCCGGTGGCCGAAGTGGCCGCACTGATGCGGGCCGAGCGTGTCGGATCGGTGATCGTGCTGGACGGCGCCCGGCGGCCGGTCGGCATCGTCACGTCGCACGATCTGGTGAGCACGCTCGCCGATGGCGCGGGCGACCGGCCCGTGGCGGAACGCATGACCCGTGAGCCGCGCGCGCTTCCCGCCCATGCGCTCGCCTACGAGGCGGCGATGTTGATGAGCTCCCGGCGTATTCGCCACGTTCTCGTGACTGACCAGGGACAGCTGCTTGGCGTGGTATCCGAGCGCGACCTGTTCTCGCTGCAGCGTCTTGGACTGGGCGAAGTGAGCATGGAGATACAGCTCGCCCGGGAGATCGACGTCCTGGCGCAGATTGCAGCCGACATACGCAAGCTGACCGCAGGGCTGGTCGAGTACGGCGTTGCCGCCGAGCAGCTCATGTCGCTCGTGTCGGTGCTCAACGACCGCATGTCGCATCGCGTCATCGAAATCGTACGCCAGCGCCACGATCTCGAGCGTGTCAGTTGGTGCTGGCTCGCCTTCGGCAGCGAAGGCAGACTGGAGCAGACCTTCAGTTCTGATCAGGACAACGGCCTGCTGTTCGTGGCGCACGACGATACGCCGCCGCCGCGCGTACGCGAGCGCCTGTTGCCGTTCGCGCGCGAGGTCAATGGGGCCCTCGATGCCTGCGGTTTCGCGCTGTGCAAGGGCAACGTCATGTCGTCGAATCCGCAGTTGTGCCTTTCGCTGGACGAATGGCGCGCGAAAATGGCGGGCTGGATCGAAGCGGCGCTGCCCAAGGCGCTGCTTGACGCGGCGATCTGTTTCGATTTCAGGCCGATCTACGGCGACGATGCGCTCGCCGATCGACTGCACGCATGGGTGCACGAGCACGTGCGTCGCTACCCGGTGTTCCTGCGGCACATGGCGGAAAATGCCCTCCAGGCGCAGCCGGCGCTGGGAAGGCTCGGCGGCTTCGTGACCGACGGCGCCCGCGGTGCCGAGGGCACGATCGATCTCAAGCTGCATGGCGCACGTATGTTCATCGATGCGGCCCGCATCTATGCCTTGGCGCACGCAATCCCTCAGACCAATACTGCCGGGCGGTTGCGCGCGGTGCGCACGGCGATCGGCATGAGCGATGCCGATGCAGATGCCTCGGTCGGCGCGTTCTTCGCGGTCCAGGCGATTCGCCTGCGGGTCCAGGCCCGCTCGCACGGCACGGACGCGGACCTGCACAACCGCATCGACCCTGCGCATCTCGGCCGCCTCGACAGCACGTTGCTCAAGGAGTCCCTGCGCATCGCCCGGGAGCTGCAGGACCGGCTGGCGCTCGACTACCGGTTGTGACACCGCGGTAGAATGCCGCTGCTGGAAGGTTGCACCGCGGAGAGATGGCCGAGCGGCTGAAGGCGCACGCTTGGAAAGCGTGTAT
>CAZOSA010000264.1:0-3308 GCA_964582155.1 uncultured Enterobacteriaceae bacterium | reverse complement strand
GGGCTGTGCCAGCGCCGGCCGCGCCGGCCGCGCCCGGCGCTTTGCACGTTCGCCGCCAGCAGCACGGGATGCGCGAGGCGCTCGGCGAGCAGCAGCGTATTGGTCGAAGCGCAGCGTTCCACGACGCGCGTTTCGGCGCCCGGAACGCGGATGGCGCCTGCATTGAGCCGATCCATCGGCGGTAGTTTACGGTTTACGCGGACCCGAAGGCGAAATCGCGGCCCGGAGCGGCGTCGAACAGCGCGCGCGTGTACGCGTGGCGCGGCGCGCCGAACACCTGCGAGGCCGGCCCGTATTCGACCACGCGGCCCTGCGACATCACGGCCACGTGGTCGCAGATCTGGGCCGCAACGCGCAAGTCGTGCGTGATGAACAGCATGGCGAGGCTCAGGCGCTCGCGGATTTCCTCGAGCAGCGCCAGCACCTGCGCCTGCACCGAGACATCGAGCGCCGACACCGCCTCGTCGGCCACCAGCAGCTCGGGTTCCATGGCGAGCGCCCGCGCGATGCAGATGCGCTGGCGCTGGCCGCCGGAGAACTGGTGCGGGTAGCGGCCGAGCGACTCGGGGTCCATGCGTACCAGCTCCATGAGCTTCCTCGCGCGCTCGACCGCGGCGGTGCGCGTCACGCCGTAGTTGAGCGGACCCTCGATGATCGCCTCGAGCACGGTGCGCCGCGGATTGAGCGAGCGGTACGGATCCTGGAACACGATCTGCACGCGCCGGCGCAGCGGCCGCAGTCGCCCGGCCGGCATGCGGGCGATGTCCTCGCCGCCGAGCAGCACCTCGCCCCCGCTCGGGTCGATCAGGCGCACGATGCAGCGCGCGACCGTGGATTTTCCCGAACCCGACTCGCCGACGATGCCGAGCGTCTGGCCCCTGCGCACTTCGAGCGTCACGTCGACGGCGGCGGGCACCTCGCGGCGCCTGGCGAACCAGCTGCGGTCGCGGTACGTCTTGGACAGGCCGCGCGTGGCGAGCACCACCGGCGCGCCGGCCTCGGCGGGCCGCGCATGCGGCTTGAGCGTGGGCACCGAGCCGATCAGCATCCTCGTGTAGTCGTGCCGCGGGCGCTTGAGCACCTCGTCCTTGGTCCCGAGTTCGACCAGCTCGCCCAGGCGCAGCACCGCCACGCGGTGCGCGATCTCGGCCACCACGCCGAAATCGTGCGTGATGAACAGCACCCCCGTGCCGTGGCGCGCCTGCAGGTCCTGGATCAGATTCAGGATCTGCGCCTGGGTGGTGACATCCAGCGCGGTGGTCGGCTCGTCGGCGATCAGCAGGGCGGGCTCGAGCACCAGCGCCATGGCGATCATGACGCGCTGGCGCTGTCCGCCGGAGAGCTGGTGCGGGTAGGACGCGACCATGCGTTCCGGCTCGGGCAGCCGCACCTCGCGCACGATGTCGAGGATTTTGCGGCGCCGCTCGGCCGGGGTGAGCGGCGTATGCTCGCGCAGCACTTCGTCGAGCTGGTCGCCGCAACTCATCACCGGGTTGAGCGCGGTCATCGGCTCCTGGAACACCATCGACATGCGCGTGCAGCGCAGTTCCCGCAGCCGCCGCTGCGGCGCGTGCGTGATGTCCTCGCCCTCGAGCACGATGGTGCCGCCGGTGACCGGCAGGCTCTCCGGCAGCAGGCCCATCACGCTTTGCGCGATCACCGACTTGCCGGAGCCCGACTCGCCCACCAGGCATACGATCTCGCCGCGGTCCACCGTGAACGAGACGCGCGCCGCGGCTTGGGCACGGTCGCTGTGCGGCGGCAGGGCGATGGTCAGGTCGCGGACCTCGAGGACGCTCATACCCTTTTGGCCATCTTCGGGTCGAGCGTATCGCGCAGTCCGTCGCCCAGGATGTTCACCGCCAGCACGGTGACGGCCAGGAACACGCCCGGGAAAAAGAGATTGTGCGGGTAGGCCATGAACTGCACGCGGCCCTCGGCCATGATGTTGCCCCAGGTGGGAATGTCGGGCGGCAGGCCCACGCCGAGGAAGGACAGGATCGCCTCCACCAGGATCGCCGCGGCGCAGATGTAGGTGCCCTGCACGATGATCGGCGCCACGCAGTTCGGCAGGATGTGGCCGAACATGATCTTCCAGGTCGGCGTGCCGAGCGACACTGCGGCCTCGACGTATGGCTCCTCGCGGATCGACAGCACGAGCGAGCGTACCAGGCGCGTGACGCGCGGAATCTCGGTGATGGCGATCGCCGCCACCACCGTCACGAGGCTCGCGCGCCACATCGCCACCAGCGTGATGGCGAGCAGGATGGCGGGGATCGCCATGAGCCCATCCATCACGCGCATCAGGGGGCCGTCCAGCCAGCGCAGGTAGCCGGCCGACAGGCCGAAGGCGATGCCGAAGGCGAGTGCGAGCAGCGCCGTGGCGATGCCCACCAGCAGCGACACGCGCGTGCCGTAGATCACGCGGCTGTAGATGTCGCGGCCGAAGGAATCCGAACCCATCAGGAACTTGTGCTGGAGCAGCTCGCCGTCCAGCGTCATGATCTCGCCGCTCTGTCCCGGGCGCAGATCGCGGCTCGCGGCGTCGAACAGGGTGGGGTCCACCGTGCCGAGCCAGGGTGCGCCCAGCGCTGCCAGCACCAGGACGATTAGCGCCGTGCCGCCGATGCGCGCCGACCAGTCATGTTGCAGGCATTGCCAGGCGCTGCTGCGGCGCGCGATGTTGGCGGACTCGACCGAGAGCGTCTGCAGGTCCATCTAGTAGCGGATGCGTGGATCGAAGAACACGTAGGACAGGTCGACCAGCAGGTTGACCAGGACGTAGGCGAAGGAAAACAGCAGGATCACCGCCTGGACCGTGGGGAAGTCGCGCGCCAGCACCGCGTCCACCGTCAGGCGCCCCAGGCCCGGAATCGCGTACACCGATTCGGTCACCACCACGCCGCCGACCAACAGTGCGATGCCGAGGCCGATGACGGTCGCAATCGGCACCGCCGCATTGGCAAGCGCGTGGCGGATCAACACTTGCGACTCGGGCAACCCCTTGGCGCGCGCCGTGCGGATGTAATCCTCCCCCAGCGCTTCGAGCACCGAGGCGCGCGTGACCCTCGCGATCAACGCGATGTAGATCACCGAGAGCGTGATCGCCGGGAGGACCAGGTGGTGCAGGAACGGCCAGAAGCCGTCGGCGAGTCGCCGGTATCCCTGCACCGGGAACCAGCCCAGCTTCAGCGACACGATCCAGATCAGGATGTAGGCCAGCACGAACACCGGCACCGAGAACCCCAATACAGAGAAGCCCATCAGCGCGCGGTCGAACCAGCCGCCGAAGCGCCAGGCGGCGATCA
>CAZOSA010000263.1:0-3329 GCA_964582155.1 uncultured Enterobacteriaceae bacterium | reverse complement strand
GCTCGCGCCGCGCGCGGCCGCGGTCCCGGAGCGCAGCCGCCGGATACTGTTGTTGCTCGCCGGACTGGCTTTCGCCGGTGATCTCGTCTTCTGGCACTGGTCGATCCAGTTCACCTCGGTCGCCAACTCGACGCTGCTTGCCAACCTCGCCTCGATCTTCGTCACGCTGGCGGCGTGGCTGCTGTGGCGCCAAAAGCCGTCCGGCCGGTTCCTGCTTGCCCTCGCCCTGGCGCTCGCGGGCGTCGGTATGCTGGTGCGTACCAGCCTCGATTTTTCGCCGCACGCGCTGCTCGGCGACGCCCTGGGCGTGGTCACCGCGATGTTCTATGCCTGGTACCTGCTGTCGGTGAAAGGGCTGCGCGACCGCGGGGCGGCCACCCTGCAGCTGATGGCGGTCACCACCACCGTGACTACGGCGATCCTGTTGCCGGTGGCGCTCGTTTCAGGCGAGGTGCTGCTGCCGGCAAGCGCCGCCGGGTGGCTGGTGCTGATTGGACTCGCCTGGATCTCGCACGCCGCGGGACAAGGCCTGATCGCCTACGCGCTGGCGCATTTGCCGGCGGCGTTCTCCTCCGTCGGCCTGCTGTTCCAGCCAGTGATGGCGGCGGCCTTCGCCTGGGCGCTGCTGGACGAGCCGCTGGTAGCGCTGCAGGTCGCCGGTGGCGCGGTGGTGCTGACCGGAATCTATCTTGCGCGCAGCGGTTCGAAAGGAACAGAATAACGTATCAGATCAGGCGGCGAGCGCCGCCGGGGAGGGTTCACATGGCAGTCAAGAAGAAAGCCAAGGTCAAGGTCAAGACCAAAGCCAAAGCCATACGCAGGAAGGTGCCGGCGAGGCGGCGGGCAATCCGTAGGAAGACTGCGAAGCCCGCCAGGAAGCCGGCGCGCAAAGCGCCGGTCCGGCGCGCCGCGCCGAAGGCATCCAAGCCGAAGGCGGTCAAGCCGAACCCACCGAGTCCGCCCGAACGGCCGGCGCCGGGCAAGCGCATCGGCGTCGTAACCCACTACTACGGCCAACCCTCGGTTGCGATCGTGAAGCTTGAATCGGGAACCCTGCGCGTCGGCGACACCATCCACATTCGGGGACACACCAGCGATTTCAGCCAGCGAGTCGATTCCCTGCAGGTCGAGCATGCGGCGGTCAACGAAGTCGGAGCAGACGACGATTTCGGCATCAGGGTCGTGCAGCACGTGCGCGAGCACGACGTCGTCTACAAGGTGGCTAACTGATCACCACTTCGGGCTCACCTTTTGCTTTTTCTATAGAGCCGATTTCGTAAACAGTCTCGCCCATCGCGCGCAGCTTGCTCGCCGCGCGCCGCGCATCGGCTGCCGCGACCACGGCGACCATGCCGATGCCGCAATTGAAGACGCGGTGCATTTCCGCCTCGGCGACGTCGCCCTTGCGCTGCAGCCAGTCGAACAGCGGTGGCCGTGGCCACGAGCTGCTGCGGATGACGGCGCGCGTGCGCTTTGGCAGGACACGCGGCACGTTGCCGGCGAGGCCCCCGCCCGTGACGTGCGCGAGCCCCTTGATGCGCACCGACCGGAGCAGCTTCAGGATCGGCTTCACGTAAATGCGCGTCGGCGCCATGATTGCGTCCACCATCGCCGCATCCGGCGAGTCACGCTCGATGATGCGGCGAATGAGCGAGTAGCCGTTGGAGTGCGCGCCGCTCGACGCGAGTCCGAGCACTGCATCGCCCGGCTTGATGGACCGGCCGCTGACGATGCGCTCGCTTTCCACCACGCCGACGCAGAATCCCGCCAGGTCGTATTCTCCTGCGGGATACATGCCCGGCATCTCGGCGGTCTCGCCGCCAATCAGCGCGCAACCGGCCAGCTCGCAGCCGCGCGCAATGCCTTTCACCACGTCGGTGGCCACTTTGTTGTCGAGCTTGCCGCAGGCGTAGTAATCGAGGAAAAAGAGCGGCTCCGCGCCCTGCACCAGCACGTCGTTCACGCTCATCGCCACCAGGTCGATGCCCACCGTGTCGTGGCGGCCGTAGGCGAACGCCAGCTTGAGCTTGGTGCCGACGCCGTCGGTGCCAGACACCAGCACCGGTTGGCGATATTTCCTCGGGATTTTGCACAACGCGCCGAATCCACCGATGCCCGCCAGCACTTCGGGCCGCATGGTGCGCCTCGCGTACGGCTTGATGGCCTCGACGAGAGCGTCGCCGGCGTCGATGTCGACGCCCGCGTCGCGGTAGGAAAGCGGGTCGCTCATGCTAGAGTTTCGCGTTTGCAGCGCGATTTTACTTGAGATGCACACCCCGTTCTCCGCCAATCCGCAGTTCTGGGGCTGGATCGCCGTCGCGCTCGTGGTCGGCGGGCTGCTCTACCTGCTGTCGCCGATCCTCGCGCCGTTCCTGTTCGCGGCGATCCTCGCCTATATCCTCGATCCGATCGTCGAGCGCCTGACCGGCAAGTACCTGCCGCGCACGCTCGCCGTCATCCTGGTCCTGGTCGGCGTGCTGCTGCTGGTCGTCGCGCTGGCGCTGGTCGTCCTGCCGCTGTTCACCAAGGAACTGCGCCAGCTCATCGACCGCCTGCCCGCCTTCCTGGTCTGGCTCAATCAGCAGCTGCTGCCGCGTCTCAAGGAGCATTTCGGCGTCGAGTTCCAGCTCGACGTCGATACCGTGCGCAAGCTTGCCGCTGACCTGGTGTCGGACAACCAGGACGTGGTGGCGCGGTTGCTCGGCTCGCTCAAAGTCGGCGGTCTCGCGCTGGCCGCATTCTTCGTCAACCTGCTGCTGGTGCCGGTGGTGCTGTTCTACCTGCTGCGCGACTGGCACGCGCTGCGCGGCCGCGCGGACCGCCTGGTGCCGCGCCACGTGCACGCCAAGGCGCGCGAGATCCTGGGCGAGGTTGACGCCGTGCTGGCCGAGTTCCTGCGCGGGCAGCTGACGGTGATCCTGGTAATGAGCGTGTACTACGTGTTCACGCTGTGGCTCGCCCGCCTGGAGTTCGCGCTGCCGATCGGTCTGATCACCGGGCTGCTGGTGTTCATCCCCTACGTCGGCGCGCTTGCCGGCTTCTTGCTTGGCACCATTGCCGCGCTGTTGCAGTTCGACAGCCTGTGGGGCGTGGCCTGGGTATGGCTCGCCTTCGGCGTCGGCCAGGCACTGGAGGGCATGGTGGTGACGCCGCTGCTGGTCGGGGAGCGCATCGGGCTGCATCCGGTGGCGGTGATCTTCGCGCTGCTTGCCTTCGGCCAGCTGTTCGGCTTTTTCGGCGTGCTGCTCGCCCTGCCGGCGAGCGCGGCGCTGCTCGTCGCGCTGCGCCACCTGCGCCGCGCCTACCTCGCGAGCTCGCTGTACGGCGGC
>CAZOSA010000262.1:0-3331 GCA_964582155.1 uncultured Enterobacteriaceae bacterium | reverse complement strand
TGCCCATTCCGGTGGTCTCCTTGTCGCGCATCTCGCCGACCATGATGATGTCCGGATCGGCACGCAGGAACGATCTCATAACCGCCGCAAAGTCCAGACCCGCCTTCTTGTTCACCTGCACCTGGCGCAGGCCTTTCTGTGTGATTTCGACCGGGTCCTCCGCGGTCCAGATCTTGGTGTCGGGCGTATTGAGGAACTTGAGCACCGAGTGCAGCGTGGTGGTCTTGCCCGAGCCGGTGGGCCCGCAGACGAAGAACAGGCCATAGGGCTTGCTCACCGTGGTCTTGAGGAGCTCCTCGTTCTGCTTGGTGAAGCCCATCTTGTCGAGGGGGAACGGCTCGCCGGCGGAGAGAATCCGCATGACGATGTCCTCGACCCCGCCCTGCGTAGGGATGGTGGCGACGCGTAATTCGATGTCGAGCGGGCCGAACTTCCTGAATTTTATTTTTCCGTCCTGCGGGCGCCTCTTCTCCGAGATGTCCAGGTCGCACATGATCTTGATGCGCGCCGCGAGCGCCGACCGGTAGCTCGCCGGCACCTCGATATAGGGGCCCAGGGACCCATCCTTCCTGAAACGGATCTCCGTCTTCACCTTGCCCGGATAGGGTTCGATATGGATGTCGGAGGCGCCCTGGTTGTAAGCGTCGATGATCACCTTGTTGACCAATTTCACCAGTTCGTTGTCCGCCGCCGCCGACGCTTCGTCCGCTGCGGCCGCATCGAGCACACCATCGCCTTCGTCCTCCATCACGGACAGCATGTCGCCGATGTCGCCGCTGTCGGCGGATTCCGCGCCATAGAACAGGTTGACCGTCTCCTTGAATTCCTTCTGCGTGGTGACGCGGTAGATGATTTTCGCCTTCGGGAATACGTTGGAGGCAATGCGCGAGCTGCGGATGCGTTCCGGATCGAGGCACAGGACGACCAGGCCCTCCTTGGTGTCGTCGATCGGCAGCCACTGGTTCTGGTCGATGTACTCTCGCTTCAGGTTTTTCAAAAGCTCCATCGGCTTGACGCGATCCTGCTTGTAGGGCTCATAGGGCACGCCGAAGAACTTCGACAGCGACCCGCCGATTGCCGGAATCTTGACCTGGAACTCTTCGAGCAGGACGGTTTCGACGTCCACCGACTTTTTGCGCGCCTGGCGCGAGGCGAGCTCGAACTCGCCCGCCGACAGCACTGCTTCCGAAATCAGGAAGTCGTACTTGGTCTTGACCTGCTGCGGCTTCTGGCGCTGCCGGAACGCGATCGCCAGCGTCTGCGACAACTCCGCCACGCCGTCCTCCGTGAGCGCGCCGAACGGCACCCCGGATTTGTTGTTGATGATCTGGATGACGCCGATCAACTCCTGGCTCTGCCCGTCGGCGATCGGCGCCACCAGCATCTGCTTGGTACGGTAGCCGGTGCGCTTGTCTACCTCCTGGAGGAATCGCAGGTTCGGGTTGAGCGACTTCAGTTCGGAATCGTCGTACACGTCCCTGATGTTCACCGTCTTCTTGGCGAGCGCGACATAGCCGGCGATCGAATGCTCGGCGATCGGCAGTTTCAGGTCCTTGAAGGAATTGAGGCCCGTCTTGACCTTGGAAACGATCGACTGCTTGTCCTCGCCGATCGAATAGATGGTGAGGCGATCGGCATTGAACAACGCGCAGATGTCGGCGCTCACTTCCAGCATGATTTCGTCAACGTTGCTGGTGGCGTGGATCTTGTTGGTGACCGCCTGCAGCTGCTTTTGGAACGCGAGGCGCACGTTGACGTCCGCCTGCGGCGTGGCGTGGTGGCTGAGTACGGCACTCATCGCTGACCCCCTGATTGCATCTTGCAGACTATGCTATCCCCCGGCTGGCAAACATTCAACCGCCACCACCCTGATTGTCAGGATGTTTTTCACACTGCCGGATTGCGTCGCGCCTAGAACTCGAATACCTGGTTGTTCTGCAGCATGCGCGGTTGGAGGCGCCCCGAAGACTCCTCGATTTCCTGCATGGTGAGCTCCGTTTCGCCGGGCTTGAGGTGGGTGACGTACACCTCGGCGTCGCGCTCGAATTTGACGAGTTCCTCGGCCAGCATCGATGGGCAAAGATGCCTGGAAAGCTCGGCGAGGTGGCGTTCCTTGTTGGCGAACGCGGTTTCGATGATCAGGTACTTGAGGTTGGCGATGCGGTTCACAATCTCCCACAATGCGTCATTCGGGCCGGTGTCGCCGGTAAACACCAGGCTGCCGCCGCCGCTGTCGAGCTGGTACCCGACCGCCGGCACGGTGTGGACCGCCGGTAGCGGCGTGAAGGCGCGCCCCGTCAGCGACACGGTGCGGCCCAGTTCGATTTCCTCGTAACGCATGAATGGCGCCTGCGGCGACGGTATCTGGGAGAAATCCGGCCAGATCTCCCAGTTGAAGATGTGGCGCTTCAGGATGTCGATGGTCTCGCGCGACGCGTGCACCACGAGCGGCTTGGCGCGCATGCCGCCCACGGTGTCGGCGATGAAGGCGATCGAGGCGACGTGGTCCAGGTGCGAGTGAGTGACGAAAACGTGATCGACCAGCGACAGTTCGGCGAGCGACAGGTCGCCCACGCCGGTACCTGCATCCAGCAGCACGTCGCCGTCCACCAGGAACGACGTGGTGCGCATGTGCCGGCCGCCGATTCCCCCGGAACAGCCGAGCACCCGGAGTCTCATCCCCCCCCCTACTTCTCGTCGAAAGTGGTGACGCCGTCCCAGCCGCCGGCGGGCGGCGTGCGCCGGAACTGCGTGACGCGGTCGGAGTAAAGCGCATACAGCTCGCATTGCGGATTCATGCGCTGCAGGTTCAGCAGGCCCACCTCGACCTGGTCCCAGTGCTGCGCCCGGTAGGCACGCAGCGCCTGGTGCCAGAGCTTGATTTCCTCCAGTTGCCTGCGTTCCACTTCGCCCTCCAGGCCAAGCGGTTCGAAGATGCTCACCGCCCCGTCCTTGCCCTTCACCTTGATGCGGTCGATCTCCTTGAACACCACGTCCTTGACCGCGTTCTTGGTATTCTCGCCGACCAGGATCCCGACGCCATAGTACTTCGTGCGGCCTTCCAGGCGCGACGCGATGTTCACCGCGTCGCCCATCGCGGTATAGGCGCGCCGCACCTGCGACCCCATGTCGCCCACGCGCACGCTGCCGGAATTGAGGCCGACGCCGATCTTGATCGTCGGCCAGCCGCGCGCCGCGAATTTCTCGTTCAATATTTTGCGTTCTTTCTGCATGTCGAGTGCCGCCAGCAACCCGTTCCTGGCGTGCTGCGGGTCCTCCACCGGCGCGCCCCAGAACGCCATGATGGCGTCGCCGATGTACTTGTCGAGCG
>CAZOSA010000261.1:0-3345 GCA_964582155.1 uncultured Enterobacteriaceae bacterium | reverse complement strand
AGAGCGGCGACAAGCCGCAACGCCTCGCCGCCATCCGCATGCTCGGTGAGTCCACCAGCCCCAACAGCAAGACGCTGCTCGCCGCGGCCGCGCGCGACGCGGACGAGGATATCCAACTCGAGGCGCAGAAAGGCTTGCGCGCCGTCGAGGGGCGGCTCGCCTGGGGCGAGCGCGCGGGGCTGCTGTTCGCCGGCGTATCGTTGGGCTCGATCCTGCTGCTCGCCGCGCTCGGCCTTGCCATCACCTACGGCCTGATGGGCGTGATCAACATGGCCCACGGCGAGCTGATCATGATCGGCGCTTATACGACCTACGTGGTCCAGGTTCTGTTCAGGAAAACGGACTTCTTCGACTGGTACCTGCTCGCTGCCGTCCCGGCATCGTTCGCCGTCGCCGCAGCAGTCGGCATGATTCTGGAGCGCGTCGTCATCCGCTGGCTCTATGGCCGGCCGCTGGAGACGCTGCTCGCCACCTGGGGCATCAGTTTGATGCTGATCCAGCTCGTGCGTACGCTCTTTGGCGCGCAAAACGTGCAGGTGGAGAACCCGGCGTTCATGTCCGGCGGCATCCAGGTGCTCTCCAACGTGGTGTTGCCCTGGAGCCGCGTGATGATCATCGCCTTCGCCGCGCTGGTGCTCGCCGGCATCTGGCTGCTGCTCACGCGCACGCGCCTGGGGCTTTTTGTACGGGGCGTGACGCAGAACCGCGCCATGGCGAGCTGCGTCGGCGTGCCCACCGCGCGCGTGGACACCTGGGCCTTCGGCCTGGGCTCGGGCATCGCCGGGCTCGCCGGCTGCGCGCTGTCGCAGCTGGGCAACGTCGGGCCCGATCTGGGCCAGGGCTACATCGTGGATTCGTTCCTGGTGGTGGTGTTCGGCGGCGTCGGCCAGCTCGCCGGTACGGTGTACGCGGCGCTGACGCTCGGCTTCGCCAACAAGTTCCTCGAGGCCTGGTCGGGCGCGGTGCTCGCCAAGATCGCATTGCTGGTGTTCATCATCATCTTCATCCAGCGCCGGCCGCAGGGCATGTTCGCTCTCAAGGGCAGGAGCGCAGAGGCATGACCCGGCTCTACGGACCGAAGGGCTGGATCGCGCTTGGCCTTGCAGCCGTGCTGATCGCCGTTCTGCCTTTCATGATGTCGTCGTACTGGGTGACGCTCCTCGGCAAGATCATGTGCTACGCGATCGTCGCCGTCGCGATGGACCTGATCTGGGGCTATTGCGGGATTCTCTCGCTCGGCCACGGCCTGTTCTTCGCGCTCGGCGGCTACGCCATGGGGATGTATCTCATGCGCCAGATCGGGCGCGAGGGGCAGTACCAGTCGGACCTGCCCGATTTCATGGTGTTCCTCGACTGGAAGCAATTGCCCTGGCAGTGGTGGAACACCGACCAGTTCTGGTGGGCGATGCTGCTGGTCGTGGCGGTGCCGGGGTTGCTGGCGCTGGTGTTCGGCTACTTCGCCTTCCGCTCGCGCGTGAAAGGCGTGTACTTCTCCATCATCACGCAGGCGCTGACCTTCGCCGCGATGCTGCTTTTCTTTCGCAACGCCACCGGCTTCGGCGGGAACAACGGCTTCACCGACTTCAAGCGCATCCTGGGATTCACCATCACCACACCCGAGACGCGCATGGCGCTGTTCGCCATCACCGGCGTGGCGCTGCTCGGCACGCTGCTGCTCGCGCGCTGGATCGTCACCTCGAAGCTGGGCCGCGTGCTCACGGCGATCCGCGACGCCGAGACGCGCGCCGCGTTCTGCGGCTACAACACGGTGCACTACAAGGTGGCGGTGTTCACGCTCTCCGCGGTGATCTGCGGCGTCGCCGGCGCGCTCTACGTGCCGCAGGTGGGCATCATCAACCCGAGCGAGATGTCGCCGGCCAACTCGATCGAGATCGCCATCTGGGTGGCGCTGGGCGGTCGCGGCACGCTGGTCGGGCCGATCCTCGGCGCCGGCGTGGTCAACGGCGCGAAGAGTTTCTTCACGCAGGCCTTTCCGGAGTACTGGCTGTATTTCCTCGGGCTGTTGTTCATCCTGGCGACGCTGTTCCTGCCCCGGGGCATTGCGGGCCTCGCGCAACGCTGGAAGCAGAAGCGCGCATGAGCGCCTCCGCCATTGCGGCGAACGAGAGCGGCTCGCTCGGCCGCATCAGCACCGGCGGACTCGACACGACCCATGGCGCGGTGCTCTACCTGGAGGAGATCTCGGTCAGCTTCGACGGCTTCCGGGCGCTGAACAAGCTCTCGCTGTCCATCGACGTGGGCGAGCTGCGCTGCGTGATCGGCCCCAACGGCGCCGGCAAGACCACCATGATGGACGTGATCACCGGCAAGACGCGGCCCGACGCGGGCACCGCGTACTTCGGCCAGACCATCGACCTGACGAAAATGACCGAGGCCGAGATCGCGCACGCCGGCATCGGGCGAAAGTTCCAGAAGCCCACCATCTTCGAGAGCCACACGGTGTTCGAGAACCTCGAGCTGGCGATGAAGGCCGACAAGCGGGTGCGCAGCACGCTGCTTGCGAAGCTCTCGTCCGCCGAACGCGACCGCATTGCCGAGACGCTGCGCCTCATCCGCCTGCAGGACGCCGCGCAGCGCATCGCCGGGCTGCTGTCGCACGGCCAGAAGCAATGGCTGGAGATCGGCATGCTGCTGATGCAGGAGCCGCGGCTGCTGCTCCTGGATGAGCCGGTGGCGGGGATGTCCGACGCGGAGACCGAGCGCACCGCGGAACTGTTCCTTTCGCTCGCCGGCAAGCGCTCGCTGGTGGTGGTCGAGCACGACATGGCGTTCATCGAGAAGATCGCGCGCAAGGTGACGGTGCTGCACGAAGGCAGCGTGCTGGCCGAAGGGCCCATGGCGCAGGTGCAGGCGGACGCGCGGGTGATCGAGGTGTATCTGGGCCGATGAACCTCTCGGTCTCCGGCCTGAACCAGTTCTACGGCGGCAGCCACATCCTGCGCGAACTCGCGTTCGAGGTGCCGGCGGGGAAGGTCACCGCGCTCCTCGGCCGCAACGGCGTGGGCAAGACGACGCTGTTGAAGACCCTGATGGGTCTCGTGCCGGCCGCCTCCGGCAACATCCGCTTCGGCGGGAAGGAACTCACCCGCGCCGCGCCCTACGAGCGGGTGCGTGCGGGAATCGGCTACGTGCCGCAGGGGCGCGAGATCTTCCCGCGCCTCACCGTGGCGGAAAATCTCGAGATGGGTCTCGCCACGCGGCCGCGCGGCGAGCGCGTACCTGCGCGCATCCTGGACATGTTCCCGGTGCTCGGCCAGATGATGCGCCGGCGCGGCGGCGACCTTTCCGGCGGCCAGCAGCAGCAGCTCGCCATCGGGCGCGCGC
>CAZOSA010000260.1:0-3356 GCA_964582155.1 uncultured Enterobacteriaceae bacterium | reverse complement strand
TCTCCCGATGCATCGATCGGGTCCGTCAGGAGGACGCGGAGCATTATTCCCGGAAAGAGGGATCGCGCCGGTCGAGCATGCGCAGCAGCGCCGGCCACTCGATCTCGGTGATCTTGCGCCGCTGGCCGGGGGCGTAGCGCGCGTTGGTGGTGCGCACCACGTCCGCGCCCGGGTGGTTCAACTCGGTGTTGCAGGCCATCGCCAGCAACTGTGCCTGGCAGGCGCGCTCCAGCCAGTGCAGCACGACGAAGGCCTCGCACACCGTGCGTCCCGCGGTGAGCAGGCCGTGGTTGCGCAGGATCATGGCCGAGGCCGTGCCCAGGTCGCGCACCAGGCGCTCTTGCTCGCCGAGGTCGATCGCCGGACCCTCGTAGTCGTGGTAGGCGATCTGGCCAAAGAACATGGCGTTCTGCGTGAGCGGCAGGAGGCCGCATTTCAGCGCCGAAACCGCCATGCCGGCGGGCGAATGGGTGTGGATCACGCAGCCCACGTCCTTGCGGCCGCGGTGCACGGCGCTGTGGATGACGAAGCCCGCCTGGTTGATGCCGTAGCCGGTGCCGGAGTCGAGCACCACCTTGCCGTCGAAATCGATCTTCACCAGGCTCGAGGCGGTGACCTCCTCGTAGGCGTAGCCGTAGGCATTGATGAGGAAGCGGCCTTCCTCGCCCGGCACGCCCGCAGTCGCATGGTTGTAGACCAGGTCGTTCATGCCGAAGTGCGCGATCAGGCGGTAGCAGGCGGCAAGGTCGACGCGCGCCTGCCATTCCTCAACGCTCACTTTGCTGCGCAGGGAGGGGATTTTCACATGCGAGAGGTCGGTCATGGCGTGTCCTTGGTTCCTACAATCGATTATTGCAGAAGTCCTGTGCAACAATCGAGCCGAAAGTCGAAATGATTTCCAAACCTGCTCCAGTCGTGCGCGGCATGCTGTGGATGGCGGCCACGGGCCTCATCTTCATCGTGATGAATACGATCATGAAGCGGCTGGCGCAGGACCTCGACCCGTGGCTGGTCGGTTTCCTGCGCTACCTGCTGGGGGCCTTCGTGATGCTTGGGCCTGCGCTGCGCCTCGGGCCGCGCGGTCTGTGGCCCAAAGCCCCGGGCCTGCAGCTGCTGCGCGGCCTGTTTCACGCGGGTGGCATGATCCTCTGGTTCGCCGCCCTGCCGCTGGTCACGCTGGCCGAACTGACGGCGATCGGCTTCAGCGGCCCGCTGTTCATCTGCCTGGGCGCGGTGCTGTTCCTGAAGGAGCGCATGAGCGGCGCGCGCTGGACCGCGGTGCTGCTCGGGTTCGCCGGCGTCGTCCTGGTGGTCAAGCCCTGGGGGACGGGGGGCTTCGCCGGCATCTCTACCGGAATATTGCTGATGCTTGCTTCCGCGCCGGTCTTCGCGGGCTCGTTCCTCGTCGCCAAGGCGCTGACCCGGCATGAGCGCCCGGAAATCGTGGTGCTGTGGCAGCACCTCTGGGTATCGGTGCTGCTGGTCGGCTTCGCGGTGACGTACTGGTCCGATCCCACGCCGGCGCAGTGGGCGCTGCTCGTGCTGTGCGGTTTCCTCGGCGCCGGCGGGCACTACTGCATGACGCGCGCCTTTCGCGCCGCCGACATTACGGCGGTGCAGCCGGTGAAGTTCCTGGAGCTGGTGTGGGCGGCGATCCTCGGGGTGCTCGTCTTCGGCACCGTGCCCGAAGGCGCCACCGTGCTCGGCGGCGTGGTGATCCTCGCCAGTACCTTGCTGCTGGCGAGGCACGAGTCCCGGGCGGCCGCGCCGCGCGCCGGTTTTCGACCATGACGCTGCGTCATCGAGCGAGCTTTATAATTCAACACGTTCCCAATCCTCCGGTTCCCAGATGAAAGTCCTGGTCGGCATCAAGCGCGTGGTCGATTTCAACGTCAAGGTGCGCGTCAAGGCGGACGCCAGCGGCGTCGAGACCGCCAACGTCAAGATGTCGATGAACCCCTTCGACGAGATCGCCGTGGAAGAAGCGGTGCGGCTGAAGGAAGCGGGCGTGGTCACTGAAATCATCGCCGTGTCGGCGGGCGTGCAGGCCTGCCAGGAGACGCTGCGTACCGCGCTCGCCATCGGCGCAGACCGCGCCATCCTCGTGCAGACCGATGCCGAACTGCAACCGCTCGCGGTGGCGAAGCTGCTCAAGGCGCTGTGCGTGAAGGAGTCGCCGCAGCTGGTGATTCTCGGCAAGCAGGCGATCGACGACGACGCCAACCAGACCGGGCAGATGCTGGCCGCGCTGCTCGGCTGGCCGCAGGCGACGTTCGCGTCGAAGGTCAGGGTGGAGAACGGCAAGGCGACCGTTACACGCGAGGTGGACGGCGGCCTTGAAACCATTTCCGTCAAGCTGCCGGCCATCGTCACCACCGACCTGCGGCTCAACGAGCCGCGCTACGTCACGCTGCCGAACATCATGAAAGCGAAGAAAAAGGCGCTGGAGACGCTCACTCCCGATGCGCTGGGCGTGGACGTGAAGCCGCGCCTGGCGACGCTCAAGGTGGTGGAGCCGGCCAGGCGCAAGGCCGGCATCAAGGTGCCGGACGCGAAGACGCTGGTCGAGAAGCTGCGTAGCGAAGCGAAGGTGATCTGATGGCCGTCCTGGTCCTTGCCGAACACGACGGCGCATCCGTCAAGAAGTCGACGCTCAATACCGTGGCCGCCGCGCAGAAGATCGGCGGCGACATCCACGTCCTGGTCGCCGGGCACAACGCGGGCGAGGCGGCGAAGGCGGCCGCGCAGATCGCCGGCGTGGCGAAAGTGCTGCACGCGGACGCGCCGCACCTGGGCGAATTCCTCGCCGAGAACGTCGCGGCGCTGCTGGTTTCCCTCGCCAAGGGCTACTCGCACCTGCTTGCGCCGGCGACCTCCACGGGCAAGGACGTGATGCCGCGGGCTGCTGCGCTGCTCGACGTGCAGCAGATCTCCGACATCGTGGCGGTCGAGTCGGCCGACACCTTCGTGCGGCCGATCTATGCCGGCAACGCGCTGGCGACGGTCAAGTCCGCGGATCCGGTCAAAGTCATCACCGTGCGCACCACCGGCTTCGACGCGGTGGCCGCCACCGGCGGCAAGGCCCCGGTGCAGAGCGTGGCGGCGCCCGCCGACAGCGGGCTGTCGTCTTTTGTGAGCCGCGAAGTGCAGAAGTCGGAGCGCCCCGAGCTGACCTCGGCGCGCATCGTGGTCTCGGGCGGGCGCGGCATGGGCTCGGCCGAGAATTTCAAACTGCTCGAGCCTCTCGCCGACCAGCTGAACGCGGCCATGGGCGCCTCGCGCGCCGCGGTCGACGCGGGCTTCGTGCCGAACGACTGGCAGGTCGGCCAGACCGGCAAGATCGTCGCCCCGGACCT
>CAZOSA010000259.1:0-3362 GCA_964582155.1 uncultured Enterobacteriaceae bacterium | reverse complement strand
TGGAGATGAAGCCCAGCTCCTCCAGGTCCGACATCACGTTGCGGATGGTGGCGGGGGACAGGTCCAGCCCGGCGTGCCTGGACAGGGTGCGCGAACCGACCGGCTGGCCCTCGGCGATATAGCGCTCGATCAGCGTCTTCAGCAGGAGCTGGGAGCGTTTATCGAGCATGCGGGACATTTTACACATGCGGTTAGAATGCCGCGATGCCAAAGGCCGCGTTCCGCTGCGTCGCGCTGATCGGCAAGCACACGGCGCAGATCGACGCGTCGCTGCGCGAGCTGCGCGCGCTGCTGCGCGGGCGTGGCTGCGAGGTGCGCGTGGAGCGTGAAACCGCGGCGCGCATCGGCGAGGCTGAGGGTGCCGCGAGCTACGAGGAAATCGGCGCTTGCGCCGACCTCGCCATCGTGCTGGGTGGCGACGGCACCATGCTGGCGGCGGCGCGCAGCCTGGCGCATCACAAGGTGCCGCTGGCGGGCATCAATCAGGGGCGCGTTGGCTTCATGACCGACATCGCGCGCAACGACATCCGCAGTTCCGTGGGCGCGATCCTGGACGGCAAGTACAGTATCGAGGAGCGCGCGCTGCTGGAGGCGGAGATCACGCGCGGCGGCAAAAGCCTGCTGCGCACGCTTGCGCTCAACGAGGCGGTGGTCGGCAAGGGTGCGCAGGGGCGCCTCATCGAGGTCGAGGTGCACATCGACGGCGAGTACGTCTACGCGCTGCGCGCCGACGGCCTGATCGTCGCCACGCCCACCGGCTCCACGGCCTACGCGCTGTCCGCGCAGGGACCGATCCTGCAGCCGGGCGTGGGGGCGTTCGCGCTGGTACCGCTCAACCCGCACGTGCTCTCGGCGCGCCCGGTGAGCGTCAGCGACCGCAGCACCATCGAGATCGCGCTGCTGCGCGCAGTGGACGCGCGCGCGCATTTCGACGGCTTCGCCCTTACCGACATGGCCGCGGGCGACCGGCTGGTGCTCAAGCGCTCGGCGCATGCCATCCGCTTCGTGCACCCGCCCGGCTACAGCTACTTCGCCATGCTGCGCGAGAAGCTGAGCTGGAGCGAATCGGGGAGGCAGCGGCCCGAAGACTGAGGCGTTGTCCCGCCGCTATGCCTTGAGCATTGCGACGGGCAATCCGAGTTTTCTGGCCGCCGCAACCAAGGGTTGGTCGAAGGTGATGAATTGCTTGCAGCCGTAACCAAAGGCGATGGCAAGGTGCAACGCATCGCCGCTGCGCAACGCGCATTCCGGCCGAGCGAGCCAGCCCCCTGCGGTGGTGAAATGCTCCGGCGAGGGCGCGAGCACGTGAAAACTATTCGCGGCAACCGAGTCCAGGTGCTTCATCACGGCCACTGACTTGGCGCGCGGCATCAGCCCCTTGCGTACCCGCAATCCCATATTGGCCCGAACCTCGATGACGGTCCAGGAACTGATGCAGACCGGATCGCCGATCTTCTGATACCACGCCACCGCCGCTGCCGTCAGGCTGTCCGGGCAAAACAGGGAAAGCAGGACGTTGGTGTCGGCGTAGATCACCAGCCGTCCGCTTCATCGCGCATCTTGCTCACCATGACCGCGGAACTGAGGGGCGAGCGAGGCAGGCTGGCGCGGAATTTCTTGAGGGCGGCAAGGTCGAGCTTTGGCTTGGGGTTCAATTCGCCCGCGGGCACGATGCGGGCAACCGGCTTGCCGCGCTTGGTGAGCGTGACCGGCTCGCCGCGCGCGACCTGCTCCAGCAGGGCGCTCAGGTGGGCTTTCGCTTCGGCAATGCTGTAGGCGCTCACGACGCTTTGCTCATGGTCATCTAGATGGTCATATTATAACAGACTGCAGGAAACTCACCCGGCCACGCGGCGACCGGCGCAGGCTGGGCAGCGCTTGCCTGAGCGGGCAAACGCGGGCAGCATTCGTCATTCGCACCGTCTGCGCACGCCCCGAACGCCTCGAGAGTTCCCCATGACAAGCCCGATCGATCAACAGGCAATACGACGCAAGTGTGATTCGCGCTCGGGCCTCCTCGGCGTGCGCCGGGCGCGATAGGTTTTCCTATCCGTATATGCTGCGCGCGCTGGGAATCCGGGATTTCGTGATCGTCGAGCGCGTCGAGCTCGAAACCGGGCCGGGGTTCAGCGTGCTCACCGGCGAAACCGGGGCCGGCAAATCCATTCTGGTGGACGCCATCGAGCTGCTGGTCGGCGGACGCGCCGATGCATCGCTGGTGCGCGAGGGAGCGGAGCGCGCCGAACTGTCGGCGGAATTCGACGTCGCCAAAGGCAGTGCCCTGGAAAAACATCTTGCCGACGCCGGGCTGGAAGGCGATCCGGGCATCGTCATCCTGCGCCGTTCGATTGACCGCTCCGGCCGCTCGCGCTGCTTCGTCAACGGCCATACGGCGACGCTGGCGCAGCTCAAGGAGGCAGGCGAACGGCTGGTGGACATCCATGGCCAGCACGAGCACCAGTCGCTGCTGCGCGCCGCTGCGCAGCGCGAGCTGCTCGACGCGCATGCCGGCACGCAGCCGCTCGCGCGCGACTGCGCCGACGCCTGGCGCGGCTGGAAGCGGCTGGAGCTGCTCGCCGCCGAAGCCGAGCAGCAATTCGCCAAGCGCGAGGCCGAGCGCGAAGAACTGCAGGAGAAAGTGGCCGATCTGAAAAAGCTCGGCCTCAAGGACGACGAATGGGACGGGTTGGCCGCGCAGCACCAGCGCCTCGCGCACGGCTCCAGCCTGCTCGCCGGCGCGCAATCGTCGCTGGAGGCCCTGTCCGAGGCGGACGGCGCCTGCCTGCCGCAGCTCTCCGCGGTCGCCAGCCGGCTGCGCGCGCTGTCAGCACATGATGTTCACCTGGAGGCGATCGTTGAAATGCTCAATTCGGCCCAGGCGCAGGCGGCCGAAGCCGCGCGCGACCTGCGCGACTACGCGTCGCGCGTGGAACTGGATCCGGAGGCGCTGCGCGAGGTGGAGCAGCGCATCGAGGCGCTGCACGCCGCGGGGCGCAAATACCGCGTCAAGCCCGCGGAACTGCCGGCGCTGGAAAAGGACCTCGCGCTGCGCTACCGGGAACTGGAGCTCGCGTCGAGCCCCGAGGCGCTGCAGCGCGAGGTGATGGCCGTGAAGGGGCACTACGACGCCGCGGCAAAAAAGTTGTCGGCGAAGCGCAAGAGCGCGGCGCAGGCCCTTTCAAAAGCGGTCACGGAAGGCATGCAGCTGCTGGCGATGAAGGGAGGGCGTTTCTCGGTGGCGCTGCGCGCGCTCGAGGCGCCCGCCGCGGCGGGCATGGAAGAAGTCGAATTCGAAGTGTCCTCGCACCCCAGCCTGCCCCTGCGGCCGCTCGCCAAGGTGGCCTCGGGCGGCGAGCTGTCCC
>CAZOSA010000258.1:0-3383 GCA_964582155.1 uncultured Enterobacteriaceae bacterium | reverse complement strand
AGGTGATCGGCTCGATGTAGGTGGCGTCGGCCATCTCCGGGTCGGTCATGATGGTCGCCGGGTTGGAATTCACCAGCACCACGCGGTACCCGTCCTCGCGCAGCGCCTTGCACGCCTGCGCGCCCGAATAGTCGAACTCGCAGGCCTGGCCGATGACGATCGGGCCGGCGCCGATGATCAGGATGCTCTTGAGGTCAGCCCGCTTTGGCATCGCTCATCATTTTCGTGAAGCGATCAAACAGGTAGGCGATGTCGTGCGGGCCCGGGCTGGCTTCCGGGTGCCCCTGGAAACAGAACGCCGGCCGGTCGGTGCGCGCCAGGCCCTGCAGGGATCCGTCGAACAGGGAGACGTGCGTGGGCCTCAGATTGGCGCTGAGCGTGGACGGGTCTACGGCAAAGCCGTGGTTCTGGCTGGTGATCACCACCTGCCCGGTCTCGAGATCCTTCACCGGGTGGTTGGCGCCATGGTGCCCGAACTTCATTTTGATCGTCTTCGCGCCGGAGGCGAGCCCCATCAACTGGTGTCCGAGGCAGATGCCGAACACCGGCACGCGCGTCGTGTCGAGGATCTCGCCGATGGACTCGATGGCATAGTCGCAGGGTTCGGGGTCGCCCGGTCCGTTGGACAGGAACACCCCGTGCGGCTGCATGCGCAGTACCTCGCGCGCCGGCGTCTGCGCCGGCACCACCGTGATGCGCGCGCCGCGCTCGGCGAGCAGCCGCAGGATATTGCGCTTGATGCCGTAGTCGTAGGCCACCACGTGCAACGACGCGTCCGCCAGGTCGCGAAATCCCTTGCCCAGCTCCCAGCGGCCTTCGCGCCACTCGTAAGCCTTCCCGGTGCTTACCACTTTGGCGAGGTCCATCCCAGCGAGCCCCGGGAAAGCGCGCGCGGCCGCCAGTGCCTTGTCGAGCTCGATCTTCCCCGCCATCAGGCAGCCGTTCTGCGCGCCCTTCTCGCGCAGGATGCGCGTGAGCTTTCGCGTGTCGATTTCGGCGATGGCCACCACGTTGCCTTCGGCGAGGTACTGCGTCAGGCTCTTTTGCGCGCGCCAGCTCGACATCAGGGCGGGCACGTCCCGCACCACCAGTCCGGCGGCGTATACCTTGCGCGACTCGTCATCCTCCTCGTTCGTGCCGGTGTTGCCGATGTGCGGGGTGGTCAAAGTGACGATCTGCCCGCAATAGGACGGATCAGTGAGGATTTCCTGGTAGCCGGTCATGGCGGTGTTGAACACCACTTCGCCGGCGCAGAGCCCCGGTGCGCCCACGCTGCGGCCCCGAAACTCCGTCCCGTCGGCGAGGACGAGGACGGCAGAATCGAGCACAGGCACGGCAAACTCCCGGGATAGATGTGAAAAAGCGGAAGAGGCTTGCGCCCCTCCCGCTCGTTTGAGCAGGGAATTATACCGCGCCGGCTACTTCAGGCCAAGTACGTCGAACATGTCGTACAGACCTGGGCCGCGCCCCTTGAGCCAGTGGGCCGCGCGCAGCGCGCCCGCGGCGTAGGTCATCCGGCTCTGCGAACGCACCGCCACCTCCACCCGCTCGCCGGCGCCTGCGAAGATCACCGTGTGCTCGCCAACGATATCGCCGCCACGGATGGAGTGGAAGCCGATCGCCTGTGCCGGCCGCACGCCGGTATCGCCTTTGCGGCCATGCGTCGCGACCTCGCCGAGCTTTCGTCCCAGCGCGCCCGCCACCAGCTCCCCCAGCTTCAGCGCGGTGCCCGAAGGCGCGTCCACCTTGTGCCGGTGGTGCGCCTCGACGATCTCCACATCGTAGGCGTCGCCCAGCGCCTTGGCGGCAGTCTGGGCGAGACGGAACACCACGTTCACGCCGATGGCGAAATTGGGCGACATGGCGATCGGGACACGCTTCGCTGCATCGAGGATGCGCGACTTCTGCGCCTCGTTGAAGCCCGTGGTGCCGATCACCATCGCCTTGCCATGCGCCAGGCAGGCCTCCAGGTGCGCCAGCGTCCCCTCGGGGCGGGTGAAATCAATCAGCACGTCTGCCGCGGTCAGCGCCGCGAGGTCGGAAGCAATCTTCAAATTGCCGGCCAGCCGCCCGAGCGCGGCACTCCCCGCGGCCTCGAGCGCCGCGACGAGCTGAAGTTCGCGGTCGGCGAGCACCGCCTCGATCAGCGCCTGGCCCATGCGTCCGCCCGCGCCCGCAATCGCAATTTTCATTGCGCCTCCCTCGCGGCCTGCCCCGCACCGACCACGTCGCCATCGAGCCGCGCCAGCTTGCCGTCCTGGAAGAACACCGCGAGGCGCCGATATTGCCGCGGCGCGCCGTACCGGTCCAGGGTGTAGACATAGTCCCAGCGTTCGGCGTGAAAGATGTCGGTGACCAGCGGTGTGCCCAGGACGAAGCGCACCTGCTCCTTGCTCATCCCGGGCTTGAGCTGCGCCGCCATCTCCTGCGACACGAAATTGCCCTGCTGGATGTCGATGCGGTAAGGCTCGAGGATGCCGCAGCCGGCAAGCGCCCAAGTGCAGAACAGTGGAAGAATTGCGCGGTGCATAAGCCTATAATGATAGCGGATGAACTCCGCGCAGAGCCTCAAGGACTCCGGCCTCAAGGCCACCTTGCCCCGGCGCAAGGTGCTGGAGCTGTTCGAGCAGAGCAAGGTACGCCACCTGTCCGCGGAAGACGTCTACAAGAGCCTGATCGCAGTCGGCATCGACATCGGTCTCGCCACCGTGTACCGCGTGCTCGCACAGTTCGAGCAGGCGGGGCTGCTCTCGCGCCAGCATTTCGAGGCCGGCAAGTCGGTATTCGAGCTGAACCAGGGCGGGCACCACGACCACCTGGTGTGCCTGCAGTGCGGGCACGTCGAGGAGTTCTACGACGCCGAGATCGAGCAGCGCCAGAGCGAGGTGGCGCGCAAGCGCGGCTTCGAGCTGCGCGGCCATTCGCTTGCGCTGTACGCCGAATGCACCAAGCAGGACTGCCCGAATCGGAAGGGCCTAGTCCCCGCCTAGCATCTCCGCCGCGTGCCGGCGCGTGGTGAGTGTGATCTGCGCGCCGCCGAGCATCCGGGCCAGTTCTTCGATCCTCCCCGCTCGATCCAGCCGCGCGGCGCCGACGCCAACCTTGCCGCGCGCCGCAGCGCGCACCACCGTCCACTGCTCGTCACCCTGTGCAGCCACTTGTGGCAGGTGCGTCACGCACAGCACCTGCCGGTCCTTGCCGAGCTGCTTCAGCGCGCGGCCCACGGTCTGCGCCACGGCGCCGCCGATGCCGGCGTCCACCTCGTCGAACACCAGGGTGGCGACCGGCGAGGCCTTGGCCGTGACCAGCTGGAGCGCGAGGCTCACCCGGGACAGCTCGCCGCCCGAGGCCACCTTGGCGAGCGGCCGCAGGGGCAGGCTGGG
>CAZOSA010000257.1:0-3386 GCA_964582155.1 uncultured Enterobacteriaceae bacterium | reverse complement strand
CTATGACACGTCGGACCGGCTCTACTTCGAGCCGCTGACGCTGGAAGACGTGCTGGAAATCGTGGACAAGGAAAAGCCCTGGGGCGTGATCGTGCAGTACGGCGGGCAGACGCCGCTCAAGCTCGCGCGCGATCTCGCCGCCGCGGGCGTGCCGATCATCGGCACCAGCGCCGATTCCATCGACGTGGCGGAAGACCGCGAGCGCTTCCAGAAGCTGCTGGAGAAGCTCAAGCTGCGCCAGCCGCCCAACCGCACCGCGCGCTCCGCGCCGGAGGCGGTGAAGCAGGCCGCGCAGATCGGCTACCCGGTGGTGGTGCGGCCCAGCTACGTGCTGGGCGGGCGCGCGATGGAGATCGTGCACCACCAGGCGGACCTGGAGCGCTACATGAAGACCGCGGTGAAGGTGTCGAACGACGCGCCGGTGCTGCTCGACCGGTACCTGTCGGATGCCATCGAGGTGGACGTGGACTGCATCTCGGATGGCAAGGAAGTGCTGATCGGCGGGGTGATGGAGCACGTGGAGCAGGCGGGGGTGCATTCGGGCGATTCGGCCTGCTGCCTGCCGCCGCATTCGCTTTCGCCCGACCTGGTGCAGGAGCTGCACCGGCAGACGGAAATGATGGCGCGCGCGCTGCAGGTGAGCGGGCTGATGAACGTGCAGTTCGCCATTCAGGGGACGACCGTCTACGTGCTTGAAGTCAACCCGCGCGCCTCGCGCACCGTGCCTTTCGTCTCCAAGGCCACGGGCCGGCCGCTCGCCAGGATCGCGGCACTGTGCATGGCGGGCAAATCCCTTGCCGCGCAGAAGGTGCATGGCGACATCACGCCGCCTTACTTCTCGGTCAAGGAGGCGGTGTTCCCCTTCGCCAAGTTCCCCGGGGTGGACACCATCCTCGGGCCGGAGATGAAATCCACCGGCGAGGTGATGGGGATCGGGGAGACTTTCGGCGAAGCCTTCGTCAAGTCCCAGCTGGCGGCAGGGGTGAAGCTGCCCGACGGCGGGCGCGCGTTCATCAGCGTGCGCGACGGCGACAAGCGCGCGGCCGCTGATGTCGCGCGTGACCTGGCGGGGCTGGGCTTTACCATCCTCGCCACGCGCGGCACGGCGGCGGTGCTCGAACAGCACGGCGTGGCGGTGACCCCGGTCAACAAGGTGACCGAGGGGCGTCCGCACATCGTGGACATGATCAAGAACGGCGAGGTGAGCTTCATCGTCAACACGGTGGAGGACACTCGCACTGCGATTTCGGATTCGCGCGCCATCCGCGTGACGGCGCTGGCGCAGCGCGTGACGTATTACACGACCATCGCCGGCGCCAAGGCGGCCTGCGCCGGGATGCAGCACCTGGCGCAGCTGGAGCCCTACCGGCTGCAGGACTTGCATGCGAAACTAAGGGGGAACCTCATGACTCGAGCGGTAGCATCCTTGTAATGGCCAAGACACCTATGACCCTGCGCGGCGCCGAGTTGCTGCGCGTGGAGCTGCACCGGCTCAAAGCCATCGAGCGCCCCGCCACCTCCAAGCTGATCGCCGAGGCCCGGGGACACGGGGACCTGTCCGAGAACGCCGAATACGACGCGGCGCGCGAGCGCCAGGGGTTCATCGAAGGGCGGATTTCCGAGATCGAGGCCAAGCTCGGCAATGCCAATCTGATCGATCCCAAGCTGCTCGATGCCGATGGGCGCTGCGTGTTCGGCGCGACGGTGGACCTGGAGGAGAAGGGCGAGAAGCCGATCACTTACCAGATCGTCGGCGAGGACGAAGCCGACATCAAGGCGCACAGGATCTCGATCAGTTCGCCGATCGCGCGCGCCTTGATCGGCAAGGAGGCGGGCGACGAGGTCAACGTGCAGACGCCGGGCGGGGTGAAGCGGTACGAAATCCTGGACGTGCGCTACGAGTAGCGGGCGTCAGATCGGGCGCACCGCGCTGCCGTAGCGGGCCAGCGTTGCGTCGCGCGTGAGAAAAACCAGCGACTCGCCGAGCGACTGCGCGATGAGCGCGCGGTCGAAAGGATCGGCGTGGTGCTGCGGCAGCGAAGCGACCCGCACCGCATGCAGCGGTGTGAAGGCGAGCAGGCGCAATCCCGCTGCCTGCGCGCCCTCGACGAGCCGCTCGGGGTCCACCCGGAAATCGCGCCTGCGCAGCGCCGCCTTGATCGAAATCTCCCAGAAGCTCACCGCCGATACGTAGCACTCGGTGCCGCGCGCAGTCATCAGTTCCCGCGCGCGTTTGCCGAGCTTGCGCGAATCGTCCAGCGTCCAGAGAAAGACGTGCGTGTCGAGCAGCAGCCTCACTTGCCGCGGCGGCCTTCGAACAGCGCCAGCACGCTCCGCGGCAGCGGCGCGTCCAAGTTGTCCGGATAACGGATCTTGCCCTTCAGCACGCCGAACTTGAGCTTGCGCGCGCGCTCGAGCGGCACCAGCCGCGCTCGCGGCACGCCGTTCTTCGCGATCAGGATCTCGGCGCCTTCGGCCGCCTCTTCGACCAGGCGCGACAGGTGGGTCTTGGCTTCATGGATATTGATGGTTTCCATCGGAACCTCCGCGACACCAGGTTAGTTTATCTGAACCAACCGGGGTCGTCCACGCTCGCCGCCGGCGATGCGGCGCTTCATGCACGGGGCCGCCTGCGCTGCGGGCGTTGCGACCCCGCGGACTTCCGGGGCCGCGAAGGCCTGCGGATTTCCTTGCGCTCGGGCCAGCCTGACGTGGCGCGCCGGGGGAGGCGGGGCCTGGGTCCCGGCGGCGATTCTTGGCGGGGTTTCTGGCGGTAGACGATAAGCATCTTGCCGATGTGCTGCACTGGGTGCGCGTTGGTGCGCTCGCAGATGCTCGCCAGCGCCACTTCGCGCTCGTCGCGGTTGAGCGGCGCGGCGCGGATCTTGATCAACTCGTGCGCCGTCAGCGCTCGGTCGATCTCGGCGATGACGGCCTCGGTGAGGCCCTTTTCACCCAGTTGCAGGATCGGGTTGAGGTTGTGGGCGCGAGTCTTGAGCGCCTTGCGTTCGGCTGGGGTCACGTTCTTTCCAGCTGTTTGGGCGTTGCCGCCCTCAATGGATCAAGCGCTGACGTGCGACACCAGCGGGAATTTCTCCGGGTGGCGAATCGATTCGACGGCCAGATCGATGTCGAGGTCGGGCCAGTAGAGATGATGCTGTTGAGGACGTTCAACATTCGTGAGCTTGGCGATCGGGGCATCCTTGAACCATGGGAACTGCGAGAAAGGCACGAACAACTCTTCGGTTCCTAGCATCAGCCAGAATCCGCGCGCCGACACGTTCGCAACCTCAACGTCCATTAAGCGGCAATGGTGCGGACGGTGCCAGGTAGCTTGCTGAGGATGAGCTCTTTGAGCTGCACTTTGGAACTGGCATTGTCGATAT
>CAZOSA010000256.1:0-3388 GCA_964582155.1 uncultured Enterobacteriaceae bacterium | reverse complement strand
GTGCGCAGCTCATGGCTCATGCTGGAGAGGAAATCCGATTTCGCGAGGTTGGCTTTATCCGCAACGGCGATGGCGTTGTTCAGATCCAATTCGACCTGCTTGCGCACGGAATTGTCAGTACCGATCAGCAGATATCCGATGATTTCGCCGTAATCATCGCGCAGCGCCGTGATCGAGATGAGGGCCGGAAAGCGGCCGCCATCCTTGCGGATATAGGTCAATTCATAGATGTCTTCGATGCCGCGCGAAGCTTTGAAAGCCAATGCTTCGAAGCCCGACGTAATGGGGGTTGCGAGCTCGAGGCTCAATGCCTGGGCGCGTGCCGCCACTTCCTGCGGATCATGAATGTCGCTCGGGCTTATCCGGTTCACGACTTCGGCGGCCCTGTAGCCCAGCATGCGCTCGGCGCCGACATTGAATAACTGGATGATGCCTTTCTCGTCGGTGGCGATAATCGAGAAATTGGCGCTGTTGAGGATCGCGTTCTGCAAGGCCCCCGTTTTAAGCAGTGCTGCCTGGCGCCGCACTTCGGTGGCGCCATCCGCCTTGCCGGCATCGTTGGCTAGGGTGGGGCCGTTTCCTGTTTCAGACATGGCCGATTCCCGTGAAAAGCGTACGACGATCCGGTGGAGCAACTGTGCTTGTCGGGCCGACCACAGAAGATGGCGGCCTCGCCCAGCCGAAAAAAGGCCGCACCCCCACCCCGGAGGACGTGGAGGATTACGATCTTTGCGACGGACGTCTGTGTGCTGGCGCGCACAGGGCTGCCTGGGTGAGGACCAGCCTGGAAGAAGCATGGCAACCCGCCGGGTGCATCCCGGCGGGTGTTCGAGCACTACTCCTTGGTTTCGATTTGCTCCAGCTGCTCCTCGGCGGACGGACGCGGACGCTCCCGGCGCGGCCGGCCAAGCGGCACCGCTTCGGGCTCGCTGGCCGGCGCTTGTGACCGGTCGGGTCGCGTTTCGACCATTTGCAGACCGGCGCTCTCCAGCAAATCGCGGGTGTTAACGCGCGGCTGCTGAGGTTCCGATGGTGCCCGGGACTGGGGCGCCGGCTCGGCGCGTACGGGTTCGTGGTGCACCGGCTCTACTCGCGCAGGCTGTTGCAGCACCGGCTCTGTTCTATCCGGTTCTTGGTGTGCGGGTTCCTCGCGCACAGGCACCTGATGCACCATTTCATCGCGAGCACGCGCCTCTTCGCGCATCTGCGCCTCATGCATCTGCCGCTCCATCGCGCGCAGCTCCCTTTCGTCCGGCTCCCTGGCATGGTAAGCGGGGGCCTGGGCCTCCTGGAGAGGCTGCTCCGCGCGTCCGTTCTCGTTGCCCGAGGACGCGGCACGCGGATCGCGAGACTGGTCTGGCCGCCGCTCGCGCTGGCGGCCGCGCCGGCCGCGGCGCTGCTCGCCACCTTCGCGCTCCCCGGCTTGGACCGGATCGCCTGCAGGCCGCGGTCCCTGCTGCGGCTGTTGCTGTTGCTGTTGCTGTTGCTGTTGCTGGTGCGGCGGCCGCTGCGGACGCTGCTGGTCCGGGCGGCGCTCGCCCCCCGGGCGTGGATCGCGTTGCTGCTGCCCGCCATGACGCTCTCCGGGGCGGCGCTCGCCACCTTGCTGCGGGCGGCGCGGCTCGCCACGGTGCTCATCCCGGGGACGGTCGCGCCGGTGATCGCGACGTTCGCCACCGCCGTGGCGCTGATCGGGACGGCGCTCGCGCGGTTGCTGGTCGCGCCGCGGTTCGCGCGCCGTACGCAGGGCGTCGTTGGCTGTGGACGCCACCGTGGCGTCCTGTTTGTCCGCCTTGAACAAGCCGAAGAACCGACTCATGAAGCTGGACTGCTGTGCAGGTTCTGCCCGCGCGGGGCTGGGGCGGGGCGCTTGCGCGCTCTCTGGCGACCACTGGGGCCGCGGCTCCGGGACGTTGGGCGCCGGCTGGTCCGGAACGATGCCCTTCACGGCGGCGACCGGCCGCTCGCGCTTGGCATCGCCGGGTGCGTCGTCGAGCTTCTTCTCCTCCGGCTGCACGACCATCTCATAGCTGGCCGGCACGTGTTCCATGGCATTCAGCTCGTCGTGGCGCAGGCGCTGTACCTTGTAGTGCGGCGTCTCCAGGTGCGGGTTCGGCACCAACAGGATATTGACCTTGAGGCGCGCTTCCAGTTTCTGGATCTCGGAGCGCTTCTCGTTGAGCAGGAAGCTCGCGACGTCGACCGGCACCTGCACATGCACGGCGCCGGTGTTCTCCTTCATCGCCTCTTCCTGCAGGATGCGCAGCACATGCAGCGCGGTGGACTCGGTGCCGCGGATGAAGCCGGTGCCGCTGCAGCGCGGGCAATTGATGTGCGCCGTTTCCTCCAGCGAAGCCTGCAGGCGCTGGCGCGACAGCTCAAGCAGCCCGAAGCGCGAGATCTTGCCAACCTGCACGCGCGCGCGGTCGTAGCGCAGCGCGTCGCGGAAGCGGTTTTCCACTTCGCGCTGGTTCTTCTGCGATTCCATGTCGATGAAGTCGACGACGATCAGGCCGCCCAGGTCGCGCAGGCGCAGCTGGCGGGCGACTTCGTCCGCCGCCTCCAGGTTGGTGAGCGTCGCGGTTTCCTCGATGTCGCCGCCTTTGGTGGCACGCGCCGAGTTGACGTCCACCGCCACCAGAGCCTCGGTGTGGTCGATGACGATGGCGCCGCCCGAGGGCAGGGTGACGTGGCGCGAGTACGCGCTGTCGATCTGGTGCTCGATCTGGAAGCGCGAGAACAGGGGTACGTCGTCGCGGTACAGCTTGACCTTGCCGACGTTGGCCGGCATCACCGTCTGCATGAAGGCGAGCGCCTGGTCGTAGATCTCCTCGGTGTCGATCAGGATCTCGCCGATGTCCGGCTGAAAGTAATCCCGGATGGCGCGGATGACGAGGCTGGACTCGAGGTAGATCAGGAACGGCTTCCTGTCCTGGGTCTTGGCCGCGCCTTCGACGGCGCTCCACAGCTGCAGCAGGTAGTTGAGGTCCCACTGCAGTTCCTCGGGCGATCTGCCGATCGCCGCGGTGCGCGCGATCACGCTCATGCCCTCGGGCAGCTGCAGCTTGTCCAGGGTGTCGCGCAGTTCGTTGCGATCCTCACCCTCGACGCGGCGCGATACGCCGCCGCCGCGCGGATTATTGGGCATCAGGACGAGGTAGCGTCCCGCCAGGCTGATGTAGGTGGTGAGCGCCGCGCCCTTGGTGCCGCGCTCGTCTTTCTCGACCTGAACGATCAGGTCCTGGCCTTCGGACAGGGCATCCTGTATGCGGGCCCGGCCGACGTCGACCCCGGGTCTGAAAAAGACCTTGTCGACTTCCTTGAAGGGCAGAAACCCGTGCCGTTCCTCGCCGTATTCGACGAAGGCGGCTTCGAGGCTGGGCTCGAC
>CAZOSA010000255.1:0-3394 GCA_964582155.1 uncultured Enterobacteriaceae bacterium | reverse complement strand
GCCCTGCTTCACCACGCGCAGCACGTCCCACCAGGTGGCGAGGTGGTGCAGGCGCACGCCGAGATCCTGCATCACCTGCTTCGACTCGGGGAAGATGTCGTAATAGAAATTCACGAACACGTGCTCGACCACCGCGCCCGCGTCGCGCAGCGCCTTGCAGAAACTGATCTTCGAGCGGCCGTCGGTGGTGAGGTCCTCGACCAGGAGCGTGCGCGCCCCGTCGCGGATGTCGCCCTCGATCTGCGAGTTGCGGCCGAAGCCCTTGGGCTTCTTGCGGATGTACTGCATCGGCAGGCCGAGCCGGTCGGCGATCCACGCCGCGTAGGGGATGCCCGCGGTCTCGCCGCCCGCCACGACGTCGAACTGCTCGAAGCCGGCGTCGCGCGCGAGCGTCGCGGTGGCGAAATCCACCAACTGGCTGCGGATGCGCGGGTAGAAGATGAGCTTGCGGCAGTCGATGTACACCGGGCTCGCCCAGCCCGAGGTGAAGATGAACGGCTTGTCCTCGGAGAACAGCACCGCCTTCACCTCGAGGAGCATCTTCGCGGTGGTGTCGGCGATGAAGGCGCGGTCGGCGGAATGCATGGCGGAAGCGCGCGGATTCTAGCAGGGTTAGAATCCGCGCGATGGCCGGTACACCGGGGGTCGCGATGGTCCGCATATCCGTCTTTGCCGCGTTCGCGCTGCTGCTCGCCGCCGCGCCCGGCGCCACGCTCGCGCAGCCGAAATCCACGGCCGACAAGGAAAAGGCGCGCATGGAAGCCTTGCGCGCGCAGGTTCGTTCGTACCGCTGCGTGACCAAGGCGGGCCGCAAATACTACGGCTCCACCATCCCGCAGGAATGCACGGGGGAGTTGGTCGAGGCGCTGTCGCGGCAGGGCACGATGCTGTTCCGCATCGAACCGCCGCTCACGCCGGAGCAGCGCGCCGCAAAGGAAGCCGACGCGCAGAAAGCGGCGGCCGAGGAGCAGGCCGTGCACGACGCGCAGGCCGCGGCGCGCGTGCAGGCGCGCCGCGACCGGGCGCTGCTGCAGACCTACACCAGCGAAAAGGACATCGAGCTGGTGCGCCAGCGCGCCATCGCGGACAACCGTAGTGCGACGCAGCAGGTCGAAGCGCGCATCGCGCTGCTCAAGCAGCGCCAGGCGAAGCTGGCCAAGCAGCCCGACAAGTCGCCGGAGCAGTTGGAGCAGGACAGGCGCGCGGTCGACTACGACCTGACGCTGCAGGAGCAGCTGCTCGAGTCGCGCCGGCAGGAGGCCGCCGCCATCAACGCGAAGTACGACGAGGAAAAGCGCAAGTACCTCGAGCTCACCAAGGGCTCGAAGTAGCCTTCAGCGGGCCAGTTTCGCCTTCAGGATCTCGTTGACCTGCGCGGGGTTGGCCTTGCCCTGGGTCGCTTTCATCACCTGGCCGACCAGGGAGTTGAAGGCTTTGTCCTTGCCGGCGCGGTAATCCTCGACCTGCCTGGCGTTCTTCGCCAACACCTCGTCGACGATCTTTTCTATGGCGCCAAGATCCGAAACCTGTCCAAGATTGCCTCGCTGAATGATATCGGCGGGCTCTCCCCCGCTTTCCCACATTGAGGCAAGAACGGTACCAACGGCAGTGGAGTTGGAGATCTCGCCGCTTACCACATGCCTGTGCAATTCCTTCAATTGGCTTGGAGATACCTTGCTTTTAGAAAACGCGAGGTCTTCGCGATTCAGCTTCGCACTAAGAGGACCCGCTATCCAGTTCGCGAGGCTCGGCACGACATCCTTCGGCTCTCCGGCAAAGGCGGCAAGCGCAAAAGTGGTCGTAGCATGGTTCGAAGTCAAGAATTGCGCCTGCGCGGGAGTGAGGCCGTACATGTCAATGAAATCACTTCGCAGCGCGTCCCGCGATTTCGGCATTGATCTACGAATTTGCTCAACCATTTCTTCGCTTATCACCAGTGGAAGCAAGTCCGGATCGGGAAAGTATCGGTAGTCCTGCGCGTCCTCCTTCAAGCGCATCGGGCGCGTTTCGCCTTTGTCCGAGTCGTAGAGCCGCGTCTCCTGCAGCACAGTGCCACCGTCTTCCAGTACGTCAATTTGGCGCTTCGCCTCAAACTCGATCGCCAGTTGCATGAACAAAAACGAGTTCAGGTTCTTGATCTCACAGCGCGTGCCGAGCTTGTCGTCGCCAACCTTGCGCACAGACACATTTGCATCGCACCGGAAGGACCCCTCCTCCATATTGCCGTCGCAGATGCCAATCCATGTCACAAGCTCGTGCAAGGCTTGCGCGTAAGCCACCGCCTCCTTCGCGCCGCGCAGCTCGGGCTCGGAAACGATCTCGAGCAATGGGGTCCCGGCGCGATTGAGGTCGATCCCGGTCATGCCGTGAAAATCCTCGTGCAAGGATTTTCCCGCGTCCTCCTCGAGATGCGCTCGCGTCAGCCGGATGGTCTTCTCTCCTTCGGGCAGGACGATCCTCAGCGAGCCGCCGGCGACGATCGGGATCTCGTACTGGCTGATCTGGTAGCCCTTGGGAAGGTCCGGATAGAAGTAGTTCTTTCGAGCAAATATCGAGCGCGGGTTGATGGTCCCCTTCACCGCCAGGCCGAAGCGCACGGCATGCTCCACCGCCGCGGCGTTCAGCACCGGCAGCACCCCCGGCAGGGCGATGTCCACCGCCGACGCCTGCGTGTTCGGCGGCGCGCCGAACGCGGTCGAGGCGCCCGAGAACATCTTGCTCCTGGTCAGCAGCTGCGTATGCGCCTCGATGCCGACGATGATCTCCCAAGCCATCGGGCGCTACCTCGAATACGGCCGCAGCAGCTGGCAGGCGCCGCCATGATCCACCAACACCGGCTCCAGGTAACCCAGCGAGCCGCAATGCTCCGCGCAGTCCTCGGCGGCGATGCGCACGTACTCGCCCAACTCGCGCATCGTCACCTTGCAGCGGCCCGCCGAGAAGCGCAACCCGCCGCTGTAGGCCTGCTGCGTGAACTCGCTCACGGCGCAGGTATGGCCGGCCGGCGCCAATTTCGAGCGCCACTCCAGGTTCTTCAGCTTGCCGCTTTCCACCGCATAGGCGAGCTTCGAGCTGTAGCGCCCTTCGGCCGGCTCGCATTGCACGGTGGCGCTGTACTGCTCCATGGCGGGAAAACTCTCGCTGACCTCGAAGCGCTCGCGCTCCTGCCCCCCGGGCGCGTAGCGCGCCCCCTTGAGGACGCCGCCACTCCAGGTGCCTTGCAGCGTCGCCGTCCCTGGACGGCCGTAGAGGATGGGCGAGTTGCCCTCCTTGAGGAAGGTGACCCCGAGCAGCTTGCTGCGCTCGCCTTCGAGGAAGCGCTGCTGCAGCGTGGGCAGGATCAGGTACTCGCCGGTGAGGCGCGCCGAGCCGTCGGGCCGCGCGGTCACGTACA
>CAZOSA010000254.1:0-3401 GCA_964582155.1 uncultured Enterobacteriaceae bacterium | reverse complement strand
GCGCTGATCCTCGCCGGCGCGGGCAGCGGCAAGACGCGCGTGCTCACCACGCGCATCGCCTGGCTGATCCAGGCAGGCAACGTCTCTCCTTCCGGCGTGCTGGCCGTGACCTTCACCAACAAGGCGGCGCGCGAGATGCTGACGCGCCTCACCGCGATGCTGGCGGTGAACCCGCGCGGCATGTGGATCGGCACCTTTCACGGCCTGTGCAACCGCATGCTGCGCGCGCATCACCAGGAGGCGGGGCTGGCGCGCACGTTCCAGATCCTCGACTCGCAGGACCAGCTCGCGGCGGTGAAACGGCTGCTGCGTTCGATGAACGCCGACGAGGACCGCTTCCCGCCGCGCGACCTGCAGTACTTCATCATGGGCAAGAAGGAGGAGGGCCTGCGTGCGCGCGACGTGCCGCTCGCCGACGACGTGCAGCGCCGCTTCGTCGAGCTGTACGCGGCCTACGACGAGCAGTGCCAGCTCGAAGGGGTGGTGGATTTCGCGGAACTCCTGTTGCGCAGCTACGAGCTGTTGTCGAGCAACGAGCCGCTGCGCGAGCACTACCGCGCGCGCTTCCGGCACGTCCTGGTGGACGAGTTCCAGGACACCAACAAACTTCAGTACCGCTGGCTGAAGCTGCTTGCCGGCCCCGGCGCGAGCCTGTTCGCGGTGGGCGACGACGACCAGTCGATCTACGCCTTTCGCGGCGCCAATGTCGGCAACATGGCCGACTTCGAGCATGACTACGGGATCGCCAAGGTGATCCGGCTGGAGCAGAACTACCGCTCGCAGGGCAACATCCTCGATGCCGCGAACGCCCTCATCGCGCACAACGCCAGGCGCCTGGGCAAGAACCTGTGGACCGCGAGCGGCGCGGGCGAGCCGCTGCGCGTGTTCGAGGGGCAGTCGGACGTGGACGAGGCGCGCTGGATGGTGGAGGAGATCCAGGCGCTCAAGCGCGAGGGATCGCGCCTGGACCAGATCGCGGTGCTGTACCGCTCCAACGCGCAGTCGCGCGTGCTGGAGCATTCACTGTTTAGCGCCGCGCTGCCATACCGCGTCTATGGGGGCCTGCGCTTCTTCGAGCGCGCCGAGGTGAAGCACGCGCTGGCCTACCTGCGGCTGATGGCTACGCCCGCGGACGACAACGCCTTCCTGCGGGTGGCGAATTTTCCGGCGCGCGGCATCGGCGCGCGTACCATCGAGGCGCTGCAGGATGCGGCCAGGGCCGCCGGCGGCAACCTGTATGAGACGGTATTGGCGTCGCCGGGCAAGGTTGCGCCCTTCGTGGCGCTGATCGAGTCCCTGCGCCAGGAGACGGAAGGGCTGACGCTCGCCGAGAAGGTCGAGCACGTCGTGGCGAAGAGCGGCCTCATCGAGCACTACAAGACCGAGCGCGAGGGCGCCGACCGGATCGAGAACCTGAACGAACTGGTGAACGCGGCTGCCGCGTTCAGCGGCGAGGAGCGCGAGATCGAGCCGGGCGAGGACGCCGATCCGCTCACCGCGTTCCTCACTCACGCCGCGCTGGAGGCGGGCGAGCACCAGGCGGGCGAGGGCCAGGACGCGCTGCAGATGATGACCATGCACTCGGCCAAGGGCCTGGAATTCGACGCGGTGTTCGTGAGCGGCCTGGAAGAGGGCCTGTTTCCGCACGAGCAGAGCCTGCTGGACAAGGATGGCCCGGAGGAGGAGCGCCGCCTGATGTACGTCGCCCTCACGCGTGCGCGCAAACGCCTGTACCTGTCTTTCGCGCAGACGCGGCTGCTGCACGGCCAGACGCGCTACAACCTGCCGTCGCGTTTCCTGAACGAGATTCCCCAGGGCCTGCTGAAGTGGCTGACGCCGCGTTTCGCCGAGAAGCGCAAGCCCGTGGCCCACTTCACGGCCGGCGCGTTCACGCGCGCGCCAAAGCGCGATCCGCGCTTTGGCGGCGCTGCGGCGGGAACGGGCGGCGCGGCGAACGGGCTGCGCGTCGGCCAGAACGTGATCCACGCCAAGTTCGGCGCCGGAGTGATCGTGGGCGCCGAAGGTCAGGGCATGGATGCGCGCGTGCAGGTCAACTTCGGCCGCCAGGGCGTGAAGTGGCTGGCGGTGGCGGTGGCGAAGCTGCAGGCGGCGTAGTCTGCGGTGCGGCCGGGCTTGCGATCGCGGCCGGCAGCGTGCGATGGACGGGAAAGCGGGCAGTGAAGCGGCTGCCGGCGCCGGGGGTACTGTCGATCTCGAGCGCCGCGTGGTGGCGCGCGAGCGTGTGCTTGACGATGGCGAGGCCCAGCCCAGTGCCGCCGGTCTCGCGCGAGCGGCTGCGGTCGATGCGGTAAAAGCGCTCCGTGAGGCGCGGGATGTGCTCCGGCGCGATGCCCACGCCGCTATCCTGGACGGCAAAACTCGCGCCCTCGGCGGCCTCGCGCCAGACCAGTTGCACCTTGCCTCCCGGCGGCGTGTAGCGGATCGCGTTGCTGACGAGGTTGCCGAAAGCGCTGCAGAGTTCGTGCTCCGAGCCCTCGAGGTCGAGCGCCGGGCTGGCGTCGAGCGAGATGTCGTGTCGCCCGCCGGAGAGCGCGACCGCGTCGGCGAGCAGGCGCTCGAGCACGGGACGCATGCGCACACGCTCCGCCGCCGGCGGCGGCGCCGACTCCAGGACCGAGAGCGCCAGCAGGTCGTCGATGATGCGCTGCATGCGCGCGGATTGCTCGCGCATCATGCCGAGGTAGTCGCGCTGGCGCTGCGCATCGAGCTGGAGTTCGCGCACCGTCTCGAGGAAGCCGACCAGCACGGTGAGCGGCGTGCGCAGCTCGTGCGAGACATTGGCGACGAAGTCGCGCCGCATCGTCTCGACGCGCTCGGCCTGCGTCGTGTCGCGCGACAGCAGCAACTTCTGCAGCCGGCCATAGGGAATGAGCTGCAGCAGCAGCGCGCGGCCGGGGCCGCGTTCGATGCGCACGGGGGGCGCATGCTCTCCGGCGGCCAGGTATTCCACGAAGCGCGGCTCGCGCACCAGGTTGGCAATCGGTTGGCTGACGTCAGCGCGGCTGTCCAGATCGAGATGCATCTCGGCGGTGGTGTTGCACCACTCGATGCGGTTGTCCGCGTCCAGGATCACCACGCCGTCGGGCAGCGCCTGGGCGGCGCGGCGAAAGCGCGCCAGCGCGTCGGCGAGCATCGCCTCGCGCCCCGCAGCAGCGCGCTCAAAGCGGTGCAACGCCGTCAGTACGTCGATCCAGCTGCCTCTGCCTGCGGGCACTTTGCCCGCCACCGGATCGTCGAGCCACCGGGCGAGGTGCGACAGTTGCCACAGGTGATGGAGGAGGAGCGCGCACAGACCGGCGGCCAGCGTGCCCCAGCCCCACGCAGCGCCGGCCAAGGCACCGGCGACGCTGGCGAGGGCGGCCACCGCCGCAGCCGATGCG
>CAZOSA010000253.1:0-3408 GCA_964582155.1 uncultured Enterobacteriaceae bacterium | reverse complement strand
GCGAGAGATTGGTAGGCCGTGGCGGATTCGAACCGCCGACCAACGGATTAAAAGTCCGCTGCTCTACCAGCTGAGCTAACGACCCGCAGGGGAAAGGGCGCGATTTTATCAGCCCTCGCGCCCGATTCGCCAGTGCAATCAGGATTAATAGCGTGTGCAGTCCGCTATTCCGCTGTCGACGAATCCCGCTTTGCGTATGCGGCAGGCGTCGCAAACGCCGCAAGCGCGCCCTTCTGCGTCCGGCTGGTAGCAGGTCACCGTCTGCGCCGGGTCCACACCGAGTTCCAGCGCCAGCTTGATGATCCGGGCCTTCGACAGATCGATCAGCGGCGCGCTGACGTGAATCCGCTTGCCTTCCACTGCGGATTTCGTCGCCAGGTTGGCCATCGCCTCGTAAGCGCGCAGGTACTCCGGCCGGCAGTCCGGGTACCCGGAATAGTCCACCGCGTTCGCCCCCACGAAGATGTGTTGCGCCTGCAAGGTCTCGGCCCAAGCCAGGGCGAGGGACAGCAGGATGGTGTTGCGAGCGGGAACGTAGGTGATCGGAATGCCGGAGCGCAGACCTTTGTCCGGGACCGCAATGTTCCGGTCCGTCAGCGCCGACCCGCCGAACTGCGACAAGTCCAGCTTCACCACCCGATGTTCCACGACTCCCAGCCGCTTGGCGATGCGAACCGCGGCGGCAAGCTCCGCCCCGTGTCGCTGGCCGTAATCGACCGACAGGGCGTGGCAGCCGAATCCCTCGCGCCGCGCCCAGGCGAGCGCGGTGGCCGAATCCAGGCCGCCGGAGAGGAGGACGACCGCGTTCAGCGCTTGACGCTTTGCGCGAGCCGCAGCTTCGCACTCCCCGCCGCCTGGCTGCCGGGATACTTCGCCAGCACGTCCTGCAGGGTCTTCTGCGCCGCGATCCTGTCGCCCATGGCTTCCTGCGCGCTCGCGATGGAGAGCATCGCGTCCGCCGCTTTGGGGTCGTCGGGCCAGGTGGCGATCACCTTCTGGTGCGACAGGATCGCGTTCCTGTAGTCGCGCCGCCCCGAGTAGCCCATGCCGATCCAGTACTGGGCGTTGGGCGCGAGCTTGCTGTTCGGGTTGGCGGTCAGCAAGTTTTGCAGCAGATCGATGGCGGCGGAGTAATTGCCGAGCTTGAAGTGGTTGAGAGCCCCTTCGTAGGTCTTCTTTTCCGCGTCGGTGGGCCCGGCGTCGGCCGGCGGCGCCTGGGGCGCCGCCGCCGCCTGCTCGCGCACCTGCTCGAGCCTGCGCAGCCGCGTGTCGATGTCGACGTACAGATCCTTCTGGCGCTTCTCGGCGACCTCGAGCTGGTTGAGCATCACTTCGATCTGGCCGCGCGAGCGCGCCAGCTCGGCGCGCAGCGCGTCCATCTGGCCGGCAATGTCCAGGATCGCGCGCCGCTCCACCGCCGATGATTCGACCGTGGCCAGCCGCTGTTCGATGCGTTGCAGGGTTGCCTGCATCGCCTGGACCTCAACGTGCGCCGCTTCGGCGCGGCGCCGCGCCTCCGGGTCGCCGAACAACTGAGCGCCCGCGATTCCCGCCCAGCCCAGCGCCACCGCCGCCAGCAGCCAGCGCATCAGTACTCGCCGGGATACAGCATGTCGCTACGTCGGTTCTGCGCCCAGACCTCCTCGTTGGCGCCCGTCGCGCGCGGCTTCTCCTCGCCCAGGCTCACCGCCTCGATCTGGTCTTCGCGCCCGCCCAGAAGCAGGAGCATGCGCTTCACGCCCTCCGAGCGGCGCTGGCCGAGCGCCAGATTGTATTCGCGGCTGCCGCGCTCATCGGTGTTGCCCTGCACCAGCATGCGCGTGGTGCCGTTCTCGCGCAGGTACCTGGCATGCGCCTCGACCATCGGCCGGTACTCCTCCTTCACGTCGAACTTGTCGAAGTCGTAGAACACGGATCGCTTGGAAAGGATGTTGTTCGGGTCCTTGAGCGCCGCGGCGCCGGTGGCGGCGGGCTTGCCGGTCAGGTCGACGCCCGTGACCGGCTGGCCCGGCACCGGCTGCGCAGTGGCGCCGGTGCCCGGAGCGCGGTCCTCCACGGCGGCCGGGGGCTGCTGAGTCGGGGTCTCCGTGGTCGCGCACGCGGCGAGCGTGCAGGCGATGAAGAGGGTGCAAAGCTTTCTCATGGCTGATCTCCTTCTTGCTCACTGCACGAGAGGTCCCCACGCCGGCTCGCGCACATCGCCAGCCGTGACCGTGAGGCGCTGCTTGACGCGCCCGTCGGCGGACACCGCCGAGAGCACGCCGCGCCCGCCGATGACCGTCGCCAGCAGGATTTGGCGGCCGTTGGGGGCAAAGCTGGGCGACTCGTCATGATCGCTGTCGGTAAGGATCTGTACCTGCCGGGTAGTGAGATCGAGCAGCGCGACCTGGAACTTGCCACCGCTGCGCATGATGTAGGCGAGACTCCTGCCGTCCGGACTGATGCGCGGTGACACATTATAACTCCCCTCGAATGTCACGCGCTGCGCTTCGCCGCCCGTCGCCGGCATGCGATAAATCTGCGGGCTGCCGCCGCGGTCAGAAGTGAAGTAGATCGACCGGCCATCGGGCGAAAACCAGGGCTCGGTGTCGATGCCGGCGGAATTGGTGAGGCGGCGCGCATTGCTGCCGTCCGGATTGATCAGGTAGATCTGCGAGTTGCCGTCTCGCGACAACACCACCGCGAGCCGCGAGCCGTCGGGCGACCACGCCGGCGCCGAGTTCGAGCCCTTGAAGTTGGCGACGATATTCTGCTTCGGCACTTCCACGTCCTGCACATATACGATCGGCTTCTTGTTCTGGAACGAGACATAAGCAATGCGCCGCCCGTTGGGCGACCAGGCCGGCGAGATGATCGGCTCGTTGGCGACCAGCATCGCCTGTTCGTTGGCGCCGTCCGCGTCGGCGATCTGCAGCTCGTAGCGCGCCCCGCGCTTGACCACGTAGGCGATGCGCGTGGAGAACACGCCCTTCTCGCCAGTGAGTTTCTCGTAAACGTAGTCGGCGATGCGATGCGCGGTCGCGCGTATCTGCTCGCGCGTCATGGTGTAGGCGACGCCGCCGATCGCGGACTGCTTCACCACGTCGTGCAACCGGAAACGCACTTCGAAGCGCCCGTCGGCGCGCGCCGCGACCGAGCCGAGCACCAGTGCGTCGGCGAGACGCGACTTCCACTCGGCATAGTTGACGCTGGAGGCTTCCGTCGGCGGCGGCACCAGCGCCGGCATTTCCAGCCCGCGGAACAGGCCGCTGCGTTCCAGGTCGGCGCGCACGATGGAGGTGATGGAGGCGTGCGTTGCGGCGGGCAGCGCGCCCTCGCCCACGAACGGCGCGATGGCGATCGGGATGCGCTGCGCCCCCGCGCCGGTGATCTCGATGGAGAGCTGCGCGTGGGCGGAGCACGCGGCGA
>CAZOSA010000252.1:0-3409 GCA_964582155.1 uncultured Enterobacteriaceae bacterium | reverse complement strand
AGCTTCTCGTAGGCGTCGGGCACGCCGTGCTTGCGCATCACCTGCTGCACCGGCTCGGCGAGCACTTCCCAGTTGGCATCGAGGTCCCCGGCCATGCGCGCCGGATCGGCCTCGAGCTTGCCCAGACCGCGCAGGCAGGCGCCGCAGGCGAGCAGCGTGTGGCCGAGCGCGGTGCCGGCGCTGCGCAAGGCCGTGGAGTCCGAGAGGTCGCGTTGCCAGCGCGACACCGGCAGCTTGTCGGCGAGGTGGCGCAAGAGCGCGTTGGCCACGCCGACATTGCCCTCGGAATTCTCGAAGTCGATCGGATTCACCTTGTGCGGCATGGTGGAGGACCCCACCTCGCCCGCCTTGGGCTTCTGGCGGAAATAACCAAGTGACACGTAGCCCCAAAGGTCTCGATCCAGATCCAGCAGCGCCGTGTTGGCCCGCGCGTACGCATCGAACAGTTCCGCGTAGGAGTCGTGCGGCTCGATCTGCGTGGTGTACGGGTTGAATTCCAGCCCGAGGCGCTCGACGAAGCGGCGGCAAAAGGCCTCCCAGGGAAAGCCCGGGTAGGCCACCGCATGCGCATTGTAGTTGCCGACCGCGCCGTTGATCTTGCCGAGTATGGAAACGCGCTCGATGGCGTCGCGCGCACGCCGCAGGCGCTGCGCAAAATTGGCCATCTCCTTGCCCAGGGTCGTGGGCGACGCGGGCTGGCCGTGGGTGCGCGAGAGCATCGCACGCGACGCGTGCCGGCGCGCAAGTGCGCGCAGTGCGGCAATCAGCGCATCCAGGCACGGCAGCATGACGCGCTCGCGCGAGCGCACGAGCATCAGCGCGTAGGAGAGATTATTGATGTCCTCCGATGTGCAGGCGAAGTGGATGAACTCCAGCGAGCGCTGCACCTGCGCGTTCTTCGCGAGTTTGCCTTTGAGCCAGTACTCGATCGCCTTGACGTCGTGGTTGGTCTCGGCCTCGATGTTCTTGATGTGCGTGGCGTCCTTCTCCGTAAAGCCCGCCACCAGCCGGTCGAGCGCCGCCACGGTGCGGCGCGCAAAGGGCTTGAGCTCGCGGATGCGGCGCTCGGCCGCCAGGGCTTTGAGCCATTCCAGTTCCACCAACACGCGGTGGCGGATGAGGGCGGCTTCGCTGAAGTAAGGCCTGAGCGCGTCGGCGGACTTTTCGTACCGGCCGTCGAGGGGCGACAGCGCGGATAGCGACGAGGGCATAGGCCCTATTATAGAGGGGCATGCTGCGCTCACTCATCAAGGAGGCGCGCGCCTGCCGCGTGTGCGAGCCGCACCTGCCGCTCGGGCCGCGGCCGGTGTTCCTGGTGGGCGCGGCTGCGCGCCTGATGATCGTCGGCCAGGCGCCGGGGCGGCGCGTGCACGACACCGGCATCCCCTGGAACGACCCCTCCGGCGACCAGTTGCGCGCGTGGCTGCGCATGGGGCACGCGCAGTTCTACGACACCAGGCGCATCGCCATCGTGCCTACCGGCCTGTGCTACCCCGGCAGCGGCGAGCGCGGCGACCTGCCGCCGCGCCCGGAGTGCGCGCCGCTGTGGCAGCCGCGCTTCCGCGCGGCGCTGCCGCGAATCCGCCTGACGCTGCTGGTGGGCATGCACGCGCAGGCCTACCACCTCGGCAACAGGCGCAAGGCGACGCTGGCGCAGACCGTGCGCGCCTGGCGCGAGTACCTGCCGGAGTTCTTCCCGCTGCCGCACCCGAGCCCGCGCAACAGGCTGTGGATGAAAAATAACCCGTGGTTTGTGAAAGAAGTCGTTCCCGCGCTGCGGCGGCGCATGCGGACGTTATAATCCGCGCCCGCCATGAAACTGTTCGCCTCCCCTGCCAGCCCCTACACGCGCAAGGTTCGGATCGTCCTCGCCGAGAAGCACATCGACTGCAACATCGAGAACGTGGACGTCCAGCCGGCGGAGAACGCCATCAACGCGCACAACCCGTTGGGCAAGATCCCCACGCTGGTGCTGGACGACGGCACGGCGCTCTATGACTCGCGCGTGATCGTCGAGTTCCTCGACAATGCCTCGCCCATCGCCCGGCTCATCCCCGAGGACAACCGCGAGCGCGTCGCGGTGCGGCGCTGGGAGGCGCTCGCCGACGGCGTGCTGGATGCCGGGATCCTGGTGCGCTACGAGTCGCTGCGGCCGAAGAACGAGCAGAGCGAAGACTGGACCGGCAAGCAGGCGGCACGCATGCGCCGCGGGCTCGCGCAGATGCAGGCCGACCTCGGCGACAAGCCCTGGTGCCAGGGCGACCGATATACCCTTGCCGACATCGCGCTCGGCTGCTGCCTCGGCTGGATCGGCTTCAGGAAACCCGCCGGCATCGACTCGCGCGCGCAGTACAAGACCCTGGCGAAGCACTACGACAAGCTGATGGAACGGCCGGCCTTCGCCGACACCGTCCCTGCATAAGGGACAGACCCAAAGGGTCTATCCCTAAGCAATCACCGCTCCCCCCAAACAGACCTCGCCGTCGTAGAGCACCACCGACTGGCCTGGCGTGACCGCGCGCTGCGGTTGCGAGAACTCCACCGCGATTTCCTCGTCCTCGACGCGCGCCACGGTGCAGGCGCAGTCGGCTTGGCGGTAGCGGGTCTTGGCCGAATGCGCCGTGCCGGCCCCCGGCGCATCCAGCACCCAGCTCGCGTCCAGCCCTTGCAGCGAGGAGCGCAACAGCAGCGGGTGGTCGTGGCCTTGCACCACCACCAGCTCGTTGGTCGCCATGCGCTTTTGCGCCACGTACCAGGGCTCGCGCCCTTCATCCCTGCGGCCGCCGAGGCCGATGCCCTTGCGCTGGCCGATGGTGTAGAAGGCGAGCCCGATGTGCTCGCCGAGACGTTTGCCCTCGGGCGTGACGATCGGCCCCGGCGTCTTCGGCAGGTAGCGGTTGAGGAATTCGCGAAACGGCCGCTCGCCGATGAAGCAGATGCCGGTCGAGTCCTTCTTGGCGTGGTTCGGCAGGCCGGCGTGCGCGGCGATGCGGCGCACTTCGGATTTCTTCAGGTGGCCCACCGGGAACATCACGCACGACAACTGCGCCTGGGTCAGCCGGTGCAGGAAGTAGCTCTGGTCCTTGCCCGCGTCCGCGCCGCGCAGCAGCTCCACCTTCCCGTCCTTCTCCCGCAACTGCGCGTAGTGCCCGGTGGCGATGCGCTTGGCGCCCAACTTCATGGCGTGCTCGAGGAAGGCCTTGAACTTGATCTCGGCATTGCACAGTACGTCCGGGTTCGGCGTGCGCCCTGCCGAGTACTCCGCGAGGAAGCTCGCGAACACGCGCTCGCGGTACTCGGCGGCGAAGTTCACCGCCTCGAACTCCACGCCAATCACATCCGCCGCGGCAGCGGCATCGACCAGGTCCTCGCGCGTCGAGCAGTACTCGTCGTCGTCATCGTCCTCCCA
>CAZOSA010000251.1:0-3436 GCA_964582155.1 uncultured Enterobacteriaceae bacterium | reverse complement strand
TCAAGCCGCACGCGGTGTTCCAGCGCGACCACGACGACCTGCATTGCGAGATGCCGGTGTCTTTCGCCACCGCAGCGCTGGGAGGTGAGATCGAGATTCCCACGCTGGACGGTTCCGCGCGCATCAAGGTACCGACCGAAACGCAGAGCGGCAAGACATTCCGGCTGCGCGGCAAGGGCATCAAGGGTGTGCGCAGCCACGAGCCGGGCGACCTGTTCTGCCACGTGGTGGTCGAGACACCGGTCAATCTCACCGCGCGGCAAAAAGAATTAATGCAGGAATTCGAGATGCTCAGCCGCCAGGACTTGGCGCGGCACAACCCGCGCAGCAAGTCCTGGTTCGACAAGGTCAGGGAATTCTTCGAAGGCTAGCGGCAAGGCCGGCGTTGCGGCGGCTCAGGTCTCCGCCCACAGACGCAGCAGGTTGTGGTAAACCGCCGTCAGGGCGATCTGCTCGCTGGTGTCGAGCTTGTTGCGCACCGAAGCGAGGATATGGTTGAGGTCGAACAGGATCTCCCGCTTGGGCTCGTCGCGCACCATGCTTTGTACCCAGAAAATTGCCGCCAGGCGGCTGCCCCGCGTCACCGGTTCGACGCGGTGCGCGCTGGTCGACGAATACACCACCAGGCTGCCCGCGGGCAGCTTGATGCGCTGGTCGCCGTGGTTTTCCTGTATGACCAGCTCGCCCCCGTCGTACTGGTCGGGCGCACTCAGGAACAGCGTTGCCGAAACGTCGGAGCGCACGGAGACCTGCTCGCCCATGATCGCGTTGTCGACGTGCAGGCCGTAGGTCATGCCGATGTCGTAGCGGTTGAAGATCGGCCCGTGCACGCGCAGCGGAAGCGCAGCCGAATAAAACATGCCATTGCGGCGCAGCGCCTCGAGCATCGTCGGCCCGCACTTGCGCACAACCTCCGCGTCGCGTTTGGCCTGAAGATTGTTCTTGACCTCTCGCGCCAGCACCCCGGCGCTGGCCCTGCCATCTTCGTACGCGCCCTCGCTAAGCTCGCGCAGTACCGTTTCGAGCTCTTCCTTCTTGAGCACCCCGGGAATCTGCAAGAGCATGCGCGCGCCGATGTCAAAAAATGGGGGAAAATTGCGACCGATGATAGCACTGCACCGCCCGCACCTTTTCGCGGCCTGTCTTATCCTCGCGGGCAGCACCGCGGCCTGGGGCCAGGGCGTCACCTTGCGCACCGTCGCTCTCGGCCAGTCGGCCCCTCTCTCCGGCCCGATGCAGGCCCAGGGCGAAGAAATCCGCAACGGCGCCCTCGCCTATTTCCGCACGCTGAACAGCGGCGGCGGCGTGCACGGCCGCCGCATCGAGTTGGCCACGCTGGACGATGCCGGCGATCCCAAGCGCGCACTGGCCAACACGCAGCGTCTGTTAGAAGAGTTGCGCGTGTTCGCATTGTTCGCCTATCCCGCGGCCAGCGTATCCCGCGAACTGCTCGCCCTGGTGCAGCGGGGCCGCGTGCCGCTGTTCGCCCCGGTCACCGGCGCGCAGCTCGCGCGCCAGTCCGAGCGCTACGTGTTCACGGTGCGCGCGGGCAACGCGGACGAAGTCGAGCACGTGGTCGACCACTATGCGCAACTCGGCCTCAAGCGCTTCGCGTTGGTGCGGCGCGACGACGCCGAGGGCGCCGAGATCGTCGAGGCCGCGCGTGGCGCATTGCGCCGCCGCGGGCTGGCCGCGCCCGCCGCCGCAGCGCTGAAGTCCGGCCGGCTCTCCGATGCAGTACACGAAATGCTGGTCGCCGACCCGGAGGTCATCATCGTTGCCGCGCCGGCGCAGCCTGCCGCCGAGCTGCTCCGCGACCTCAGGCGCGCCGGGAGTTCGGCGCAATTGCTCGTCTTGTCCCTGGCGGAGCCGGTTGCGCTGGCGCGCGCGCTCGGTCCTGCGGGCGCAGGCGTCTTGCTGTCCCAGGTGGTGCCACCGCTCGAGCGCACTTCGCTGCCGTTGGTGGCGGAGTACCGCGCGGCGATGGAGGCGGAAACCGGGCGCAAGGACTACTCACCTGCCTCCTTCGAGGCTTACATCGCGGCCAAGGTGTTCGCCGAGGCAGTGCGCCGCGCCGGCCCGGCCCTCACGCGCGATGCGTTCCTGCTGGCGCTCGAAGCGATGTCGGACTATGACGCGGGGGGGTACACGCTGGGCTTCTCACGCTCGAACCACCAGGGCAGCTCGCGCATCGAGCTTATGGCGATCGGGCGCGACGGCAAGCTGCTGCACTAGGCGCGGCGCCAGGTGGTTCCCGTGGCACCGTCCTCGAGAACCACGCCATCTGCTTCCAGTTCCTTGCGGATGCGATCCGCTTCCGCATAGTTTTTCGCCGCGCGCGCAGCGATGCGCGCCGAGATACGCTCGTCAATGTCGCCATCCGCAAGGCCGGCGCCCGGCCTGGACCGCAGGAAGGACAGCGCGTCGCGCTGCAGCAAGCCGAGCACCCCGCCGAGCGCGCGCAACTGCGGCGACAACCCGGCACGACCACGGTTGATCTCGGTCGCAAGCTCGAACAGGACCGCGATGGCCTCCGGCGTGCCAAAGTCGTCGTTCATAGCCTCGCGAAAGCGCTGCGCATACGGCTGGCCCCAGTCGATACCCCTGGGGCCGGCCGGTGCGCCCTTCAGCGCCGTATACAGGCGCGAAAGCGCCTGCTTCGCGTCATTCAGGTGTGCATCGGAGTAGTTCAGGGGGCTGCGGTAATGCGCGCGCAGGATGAAGAAGCGCACCACCTCGGGATCGAACCGCTTGAGGATATCGCGGATGAGAAAGAAATTGCCCAGCGACTTGGACATCTTCTCGTCGTCCACGCGCACGAAGCCGTTGTGCATCCAGAAATTGACGAACGGCCGGCCGCTTGCGCCTTCGGACTGTGCGATCTCGTTCTCGTGGTGTGGGAACTGCAGGTCCTGGCCGCCGCCATGAATGTCGAAATAATCGCCGAGCAGCGCGCAGCTCATCGCGGAGCACTCGATGTGCCAGCCCGGCCGGCCTTCGCCCCAGCGCGAGTCCCATTTCGGTTCCTGCGGCTTGGCACGCTTCCACAACACGAAATCGAGGGGATCGTCCTTGGAGGGGTCGACCTCGACGCGTTCGCCGGCGCGCAATTCATCGAGCGACTTGCCCGACAACTTGCCGTACCCCGGGAAGCGGCGCACCGCGAAATTCACATCTCCCGAGGCCGACTGGTACGCCAGCCGCCTGGCCACGAGGCGCTCGATCAGCTCGAGCATCTGCGGCACGAACCGGGTGGCGCGCGGCTCGTGGTCAGGCTTGTCCACTCCGAGCGCCGTGGCGTCCTCGTCCATGGCGCGGATGAAGCGCTCACTCAGGGCCTCGGGCGTTTCGCGGTTCTGCGCCGCGCGCTGGATGATCTTGTCATCGATGTCGGTGATATTGCGCACATAGGTGACGCGGTAGCCGCTCGCGCGCA
>CAZOSA010000250.1:0-3440 GCA_964582155.1 uncultured Enterobacteriaceae bacterium | reverse complement strand
GGCGGCGCTCGCCGCCCGACAGCGAAAGCGCGGCGTGCTTGCGCAGGTGCGCGATATTCAGGTCCTTGAGCAACTCCTGCAGGCGCGCCTCGATCTCGGCACGCTGCAGGCCCTGCAGTTCGAGTACCGCCTGCACGTTCTCCTCCACCGTGAGCTTGCGGAACACCGAGTTTTCCTGCGGCAGGTAGGAGATGCCGAGCCGCGCGCGCGCGTGGATCGGCAAGTGCGTGAGTTCGCGCCCCTCGAGGTGGATGCGACCCGAGTCCGCGGCGACCAGGCCGACGATCATGTAGAAGCAGGTGGTCTTGCCGGCGCCGTTGGGGCCCAGCAGGCCGATTACCTCGCCGCTCGACACCTCGAGCGAGACGTCCTGGACTACAGTGCGCGACTTGTAGCGCTTGCGCAGGCGCTCGCAGCGCAGCTGGCTCATTTCCCGGCTTCGGGCTTCTTCGGCTGGATCACGGCGCGCACGCGGGCACCGGGCGCGTCCTTGGTGCTGCTCACGGAGAAGAACTCGGAACGCTGGTCGAACAGGATGTAGCCGCCGCGCACCTCGTCGTTCTCACGCGTGACGCGCGCGTTCTCATGCAGCTCGACACGCTCGTTGCGCTCATCAATCTCGACGCGCAGCGCCTCGGCCTCGAGCCACACGCCCTCCTGGCCGCCGCGCGCGTCGCTCTTCTGGCGAAAGTGCACCGGGTTGCCGCTGGCGCTGGCGTACTGGAAGCCGTCGGCGTCCTGGCGCACGACGACGCGCTCCGCGCGCAGCTGCATGGTGCCCTTGGTGAGCACCACGCCGCCCTCGAAAATGCTGATGCGGCGCGCCTCGTCGGAAGTCATCCGGTTGGCTTCTACTTGGGTGGGTTTCTCCCGATCCGCCTTTTCGGCCCTGGCCGAAAAGGCGGACATTGCAGCAATCGCCACTGTAACGACGATGGCGCCGCGCCGCCTCACGGCTGTTTCGCCTCGAAACTGCCGTGCACCTGCGCGTGCAGCGTCAGTTGGCGCGACTCGTTGTTGTACTCCATGCCGCGGCCGACCATGGAGCGTCCCCCTTCGGAAATAGTCACTTCCCGGTCGGTGCGCACCAGGGAGCGCGCGCTTAGCACGTGCAGGAAGCTGGTCTGCATGCGGCTCTCGGGATTGCCGGCAATGCCTGCGCGCAGCAGCTGCACGTTGTCGTAGAGGAACACTTCCTCGCCATCCTGGGAAAGAGTGCCGCGATCGGCGGACAGCGTCAGCCGCGGCTGCTCCGGCCTGGATTGCACCACTCGCGGCGCCAGCAGCTCGGTGGAATTGTCGTCCGGGTAATGCACCATGTTTGCCGCCGCAAGCGCCGACTCCGCGTTGCCCGCGCCGTTGAAATCCGTAATGGTGAAGTGCTCTACGATGTAGTCGGGATCGTGACTGCGCGGTGCGGCCGGCGCTGGCTCCTCGCGCACCGTGCTTTCCAGCCAGAAGGTGAGCAGGGCGAGCGCCAGCATCAGCAGCAGCGGAAACAGGCGCGTCGCCGACATCTTCATGGCTGGTGCCCCTGCGCGCGCAGCACGTACTCGCACACTTCGCGCGCCGCGCCGCGGCCGCCGTCCGCGTCGGCGACATAGTGCGCGAGACGCAGCACTCGAGCGTGCGCGGCGCGCGGCGCGCAGGCGAAGCCGCAGTGCGCGAGCACCGGCAGATCCGGCAGGTCATCCCCCATGTAGCCGGCTTCTTGCGCCGCGAGACCCAGGTCCGCGAGCAGGCCGTCAAACGCGGGGCGCTTGTCCGCCACGCCCTGTATCACGTGTTGCAGGCCGAGCTCCGCGGCGCGCTGCGCCACCGCCGGCGAACTGCGCCCGGAGAGCAGCGCGGCGCCTATGCCGCGGTCCGCGAGCAGCTTCAAGCCGTGGCCATCGAGCACGTGAAAAGCCTTGAGTTCTTCGCCGCGAGGGCCATACCAAAGCCGCCCGTCGGTGAGCACGCCGTCGACGTCGAACACCACGAGCCGCAGGCGGCGCGCCCGCTCGAGCGCGTCGGCAGTGACCTGCGCCATCGGCTCAGACCACTTTCGCGCGCAGCAAGTCGTTCATGTTGAGCGCGCCGATCAGTTCCCCCGCGGGATTCACCACCAGCAGCTGGCTGATGCGATGCCGGTCCATCAGCGCCACCGCCTCGGTGGCGAGCGCTTGCGCTGCGACCGTGCGCGGGTTCGCGGTCATGACCCGGGCGATGCGCGCCGATTTCAGGTTGGCGACCTTCTTCAGGGTGCGGCGCAGGTCGCCGTCAGTGAAGATGCCCTTCACATGCCCGGCTGCGTCCACCACCGCGGTCATGCCAAGCCCGCCGCGCGTCATCTCGTCGAGCGCCTGCTTCAGCGTCGCGCTCTCGCGCACCCTGGGCACGCCCGCACCGCGATGCATGACGTCGGCGACGTGTTTCAGCGCTTCGCGGCGCAGCGAGCCGCCGGGATGAGAGCGCGCGAAATCGGCCGCCGAAAAGCCGCGCGCGTCCAGCAATGCGATGGCGAGCGCGTCGCCCAGCGCGAGCGCCGCCGTGGTGCTGGCGGTGGGCGACAGATTGAGCGGGCAGGCTTCCTTGTCCACGCCTGCGTCGAGGTGCACGTCGGCCTCGTGGGCGAGCGACGAATCCGCATTGCCGGTGATCGCCACCAGCTTTGCTCCCTCGCGCTTGATCGCCGGCAGGATGCGCAGCAGCTCCGCGCTCTCGCCGGAATTGGAGATGGCGATGAACACATCCTCGGCGCGGATCATGCCGAGGTCGCCGTGGCTGGCTTCGGCCGGGTGCACGAAATAGGCCGGCGTGCCGGTGCTCGCCATGGTGGAGGCGATCTTGCGCGCGATGTGCCCCGACTTGCCGATGCCGCTGACGATCACGCGGCCGCGTTCGCCGTCCAGACACTCCTGGATCAGGCGCAGCGCGCCGAGGAAGCGCTCATCCAGCCGCCCGATCAGCGCGCGCACCGCGTCGGCTTCGACCGCCAGCACGTTGCGCGCGAGCTCCAGCGCGCTATCGGTCGCACGCGCTGCACCCTGACGCACGGAACGCACTGCGCTTATCATAGCCGCGAAGTATAACTCTCCCTCTATGGTTGCCATGGAAGCTGCCGGCCTGTCGCTGCAACCGGTCCTCGTGCTGCTCGCCGGCGGCGTGCTGGCGGTGATCGCCTGCCGCAGCCTCGCGCTGCCGCCGATCATAGGCTACCTCGCGGCGGGCGTGACCCTTGGGCCGCACGCTCTGGGCCTGGTGGCCGACAGCGACGCGGTGCGCCGCCTCGCGGAATTCGGCGTGGTGTTCCTGATGTTTTCCATCGGCCTGGAGTTCAGCCTGGCCAGGCTGCAGAGCATGCGCCGCTCGGTGTTCGGGCTGGGGCTCGCCCAGGTCGCGGCGAGCATCGGCATCGGCGTCGGCGCCGCGCTTGCCGCGGGCGGCAACTGGCAGGC
>CAZOSA010000249.1:0-3447 GCA_964582155.1 uncultured Enterobacteriaceae bacterium | reverse complement strand
TACCGCTTCACGCACATGATGCTCGCCTCGGGGCTCACGGCCTCGTTCCTCGTCGCCGGGCTCTCGGCGTGGCGCCTGCTCAAAGCCCCGCAGGACGCCGCGGCGATGCGGACCTTGCGCGCGGGCGCGCTGGTGGCGGCGCTGCTCGCGCCGGTGCAGGTGCTGGTGGGCGACCTGCACGGGCTGAACACGCTCGAGCACCAGCCGGCGAAGATCGCCGCCATCGAGGCGACCTGGAAAACCGGAAAAGGCGTGCCGCTGGTGCTGTTCGCCGTCCCGGACGAGGAGGGGAAGAGGAACGACTACGCGCTCCAGGTGCCGAAGCTTGCGAGCTACATCCTGCGGCACGATTTCGACGCGGAACTGAAGGGACTCGAGGAATTCGCGCCCGACCATCCGCCCGTGGCGCCGGTGTTCTGGGCGTTTCGCGTCATGGTGGGCGTGGGCGTGCTGATGCTCGCGCTCGCCTGGACCGGGAGCTGGATCCTGCGCAAGCGCGCGCCGCCCTGGCTCCTGTGGGCGTTCGCGGGCATGACCTTCTCGGGCTGGGTGGCGACGCTCTCCGGCTGGCTGGTGGCCGAGATCGGGCGCCAGCCCTGGCTGGTGACGGGGATCCTGCGCACCGCGGACGCGGTGGGCAAGGTGCCGGAGGCGGCGCTCGGCGCGAGCCTCGCCGGCTACGTGCTGGTCTACAGCGTGATGCTCGTCGCCTACGTGGTGGTGCTCACGCACCTGGCGAGAGAGGGGGCCAAGGCATGAGCCTCGACCTGCCGCTCGTCTTCGCCGTGCTGATGGGCGCGGCGATCCTCGCCTACGTGGTGCTGGACGGGTACGACCTCGGCGTGGGCATGCTGATGCCGGCGGCGACGGACGGCGAGCAGGACGTGATGGTGGCCTCCATCGGCCCGTTCTGGGACGCCAACGAAACCTGGCTGGTGCTCGGCGTGGGGATCCTGCTCATCGCCTTTCCCGCGGCGCACGGCCACATCCTGGGCGCGCTCTACCTGCCGGTGGCGGCGATGCTCACGGGCCTGATGCTGCGCGGCGTGGCCTTCGAGCTGCGCTTGAAGGCCCAGGGCTGGCACGCCGAGCTGTGGAACTGGCTGTTCTGGTTCGGCTCGTTCCTCGCTTCCTTCGCGCAGGGCTACATGCTCGGGCGCTACCTCACTGCGTTCCAGCCGGGCCTGGGCTACATGTTCTTTTCCATGCTGGTGGGCGCGGCGCTGTGCGGCGGCTACGTACTCCTCGGCGCCACCTGGTTGATCCTGCGCACCGAGGGCGAGCTGCAGCGCAAGGCCCGGGCGTGGACCCGCTGGGGCCTGTTGTGGGTGGCGCTCGGCGTCGCGCTGGTGTCCCTCGCCACGCCGCTCGTCAGCGAGATCGTGCGCGACAAGTGGTTCGACTTTCCGAGGACCCTCGCGCTGATGCTGCTGCCGCTCGCCACGCTCGCGGCCTGGCTGTGGATCTGGTTCTCGCTCGGCAAAGCGGACTGGAAGCCCATGGCCGGCGCGGTGGCGATCTACGTCCTCGCCTTCGCCGGCCTCGCCTACAGCGTGTTCCCCTACGTGGTGCTGGGCGGGATGACCATCTGGGAAGCGTCGGCGCATCCGTCGGCGCTCAAGGTGACGCTGGCCGGCGTGCTCATCGTGCTGCCCTTCCTCGTCGGCTACACAGTGTTCGCTTACCGCGTGTTCCGCGGCAAGGTGAAAGCGGGGAAATAGGGGCCTGTCCTTATTTTTCCAGCAGGTGCGCCTTTGCCTTCACTTTCGCCCATTCGTCCGCGTCGGCGGGGGCGGGCTTGCGCTCGATGATCGGCTTCCAGCCCGCCGCCAGTTCCTTGTTGCGCGCGATCCACTCGCGCTGGGCGTCGGGCACGTCGTCCTCGGCGAAGATCGCCTCCACCGGGCATTCCGCCACGCACAGGGTGCAGTCGATGCACTCGTCGGGGTCGATCACCAGCATGTTCGGCCCCTCCCGGAAACAATCGACCGGGCACACGTCCACGCAGTCGGTGTATTTGCACTTGATGCAACTCTCGGTAACGACGTAAGTCATCAGACCAGGAAGCCTGCGAAGGTAAAAAGGTTAATGGAGTCAGTAGTTTAGCACGCCGCCTTGGGTTCCGGCCCCACCGCCCCCATAATACGTCTCCCCCGCAGGATCCCCGAGGAGCCATGAGCAGCAGTTCACAGGTACAGCATGTGACGGACGACAGTTTCGAGCCCGTAGTCCTGAAATCCGAAGTCCCGGTCCTGGTGGACTACTGGGCCGAGTGGTGCGGCCCCTGCAAGTCGATCGCTCCGATTCTCGACCAGGTGGCCAAGGAGTACGACGGGCGCCTGAAGATCGCCAAGATCAACGTCGACGAGAACCAGCAGGTGCCGGCCAAGTTCGGCATCCGCGGCATCCCCACCCTGATGCTGTTCAAGAACGGCAACCTCGAAGCCACGCGCGTGGGCGCGCTGTCCAAGTCCCAGCTCACCGCGTTTCTTGACAGCAATATCTAAACGCCTTAGTCTGCGCCCTCAATCCGCCCCGGCAAGTACCGGGGTGGCGCAGTAGGAAGCAGTAGCAACGGAAATAACCCTGCGCCGGGTCAGGCGCACTTCCCCTAAAGAAGTCGGCAGGTCCCGAAGCTTCATTTCGATCGGCCCATGCACCTCTCAGAGCTCAAGAGCCAGCACGTCACGCAGTTGGTGGAAACCGCGGTCGAGAACCAGATCGACAACGCGAGCCGCATGCGCAAGCAGGACCTGATCTTCGCGCTGCTGAAGAACCAGGCGAAGAAGGGCGAGTCGATTTTCGGCGACGGCACGCTGGAAGTGCTGCCCGACGGCTTCGGCTTCCTGCGCTCGCCCGAGACCTCGTACCTCGCGAGCACGGACGACATCTACGTCAGCCCCTCGCAGATCCGCCGCTTCAACCTGCACACCGGCGACACGATCGAGGGCGAGATCCGCACGCCCAAGGACGGCGAGCGCTACTTCGCGCTGGTCAAGGTCGACAAGGTCAACGGCGAGGCGCCCGAGGCGGCCAAGAACAAGATCCTGTTCGAGAACCTCACGCCCCTGCATCCGGACGAGGCGTTCAAGCTGGAGCGGGAGATCAAGGCCGAGGAGAACATCACCGGACGCGTCATCGACATCGTGGCGCCGATCGGCAAGGGCCAGCGCGGCCTGATCGTCAGCCCGCCCAAGGCGGGCAAGACGGTGATGCTGCAGCACATCGCGCACGCCATCATCGCCAACCATCCCGAGGTGTCGCTGATCGTGCTGCTGATCGACGAGCGTCCGGAGGAAGTCACCGAGATGAGCCGCTCGGTGCGCGGCGAAGTGGTCGCCTCCACCTTCGACGAGCCGGCCTCGCGCCACGTGCAGGTCGCCGAGATGGTGATCGAGAAGGCGAAGCGCCTCGTCGAGCACAAGCGCGACGTGGTGATCCTGCTCG
>CAZOSA010000248.1:0-3450 GCA_964582155.1 uncultured Enterobacteriaceae bacterium | reverse complement strand
GGCTACGACATCCTGGATTTCGCCGACCAGGCCGAGTTCGAGGAAATCGCCCACCTGCTGGTGCACGAGAAGCTGCCCAACGCGGCGCAACTCGCCGCCTACAAGGCCAAGCTGAAAAAACTGCGCGGTCTGCCCGCGGCGCTGAAATCCGCGCTCGAGCAGATCCCCGCTGCCGCGCACCCGATGGACGTCATGCGCACCGGCTGCTCGGTGCTGGGCACCCTCGAGCCGGAGAAGGAAAGCCACGACGCTGCCGTCGCGCGCGACATCGCCGACCGCCTGATGGCGAGCTTCGGCTCGATGCTGGTGTACTGGCATCACTACACGAAGTCCGGCAAGCGCATCGAAACGCAGACCGACGACGACTCGATCGGCGGGCATTTCCTGCGCCTGCTGCACGGCCGGGCACCCTCGCCCTCGCACGTGCGCGCCATGCATACCTCGCTCATTCTTTACGCCGAGCACGAATTCAATGCGAGCACTTTCACCTGCAGGGTGATCGCAGGCACCGGTTCAGACATGTATTCCGCGATCACCGGCGGCATCGGCGCGCTGCGCGGCCCCAAGCACGGCGGCGCCAACGAGGTGTCCTACGAGATCCAGAAACGCTACCGCTCGCCCGATGAATCGGAAGCGGATATCCGCCGGCGCGTCGCCGCCAAGGAAGTCGTCATCGGCTTCGGGCACCCGGTGTATACCATCGCCGACCCCCGCAACAAGGTGATCAAGGACGTGGCGCAGCGCCTGTCGCAGGAGGCCGGCGACATGACGCTGTTTCAGATCGCCGAGCGCATCGAATCGGTGATGGCCAGCGAAAAGAAGATGTTCGCCAATCTCGACTGGTTCAGCGCCGTGTCCTACCACAAGATGGGCGTGCCGACGCTGATGTTCACGCCGCTGTTCGTGGTCTCGCGCACCAGCGGCTGGTCGGCGCATGTGATCGAGCAGAGGATCGACGGCAAGATCATCCGCCCCGGCGCCAACTACACCGGGCCCGAGAACCTCGCCTGGGTGCCGCTCAAGGACCGCAAGTGAGCCTGTACGAATCCGAGCTGACCAAGTTCATGCGCGAGTACCTGGCGCGGCATCCCGAGGAGATCGAATCGCAAAAGACAGGCCGCGCCGCCTGGTGGGACAAGGATCCCGCCAAGGTTGCGCCACCGCCCGCGCGCCACGCGCCGCGCTCGGGCGGCGCCGAGTACACCTTCCGGCCCCTGGACGAAAAAGACTAGTGTCCGCGCACCTCTCCAACGTCCGCCCCAGGCCCGACCAGGTCCTGACCAGGATCGCGGACTACGCGACGAAGTACACCGTCAAGAGCGCGCAGGCCTACGACACCGCGCGCTACTGCCTGATGGACACCCTGGGCTGCGGCTTCGAGGCGCTCGAGTACCCGGCTTGCACCAGGCTGCTCGGGCCCATCGACCCGGGCACGGTGACGCCGCGCGGCGCCAGGGTGCCGGGCACCCCATTCCAGCTCGACCCGGTGCAGGCCGCGTTCAATATCGGCGCCATGATCCGCTGGCTCGATTTCAACGATACCTGGCTCGCCGCCGAGTGGGGCCACCCGTCCGACAACCTGGGCGGCATTCTCGCCACGGCTGACTGGATCTCCCGCAACTCGCTGATCAGGCCGCTCAAGGTGCGCGACGTGCTCACCGCGATGATCAAGGCGCACGAGATCCAGGGCGTGCTCGCGCTGGAGAACTCGTTCAATCGCGTGGGGCTCGACCACGTGGTGCTGGTCAAGGTGGCCTCCACCGCCGTGGTCGCCCACATGCTGGCCTGCACCTACGAGCAGGTGGTGAACGCCGTATCACAGGCGTGGGTCGACGGTCAGTCCCTGCGCACCTACCGGCACGCGCCCAACACCGGCTCGCGCAAGAGCTGGGCGGCAGGCGACGCCACCAGCCGCGCCGTGCGCCTGGCGCTGATCTCGAAGACCGGGGAAATGGGCTACCCGTCGGTGCTGACGGCGAAGACCTGGGGTTTTTACGACGTACTGTTCAAAGGCAAGCCGTTCAGGTTCCAGCGCCCCTTCGGCAGCTACGTGATGGAGAACGTGCTGTTCAAGATCTCTTTTCCCGCCGAGTTCCATTCGCAGACCGCGGTGGAATGCGCGATGCAGCTGCACCCGCTGCTCAAGGACCGCATCGAGGACATCAGAAAAATCACCATCCGCACGCACGAGGCGGCGCTGCGCATCATCGACAAGAAGGGGCCGCTGCACAATCCCGCCGACCGCGACCACTGCATCCAGTACATGGTCGCGGTGCCGCTGCTCTTCGGCCGCCTCACTGCCGCCGACTACGAAGATGCCGTGGCGAAGGACCCGCGCATCGACCGCCTGCGCGCAAAGATCGTGTGCCGGGAGGACAAGCGCTACACCCGGGACTACCACGACCCGAAGAAGCGCTCGATCGCCAATGCGCTCACCGTAGAGTTCAAGGACGGCACGAAGCTGAAGGAGGTGGTGTGCGAATTTCCGATCGGCCACAAGCGCCGGCGCAAGGAAGGCATGCCGGTCCTGGTGGAGAAGTTCAGGACCAACCTCGCGCGGCGCTTTCCGCAAAAGCAGTGCCAGGCGATCCTCGACCTGTGCATGGACGCGCCTCGGCTCGAAGCCACGCCGGTCAACGAATTCGTCGACCTGATGGTGGCTTAGCCATGCGTCTCATCACGGTCGCGCTGGCCGCCCTGCTCGCGGGCTGCAGCTCGACATACTCGCTCACGCTGATGCCGCGCAACAGCGGCCAGCTCTACTACGGCGAGGCCACCAGCCGGCTGCGCGAGGACGCCCAGGTCGCGGTCACCATCGGCGAACGCACCTACAACGGCAGCTGGGTCGTCGCCACGCCCCCGCCCACGACCGGCTTCATGTTCGGCGGATTCTTCGGCAGCCGGCGCTCGGGCGTCGGTACCTCCGTGATGCTCGACAACCCGGCGGGCACGGAGGCCAAGGCGTTGCTGCGCTCGGCCGACGGCGCCGGCCTGCGCTGCGACTTCATGGGCGTGAACAGCAACAGCGGCAGCGGCACCTGCCAGGACGACGCGGGCCTGGTGTACGACGTGCAGATCCGCGCCAGGGCGAACTAGTGCCGATGCGCACCGAGCTGGAACAGCGCATCAGCGCGCTCTCGGACGAAATCCGGCGCTATCCGACGCCGATCGCGCGCTGCGACGAACAACTGACGCAGCTCCTGGAGCAGCGAGCGCGGCTGATCGCGCTGCTCGGGGCGCTGCCCGAGGATCCGGGCTGCGGCCCGGACACCCGCTGGATCAACGACGGAGGCTTCGATGCCGCATAACCTGCACGACACCCTGCAGCCGCTGAAGGGCGGCAAGTTCTACTCCCTGCCGCAGTTGGGCAAGGCCTTGAACGTGAAAATCTCGCGCCTGCCGGTGTCGATCCGCATCGTGCTCGAATCCGTGCTGCGCAACTGCGACGGC
>CAZOSA010000247.1:0-3469 GCA_964582155.1 uncultured Enterobacteriaceae bacterium | reverse complement strand
CGATCGCGTTCCAGAAGCACAGCACCACGAACGCGATCAGCGAGCCCTGCGCGGCCATGTAGAAGCCGAACGGGAAGCCGAGGAACTTGATCTCATTGAGTTGCACCGCGAACAGGTGCACGAAGAAGCTGAAGAAGAACCACAGGATCATGATGATCCACATCAGGCGGGATGTTTTCCGCCAGTACGCTTCGCGCCTCTCGGCTGTCAGTTCCGCCATGTGCCCCTCCCTCGAAGGTTGCCGGTCGCCGCGTGCCCGCGCGCGGTCAACCGGATTATGCAGATGTTAGCCCGCCAGGCCAACTGTATCCACTAGGGATAACCCTTGGTTGGTTCGGTGCGCTGCAGCATGAGCTGCACCAGCGCCGCCACGGAATCCACGGCCATCTTGTGCATCACCTTCGAGCGGTGGAGCTCGACGGTCTTCACGCTGATGTCCAGCTCGCCGGCGATGATCTTGTTTTGCTTGCCCTCGATGATGCGCCGCAACACGTCGCCCTCGCGTCCGGTAAGCGCCGCCAGGCGCCCGGCAATCATCCGGCGGCGCGCGCGCAGCTCGCGGATCTCGGCGTCGCGCGCCATCGCCCTGGCGATGACCGCCAGCACCTCCCGGTAGCTGAAGGGCTTCTGGATGAAATCCACCGCGCCGCCCTTGATCGCGCTCACCGCGGCCGGAATGTCGCCATGCGCGCTGACGAAAACGATCGGGATCTCGACGCCGCGCTGCTTCAGGTACTCCTGCAGCTCGAGCCCGCTCATGCCGGGCAATCGAAGGTCGAGCACCAGGCAGCCGCGCCCGTCGCGATAGCCATCGATGAACTGCGCCGCGGTAGCGAAGGTCTGCGTGGCGATGCCGTTCGACTCCAGCAGCCATTGCCACAGCGCACGGATCGACTCGTCGTCGTCGACCACGTAAGCGGTGGCAGGATGGGTCGGCTCGGGCATGTGCATCATTGCAGCGTCAATCCGCCCGCGCCAGTGCAGACTCGCGCGCGAGTGGCAGCGTGAACGAGAAGCACGCGCCTTCGCCGAGCCGGCTGCTGACCCACATGCGGCCACCGCAATGCTCGACGATGCGCCGGCTGATGTGCAGGCCCAGGCCGCTGCCCTGCGGCTTGCCGGTCAGCGTATCGCCGGCCTGGCGGAACTTGTCGAAGATGACCTCCTGGTCCTCGACGCGGATGCCGGGACCGTTGTCGTGCACGTCGACGCGCAGGAAGCCGCGCTCCTCGGTGAGCGCGATCTCCACCAGCCCGCGCCCGGGCTCGATGAACTTCACCGCGTTGGAAAGCAGGTTCAGCACCACCTGCACGATGCGATCGAGGTCGGCCAGCACCTTCGGCACCGCCTCGGGCAGGCGTTTCACCAGGCGCGCGCCACGCTCCCTGAAAAGCTGGCTGGTCGCCGCGATGGTGTCCTCGATGACCACCTTCATGTCCACCAGCGCCTCGTGCCACTCGGCACGGCCCGACTCGAGCTTGGAGACGTCGAGGATCTGGTTGATGAGGCGCGTCAGCCGCTCGGTCTCCTTGATGACGATGCTGAGAAAGCGCGCGCGCTCCGCCACTGCCAGGTCCGGATTGTCGTGCAGGATCTCGGTGAAGGCGCGAATCGAGGTGAGCGGCGTGCGCAGTTCGTGCGACACCGTGGAGACGAAATCGTCCTTCAGCCGGTCGAGCTCGGTGAGCCGCTCGTTCGCCGCCCGCAGCTCCTGGGTGGCGCGCTCCAGCTCCTGGGACTTGTGCTCCAGCCGGTGGCTGTAGACGATGATCTGCGAGGCCTCGTCGAGCATCGCGCGCACTTCCTCCAGCGTCAGCGCCTCCTCCTTCACCACCGATGCGAGCATGATGTGCGCCGAGGCCGCGCCGATGACGCCGGCGAGCTGCGTTTCCACATAGTGCACCAGGTCCGCGTCGGCCTGCGGGCGCGCCTGCGGCTGCTCCACGCCGTGCGCGCGCGCGTATTCCGCGAACGCATCTCCCGCGGCGCTCAGGCCGACGAAGCGCGCCAGCAGGTTGAACAGGTCGGGAGCGGAAGCCGTGCCGCGCCACAAGCGCGCGCCGCCCTCCTCGGCGGAGCGCTTGAACACGTCCACGAACAGGCTCGCCTGCCGGTGCTCCTCCGCGCCCGGGGCGTACATCAGCGACACCGCGACGTACGCGCCGACGTTCGCCGCCATGCTCCAGACCATGGCGTGGGTGATCTGATCCAGTCCCGCCACGCCGAACAACGCCAGCGGCTTGAGCAACTCGATGCCGAAGGGCCCGTGCTCGAGCAGCCCGATCGGCAGCCAGCCCGAGCGCGCGAATGCCGGCAGCAGCAGCGTGTAGAACCACACTGCGAACCCTGCGCCGAGCGCGGCCAGCGCACCGCGCCGCGTGCCACCCTTCCAGAATATCCCGCCCAGCGCCGCGGGCGCGAACTGCGCCACCGCGGCGAACGAGATCAAGCCGATCGACACCAGCGCATAAGCCTCGCCCGCGAGCCCGAAATAGAGGTAGCCCAGCAGCAGCACCAGCACGATCGCACCGCGCCGGATGCCCAGAAGCAGGCCGCTCAGATCCTGGCGCTCGTTCAGGCGCAGGGCGCGCATGCGCAGCAGCACCGGCATCACCAGGTCGTTGCACACCATGGTCGAGAGCGCGATCGTCTCGACGATCACCATGCCGGTGGCGGCCGACAGCCCGCCGATGAACACCACCAGCGCGAGCAGCTCCTGCTTCTCGGCCATGGGCAGCGTGAGCACGAAGGTGTCGGCATCGACACTGCCGTCCGGAAAGTGCAGCAGCCCGCCGAAGGCGATCGGCAGCACGAACAGGTTGATCGCCAGCATGTAGAGCGGAAACAGCCATATCGCCTTGTTGAGGTGCGCCTCGTCCTTGTTCTCGACCACCGTGACCTGGAACTGCCGGGGCAGGAACATGATCGCCAGCATCGACAGGATGGTGAGCCAGACCCAGCTCGAATAGCTGCCGGCGACGCCCTCGAACGGGGTGAGCATGGCGGCCAGTTTCGGCTCCGCCGCGGAGCGCGCGAACAGGTCGCCAAACCCGTTGTAGACGCCCCAGCTCACCCAGGCGCCGACCGCGAGAAAGGCGACCAGCTTCACCAGCGACTCGAAGGCGATGGCCGCGACCATGCCCTCGTGGTGCTCGGCAGCGTCGAGGTGGCGCGTGCCGAACAGGATGGTGAACGCGGCGAGAATCAGCGCCACCCAGAACGCGGTGTCCTGGAACAGCGGCACCGCGGCGAGCTTGGCCGGCATGACGATCTCGGGATACTGCAGCACGATGGTGAAACTGTTCGAAATCGCCTTCAGCTGCAAGGAGATGTAGGGCAGGATACCGATCACCGCGATCACCGTCACCACGCCGCCCAGCAGCGCGCTCTTGCCGTAGCGCGAGGCGATGAAGTCGGCGAGCGAGGTGATGCGGTTCTGCTTGCTGATGCGCAAGATCTTGCGCATCAC
>CAZOSA010000246.1:0-3491 GCA_964582155.1 uncultured Enterobacteriaceae bacterium | reverse complement strand
TTGAAGCGCGCCTCGCGCCAGGCGAGCGCGGCCTTCAACCCCTGCTCGCGCGCGACGTCCATGAAGCGGCGCTTGTCGGGGGAGCCGCTCGACTCGATGGCATGGTCGATGTCGAGCGCGGTGTCGAGCGCGGCGCGCATGCCCTGGATCTCGTAGCTGCGGTTGATCGCCTTCTTGGTGTCGCGCACCAGGTCCGGGTCGATCACCGCCATCTGGCGCGCGATGCGCAGCGCCGCGGTGAGGTGCTCGCCCTCGGGCACCACGCGGCTGACGATGCCGAGCGCCAGCGCGCGCTCGGCGTCGATAGCGTCATCGCCCGTGAGGATGATGTCCTTGGCGGCCTTGGGCCCCACCACCCAGGGCAGCAGCAGCGTGACGATGCCGGCGCCGAATTTCAGCTCGGGTTCGCCGAACAGCGCGTCGCGCGAGCACACGGCGAGGTCGCAGGCGAGCGCCATCTCGAAGGCGCCCGCCATGCAGGCGCCATGGATCGCGGCGATGGTCGGCTTGGGCGAGTCCCAGAAACGAAGGGTGGTCGAGAAATCGAGCTCCAGCACCTCGCGCCACACCGCCGCGCCCTCGGGACGGCGCTCCATCTGCTCCTTCAGGTCGAAGCCCGAGGAAAAGCCGCGCCCCGCGCCCGAGAGCACGATCGCGCGCACCGCGGCGTCGGCCTCGAAGGCGTCGAGCGCCGCGTTGATCTCGAGCAGCGTCGCCTTGTTGAGGGCGTTCAAACGCTCGGGGCGGTGCAGCTGCAGCTGGCCCACGCCCTCCCCGCTGCTCACGCGGATGTTCTGGAACTCGCTCATCGAATCGGCCTCCTTGCCGGGATGCGCTCGTAGCGCAGAGTGTCGCCGTTTACGGGAATCGTCAACCGGTCGCGCGCGGCCTAGGCAGGCGGGAGCTCTCCTGCCTCGAGCATCGCCGCGAAGCGGCCGCGGTCGGCCTTGCCGGTGCGGCCGGCGGGCAGCTCGCGCGCAAAGTAGAACACGTCGGGCTGCTTGAACTTGTCGAGGCGCTCGCGCAGGAAGGCGCGCAGCTCCTGCACGGTCAGGCTCGGGTCGCGCGGCACCACCAGCGCGTGGATGCGCTGGCCGAGGCGCGCGTCGGGCCGGCCCACGGCGAGCGCCGCCGCCACCTTGGGGTGCGCGCTGCAGGCGAACTCGATCTCCTGCGGCGCGATCTTGTTGCCCCCGCGCACGATCAGCTCCTTCTTGCGCCCGGCGATCTCGAGCACGCCCGGAGCGCGCTCGCGCGCCAGGTCGCCGGTGGCGAGCCAGCCCACGGCGTCGACCGGGTTCAGCTCGGGCTGCCCGAGATAGCCGTTCATCAGGAACGGGCTCGCGATGCAAAGCTCGCCCACCGCGCCCTGCGCCACCGTCCCGCCGTCCTCGCCGCGGATGCGAAAGCGCACGCCGGGCGAGGGCCGGCCGATGCAGCCGGCGTAGCGCGCGGCATCCTGCGGCATCAGGAAGAAGTCGCAGGTCGAAGTCTCCGTCAGGCCGTAGATGTCGATGAGATCGGCCGGCGCGACCAGCTCGCGCAGCGTGTCGCCGAGCCCCTTGCCGAGCGACTCGCCGCCGATCATCACGCTGCGCAGGCTGCCCGCCGCCGCCAGCGCGCGTCCCGCCCGCGCGAGCGCCTCGGCCGGACGGTCGAGGATCAGCGCGCGCATCATGGTCGGCACCACGCCGACGCGCGTGATCGCCTCGGCGCGCAGCCGCTCGAGCAAGGTCTCGGGGACGAACTTCTCCACCGGCGCGAGGCGCCCGCCGTGCAGCAGCGTGAGCAGCGCGACCCAGAGGCCGAAGCTGAAGGTGATGTTGAGCACGAGCAGGGTGCGCTCGTGCTCGTCAAAGCGCAGCATCGACTGGATTGCGCCGAGCTTGCCGGCAAAGGCGCGATGCGACAGCACGGCGCCCTTGGGCGCGCCCGAGGACCCCGAGGTGAACACCACGAGCGCGCTGCCTTCCAGTATCTCGCGCGGCGCCGGGGAGTCACTCGCCAGACGTTTGAGCGGCGTCGCTGCCAGCGCGTCCCACTCGAAGCGCGCCAGGGTGCGGCTTGCGATCTGCGCGGCCGCGAGCGCGGGCGAGCCGCGGTGCACCGGCACCACCACTGTGCCCGCGAGCCAGGCGCCGAAAAAGGCGACCAGGTCGAGCGCATGGTTCGACACGCGCACGTGCAGCGGCTCGTCGCGCGCGAGACCCGCCTGCCGCAGCGCGCCGGCTACGGCCTTCGCCCCGGCGAGCAGCTCGGCGTAGCTGAGCACCCGCTCGCCGGCGATCGCTTCGCGCGCGGCGTGGCGCCCGGCGGCAGCGGCGAGCAGCGCTTCCAGACGCGGGGACGCGTCGTTCATCCGTTTCACCGGCGCTAGGCGCGGTTCACGTTCAACAGCTGCTGAAATGCCGGCTGCAGCTCCTCCAGCTCCGTATCGATGGATTCCGGCAGGGAACGCGCGAACAGGTCGAGCAACGCCAATGCGTTGACGCTGCTGTCGCCGTCCTTGACCCTGGCTGCGCCAAGCCGCGCGGCCATCCCCGTATTGACCTGCTGCAGCTCACGGTAGCGCGCTTTCAACCCCTCGAGTCCCGCATCCGCCGCCTTGCCCTGCTGCCTGAGGAAATACTGGGCGAGCAGATAAGTCGATACGACCCGGTAAATGGTTTCTTCCGTGCTCGAGAACGGCAAATGGTAATGGGCCATCGGCTTGAGGAATTCGATGTGCGGACAATCGCTGCTGGCAGCGAGCAGGCCCATCAGTGAACGCAGCACCCGCTGCACGCTGGTGCGCTTGGTGACGGTACGCTCCTCGGTCTCGACCCGGGCGGCAACGTCGTCGTACGAGCGCACCTTGTCGAACAGTTCGACCAGCGGCACGAAGCTGACCGCCATCGGGCAATGCGCCGTTTCCGCTGTCGACAGCGGGCAATTGGAGCACTGGCGAAAGCCCAGCCTGGTCCACGGCGGCAATTCGGCCTGCGCCTTCCCCGGGGCTGCGGGACTGACCTGCAGCGATTCCGTCCGGCCGTCGGGAAACTGAAAATGGTAGACCAGCTTCGCCGAGGTCATTCAGGCCCGGCCTAGCGGTGGATGTAGGACTCGAGCTGCTCGATCATGAACCGCTGCTCGGAGATCGTTTCCTTGACCAGGTCGCCGATCGACAGCACGCCGAGCAGCTTCTCGTTCTCGATCACCGGCAGGTGGCGCACGCGCTTGTCGGTCATCAGCGCCATGCATTCCTCGACGCTGTTGCCGGGTTGCACGCAGATCGCGCGCCCGGTCATGATCTCCCTGACCGGCGTGTCGTGCGATGACCTGCCCAGAAGGATGACTTTGCGTGCGTAATCGCGCTCCGAGACAATGCCGACGAGCTGGTCATTTTCCACGACCAGCAGCGCGCCGATGTTCTGGTCCGCCATGAGCTTGAGCGCGTCGAGCACGCTCGCCCCGGGGCCGATCGTGCACAGCCCGCGCGACTTGCCCTGCAA
>CAZOSA010000245.1:0-3500 GCA_964582155.1 uncultured Enterobacteriaceae bacterium | reverse complement strand
TCGAGGTGATCGGGTAGCGCCAGTCCTTGCCGAAGCCGCGGAAGGTGATGCGCACTCCCGGCGGCGCCTGGCGGCGCTTGTATTCACTCTTCCGGATCAGGGTCACCACACGCGCCACGTCCGCCTCCGCGTATCCCTGGCCCACGATCTCGCGCGGGCTGCGGCCCTGCTCCATGTAGGCCTCCATGATGCCGTCGAGCACCTCGTAGGCCGGCAGGCTGTCCTGGTCGGTCTGATCCGGCCGCAGTTCCGCCGAGGGCGCCCGCGTGATGATGTTCTCCGGTATCACCTCCGACACCGTATTGCGATAGCGCGCCAGGCGCCAGACGAGCGTCTTGGCGAGATCCTTGATGACTGCGTACCCGCCTGCCATGTCGCCATACAGCGTGGAGTAGCCCACCGCCATCTCGGACTTGTTGCCGGTGGTGAGCACCATCGAGCCGAACTTGTTGGAAAGCGCCATCAGCAGGGTGCCGCGCACGCGCGCCTGCAGGTTCTCCTCGGCGAGGTCGGCCGGCCGGCCCGCGAACTGCGGCGCCAGCGCCGCGAGGAACGCGTTGAACATGGGCCCGATCGGGATCACGTCGTAGCGCACGCCGACGCGGCGCGCCATCTCGGCCGCGTCGTCCAGGCTCATCTGCGCGGTGTACGACGAGGGCATCATCACGGCGCGCACGCGCTCGGCGCCAAGCGCGTCGCAGGCGATGGCCAGCGTCAGCGCCGAATCGACGCCGCCCGAGAGACCGAGGATCGCGTCGGGAAAGCCGTTCTTGCCGAGGTAATCCCGCGTGCCGAGGCACAGCGCGCGGTAGATCTCCGCCTCCGGCGCCAGCTCGGGTGCGACGCGGCCCGCGACCGGCCGCGCGCCGTCGAACTCGAACAGTTCCAGCGCCTCCTCGAAGAACGGCGCCTGGCGCACCACGACGCCGTGGCCATCGAGCACGCAGGAGGCGCCGTCGAACACCAGCTCGTCCTGGCCGCCGACCATATTCACGTACACCATCGCGAGGCCGGTGTCGCGGATCCACTCGCGGAACACGCCGTGGCGCGTGGCTTGCTTGCGCTTGTGGTAGGGCGAGGCGTTGATCGAAATGATGGCCTGTGCGCCCGCCGCCTTGGCCATCGCAGGGGCCTTGGGCCCCCAAACATCCTCGCAGATGGTGAGGCCGAAGCGCGCCCCCTTCAACTCGACGATGCAGGGTTCGGCGCCGGAGGCGAAGTAGCGTTTCTCGTCGAACACCTCGTAGTTCGGCAAGTCGTGCTTGCGCGCGACGGCGGCGATGCGCCCGTCGCGCAGCAAGGCCGCGGCGTTGTAGCGCAAGCCCGCGCCGGCCGCCTCTGGAAAGCCGACCACCACCGCAGTGCCGTGCACCTTCTGCGCGAGCCGCTCCAGTTCGCGCCGGCAGTCCGCGACAAAGCCCTCGCGCAGCAGCAGGTCCTCGGGCGGATAGCCGCACAGGGACAGCTCCGGCGTGATCACCAGGTCCGCGCCGGCGGAGCGCGCGCGCTCCGCGAAATCCAGAATGCGCTGGGCATTGCCAGGAAGGTCGCCGACGGTGCAGTTGATTTGCGCTGCGGCGATCAGGATGCGCTCGGCCATCGTGGTGATTCTATAATGGCCGCATGCCGACGACCGAACGGCTGCGCGTCGCCGATTCGCTCGCCGGCGTCCCCGCGACGCAGTGGAACGCCCTCGCCGGCGGCAATCCGTTCATGCGCTTCGAGTTCCACGACGCGCTGCTGCAAAGCGGCTGCGCCAGCGCGCGCAGCGGCTGGCAGCCGCAGTACCTGCTGCTGGAGCGCGACGGGGCGCTCGCCGGCGCGATGCCGCTCTACATCAAGTCCCATTCGCGTGGCGAGTACGTGTTTGACTGGGCCTGGGCGGAAGCCTACGCGCGCCACGGCCTGGAGTACTACCCGAAACTGCTCGGCGCGGTGCCGTTCACGCCGGTAACCGGACCGCGACTGCTCGCCGCCGACGACGCCGCGCGCGGCGCGCTCGCCGCGGGCGCACTCGCTGCCGCGCGCGAGTTTTCCTCGCTGCACGTCCTGTTCGCGCCCGAACCGGAAGCGCGCCTGCTGCAGTCGCAGGGCATGCTCCTGCGCACCACGGTGCAGTTCCACTGGACCAACGAGGGCTACCGCGACTTCGAGGCCTTTCTCGCCCGCATGTCGCACCAGCGGCGCAAGAACATCCGCCAGGAACGGCGCCGCGTGCGCGACGCGGGGGTGACGTGCCGCTGGCTGCGCGGGAGCGAAATCGAGCAGTCGCATTGGGAATTTTTCCACCGCTGCTACTGCAACACCTACGCCGCGCACGGCTCGCATCCGTACCTCAACCTGGAATTCTTCCTGCGGGCGGCGCAGTCGATGCCGGACGCGTTCCTGATGGTTCTCGCGCAGCGCCGCGCACTGCCGCTTGCCGCCGCGCTCGACGTGGTCAGCGCGGACACCTTGTACGGGCGCTACTGGGGCGCCACCGAGCACGTGCCGCTCCTGCACTTCGAGGCCTGCTACTACCAGGGGATCGAGTACGCCATCGCGCGGGGCCTGCAACGCTTCGAGGGCGGTGCGCAGGGCGAGCACAAGCTGTTCCGCGGCCTGCTGCCGGTGGAGTCGCTGTCGGCGCACTGGCTGGCGCATCCGCGTTTCGCGCGCGCCGTCGAGGATTACCTGGAGCGCGAGACGCAGGGCATGGCCAGGTACGTGAACGAGCTGAACGAGCACACGCCCTTCAAGCTATGATCGTCGCACGGGAGGATTCGCCATGAGACTCAAGGACAAGGTCGCCATCGTCACCGGCGCGGGATCGGGGTTCGGCGCCGGCATCGCCAGGCGCTTCGCGCAGGAAAGCGCCAAGGTCGTCGTCAATGACATCAACGCCGAAAACGGCGCGCGCGTCGCGCAGGAGGTCGGCGGCGAGTTCGTGCAGGCCGATGTCACCAAAGGAGCCGACTGGGCGAGGCTGATCGCGGCCGCGACCGCGAAATTCGGCCGCGTCGACGTGGTCGTCAACAACGCCGGCTGGACCCACCGCAGAAAGCCCTACCTCGAGGTGACCGAGGCCGAGTTCGACAAGGTGTACGCGATCAACGTGAAGAGCATCTACCTCTCCGCGCTGCATGCGGTGCCGGTGATGCGCAACCAGGGCGGCGGCTGTTTCGTCAACGTCGCCTCCACCGCGGGGCTGCGCCCGCGCCCCGGCCTCACGGTGTACAACAGCTCCAAGGGCGCGGTGATCCTGATGTCCAAATCGATGGCCGCCGAATTCGGGCCCGACAGGATCCGCGTGAATTGCGTCAACCCGGTGTTCAGCCCGGAAACCGCACTGTCGGCCGAATTCGCCGGCGGCGCGGTGACCGAAGAGGCGAAGAAGCTGTTCCTGGCGACGATCCCGCTCGGCCGCTTTTCCACGCCGCTCGACGTGGCCAATGCCTGCCTCTATCTCGCCTCGGACGAGGCGTCGATGATCTCGGGGACTTGTATCGAGGTGGACGGCG
>CAZOSA010000244.1:0-3513 GCA_964582155.1 uncultured Enterobacteriaceae bacterium | reverse complement strand
GATGGGCATCATCAGCCCGGGCTCGCCCGGCCTGTACGAGGAGCAGTACACCAAGTCCCTTGGCAAGTACGCCGACTACGCGATCTGCAACACCGTCTGGTACAACCCGAAGTCGAAGATGACCGCCGGCGTCGAGCGCGAATTCAGGCGGCTCAATCCCAGGGACCAGCTGTACTTCCACGGCACCAACGTCGGCTACACCTACGACGCCATCATGATCGCTGCGGACGCCTTCCGGCGCGCGAAAAGCACCGACCCGAAGGCGCTGGCCGACGCCATCCGCCAGACCGACATCCCGGTATCGGGGCGCATGTCGCTCGGCGGCCCGATCCGCTTCAATGCGAAAGGCCAGGTGGAAGGCAACCTCTCGGCCGCGGTGCAGAACCTGAAGGGCAAGCCGACGGTCACCCTGCCCGCGGAATTCGCGGAGGCCAAGGTGATCTTCCCGTCCCCCGACTTCAAGCCCGGCTGAGCGGGACAGCGCCACAATAGGGGCCGGCGCCACAGGCCTCTGGTTGTCATGTCCTGGGATCTCGTCGCCAACGTCGTCATCTCCGGGGTGCTCACCGGCCTCCTGTACGGGCTGATGGCGCTCGGCCTGTCGGTGATCTTCGGCGTGGTGCGCGTGGTCAATTTCGCCCACGGCGAAATGATGACCATCGCCATGTACGCGGCGGTGGTGCTGTTCGCGGCGCTCAGGCTCGATCCCTTTCTCGCCATCGTGCCGGTGGCGGCCGCGTTTTTCGCGTTCGGCTACGCCATGCAGAAGGCGATCATCAATCCGTTCATCACGCGCCCCGAGCATTCGCAATTCATGCTGCTCGTGGCAATGGCCATCATCATGGTCAACGGCCTGCTGCTCGTTTTCGGGCCCGACGCACGCAACGTGCAGACTGGGTACCAGCTCGAGTCGTTCGCGCTCGGCCCGCTGCTGTTCGACAAGGGGCGCGTGTATGCCGCCGGTGCGGCGCTGGCGGCGACGGCCGCGTTGTTTTCGTTCTTCAGGTACACGCTCACCGGCAAGGCGATCCGCGCCTGCGCCGACAATTACGCCGGCGCCAAGGTGGTGGGTCTGAACGTCAGGCACCTGTACGCGCTGACCTTCGGCCTGGGCTCGGTTTGCGTGGCGGTGGCCGGCTGCGCGATGAGCGTGCTGCTGGAAGTGACGCCGCAGCTCGGGCCCGCCTACACGCTGCTCGCCTTCGTCATCGTCATCGTCGGCGGCCTGGGCTCGATGGGCGGAGCGCTGCTCGGCGGCGTGCTGATCGGCGTATCGGAAGCGATGGCGGGGTTGTTCATCGCGCCCTCGGCCAAGAGCATGTTCAGCTTCGGGCTGCTGATCCTGGTGCTGCTGTTCCGGCCGCAGGGCCTGCTGGGAAGGAAGGCTTGAACCGCCGCGCCGCCGCATTGCTCGCAGTCCTCGGCGCGCTGCTGGCGGCGCTCCCCGCATTCGCCGGCAACTACCTGCTGTCGGTGGCCACGCTGATCCTGTACCTGGCCTTCGCCGGCCAGGCGTGGAACGTGATGATGGGCTTCGCCGGCCAGTTGTCCCTGGGGCACTCGCTGTACGTCGGCGTCGCCGCCTACGTCGCCGGCGGCCTGTTCTTCCACTATGGGCTTGGTCCCTGGGCCGGGCTGTGGCTGGCGATGCTGGTGTGCGTGCTGATGGGCGCCGCCATCGGCTTCCTCGCCTTCCGCTTCGGCATTTCCGGCGTGTATTTCGCGCTGCTCACCATCGCCTTCGCCGAATTCACCCGTATCGGCTTCGACCACCTCGGCTGGACCGGCGGACCCGGCGGCATGTTCCTCAAGGTGGCGCAGCGCGACCAGATCGACCTGCTCAACTTCCGCGGGCCGCCCGCGATGTATTACTACGCCATGCTCGCGTTCGCGGCGGGTGCGTTCGCGCTGTGCGCCTGGCTGCTGCGCAGCCGCTCCGGCTACTACTGGCAGGCGATCCGCGAGAACGAGGAGGCGGCGCAGGCGCTCGGCATCAACACCTTCCGCTGGAAGATGATCGCGGTGATGATCAGCTCGGCGATGACGTCCGTGGCGGGCGTGTTCTTCGCCTTCTACTACAACAACCTCTTTCCCGAGCAGATCTTCCACATCAGCCGCTCGATCGAGATCATCCTCGGGCCGATCATCGGCGGCGTGGGCACGCTGTTCGGCCCGATCCTCGGCGCCGCGCTGCTCACCTTGCTCGCCGACGGCATCACCGAGCTGCTGGCCGCCTTCGGCTGGGAGATCCCGGGCATCAAGCAGGTGTTCTACGGCGTGGTGCTGCTGGCCGTGATCATGTTCCTGCCCAACGGCATCTGGCCTTACATTGCGAAGAAATTGAGACTGTGAACGGCCTGCTCGACGTTCGTGGGGTCAGCAAATCCTTCCGCGGCCTGAAGGCCGTGTCGGACGCCTCGTTCAGCATCCCCGAGGGCAGCATCAACGCCCTGATCGGCCCCAACGGCGCCGGCAAGACGACTATCTTCAACATGGTGGCGGGTGTCTTTCCACCGGACTCCGGTTCCATCGTTTTCCAGGGCAAGCCTATCCACGGATTGCGGCCCGACCAGGTTTGCGTCGCGGGCATCGGCCGCACCTTCCAGATCGTGAAGCCGTTCGCGGGGTTGACGGTGCTGGACAATGTGGTGGTTGGGGCGCTGCTAAGGTCGAAAGATGTCTCGGCGGCGAAAAGCTACGCCGCCGAGATATTGGAAAGGCTGGGGCTTGGGGGCAAACGCGATTTGCTCGCCTCCTCCCTCACCCTCCCCGACCGCAAGCGCCTCGAGGTCGCGCGCGCCCTCGCCACGCGCCCGAGGCTCCTGCTCCTCGACGAAGTCATGGCCGGCCTGCGCCCTACCGAGTGCGACCAGATGGTCGAGGTGTTCCGCGGCCTGAACAGGACCGACGGCCTCACCATCCTGCTCATCGAGCACGTCATGCGCGCGGTGATGGCCCTCGCCCAGCACGTCGGCGTCCTGCACCACGGCGAAGTCATCGCCCGCGGCACCCCGGCAGAGATCGTGCGCGACCCGGCGGTGCTCGAGTGCTACCTCGGCGAGGAGACCGAAGTCTGATGCTCGCCGTCAAGAACCTCGACCTCTATTACGGCGATGCCCAGGCCCTCTCCGACGTCTCCCTCGAGGTGCCGAAAGGCCAGATCGTCGCCATCATCGGCGCCAACGGCGCCGGCAAGTCCTCCCTCATCCGCACCATCGCCGGCATCGAGACCAGCCGTTCAGGCTCGATCCAATTCAAGGACCGCGCCATCATCGGACTGGAGTCCCACGCCATCTGCAACCTCGGCATCGGCCAGGTCGCCGAAGGCCGCCAGGTCTTCCCCAGCCTGACGGTGCTCGAGAACCTCGAGGTCGGCGCCATGCTCCCCCGCGCCCGCGCCGGTGCCCGGCGCCAGCTCGACGACGTCTTCGCCATGTTCCCCACGCTCGCCGAGCGCAGGAGCCAGTCCGCCGGCACCCTGTCCGGCGGCGAGCAGCAGATGCTCGCCATCGG
>CAZOSA010000243.1:0-3521 GCA_964582155.1 uncultured Enterobacteriaceae bacterium | reverse complement strand
TCGACCTGCGTCGGGCTCGCCTTGTCGCCGACGGTGAACCAGTAGGTCACCGGCTCGTGGCGCTGGCCCAGGGTGGTGTAGAGGCGCCGAGCGGGAATTTCGCCAAAGGCGGTCTTGAGGAACGCGGGCTCGTTCGTGTGGACGGTGAAGCCCTGCGCGGGGTAGCAGACCTCGGGCTTGTGCGCCTGCAGCGCGCCGCGCTGGTCCGACCCGTAGGCGAGCGAGAGCATGATGCGGTAGCCACCGGCGCTGACGTAGGTGCGGGTCAGGACCTCGCTGTAGAGCTTGTCGAGCAGCTCCTGGGTCTGCGGGTTGACCATCTGCACCGCCTGCGGCACTTCGCGCCACTCGCCGAATTGCTGCGGCACGATGGTGACGAGCGAGGCGGAATGCTCGTCGGCGACTTTTTGCGTGGGCCGGGCGACGAGGGCGCCGACGCCGGCGGCGAACATCAGGGCGCACAGGAGGATGGCGATGCGCATCAGGCCGCCGCGAGCAGGTACTCGGCGCAGCAATAGCGGATGACGCGGCGCACCGGCCTGGCCACCGGGAGAAGGGCCAGGCGCCGGCCGAGGCGGCGCTGGTGGGCCTCGACCATCATCAGCAGGCCGACGAAGGCGCTGTCGACGTAGGTCACCTCGCCCAGGTCGAGGCGCAGGTCCTTGCCGGCGAGCGCGGCGTGGTGGCAACAGCGGCGCAGGCGCGCGAGGTTGACTCGCGTCCAGGTGCCGCGCAGGCGCACGATTCTGCGCTGGCCTTCATCGAGCGTCTCGAGGCCCGCGACCGCGAGCTGCAGCTCGCCCGGGGCGTTGCGCCGCTGGTACCAGGCGTAGGGCAGGACGCGGGTGACGAGCAGCCGCGCGAGCGCCAAGCCGTCCGCGAAGTAGCGGCGCCACAGCGCGGGCCGCTCCTTGATGCGCCACAGCCACTCCAGGCCGGCGTTCTGCACCCAGACCGGCGCGCGCTGCACCGCGCCGGCGGCGAACTCGAGCACCGCGCCCAGGTGGCTGATCACGGGCACGTTCAGGCGCGCGCGGTTGCGCTCGATCCAGGCCTGGCCCTTGCGGGCGCCCAGCGCGACCACGAGCACGTCCGGCCGGGCGGCGTTGATGCGCTCGATCAGCGCGTCATGGCTCATCTCCTCGACCGGGCCGAAGCCCGGAAAGGAGAAGCCCACGCACTGCAGGCCGCCCTGCGCGGCGGGCAGGTTGCGCCAGGCCGCCTCGGCGGCGCCGCGCGCGCCGCCGAAGAAGTACACCGACAGGCGCTCGCCCGCCGGGCGGCGCAGGCTCTCGAACAGGCTCGCCCCCGCGACGCGGCCGGGGATGGGAATGCCGAGCAGGCGCGCGACCCACACCACCGGCATGCCGTCGGCCACGCTCAGGTCGCTGTCGATCACCGACCGGCGGAAAGCGGCGTCGCGCTGCGAGTTGACGAGGAAGTTCACGTTGGGCGTCGACAGGAAGCAGCGCGTGCCGCTGCCTGCCGCGGCGCGCACGCGCGCCTCGGCGCCCGCGAGGTCCACCGCGTCGAACGGCAGCCCGAGCAGGCAGTGCACCTCGCGGCTGAAGTCGGGCAGCACCGCGGCCTCAGTGCGCATTGCGGCCCTTGAGCACCACCCACACGGTCCTGGCGATGATGTAGAGGTCGAGGCGCAGCGACCAGTTGCGCAGGTAATCGAGGTCGTGCTCGACGCGCGCCTTCATCTTGTCGAGCGTTTCGGTCTCGCCGCGCAGGCCGTTCACCTGCGCCCAGCCGGTGATGCCGGGCTTGACCATGTGGCGCTGCATGTAGCCCTTGATGAGCTTGCGGTACTGCTCGTTGTGCGCCACGGCGTGCGGGCGCGGCCCGACGATGCTCATGCGCCCCTGCAGCACGTTCACGAACTGCGGCAGCTCGTCGAGCGAGGTGCGGCGCATGAAGGCGCCCAGCGGCGTGACGCGCGCGTCGCCCTTGCCGCACTGGCGGATGACCTCGCCATCCTCGGTCACCTGCATGGTGCGGAACTTGTAGACGATGATCTCGCGGCCGTCGAGGCCGTAGCGGCGCTGGCGGAAGATCACCGGCCCGGGCGAGGCGCGCTTCACCGCGAGCGCGAGCGCTGCGAGCAGCGGCGCCACCAGCGCCAGGATGACGAGCGAGAGGACGATGTCGCTCGCGCGCTTGATGAGGCCGTCGACGCCGCCGAAGGGCGTGTCGCACACCCCGACCACCGGCATGCCCTTCACCGACTCGATGCGCCCCTGGATCAGCCCGGTGACGAACATGTCGGGCACGAAGTACACCGACGCCGTGGTGTCGCGCAGCGCGTCGAGCAGGTCGAGGATGCGGCGCTGCGAGGCCATCGGCAGCGCGAGGTAGACGAAGTCGATGCGGTGCTGCTTGACCAGCGCCGCCAGTTCGTCGATGCGCCCGAGCACCGCGTAGTCGTTGCCGGCGCCCAGGCGCTCGCGCGAGCGGTCGTCGACGAAGCCGACCACCTGCATGTTCCTGTAGACATCCGCCCGCAGGCGTTGCGCGAGCTCGACGCCGGTCCCGTTCATGCCGGCGAGCAGCGCGCGCTTGGGGCCGCCCTCGAGGCTGCGGATCGCCGGTGCGGCGAGGCGCAGCAGGAAATGCGACCCGAGCAGGCAGGCGGGCGCGACCCACGCCCAGGTGAGGAGCGCGTCGCGGTAAAAGTAATCGATGTAGTGGCTGGCGTAGCCGAAGAAGAACAGCAGCCCCGCCAGCGTCAGCCAGCCGACCATGGTGCCCTTGACCACCTGCAGCGCGGGCAGCGACAGGCGCGCCGCGCTGGGGAAGGTGAGCGAGAACACCACCAGCGCGAGGATCATCTCGGGCGCGCCGAGCCCGCCGCCCATCGCCAGCGTCACGCCCCACAGCGAGAGCACCAGCACCAGCGGCTCGAGCGTGGCCTCGAGCAGATTCAGGAGCTGGTCGCGCCCGACGGCGATGCGGCTCGCCGGGCGCAAGCCCGCCGCCGCCGTGGCGGCCGGGGCATGCAAAGGCGCGTCCCGCAGGTTCACGCCGCGACCCCCGGCTGCCCCGTCAGGCGCAGGGCCGCCTCGCGCACGGCGTCGCCGTAGCGCGCGGCGGCCTGCGTGCGGTTGCTCACGCCGATCTTGCGGAAGATGCGCTGCACGTGGTTCTTCACCGTGAAGGGACTGATGTCGAGCGCGAGCGCGATGTCGACATTGGTCTTGCCCTCGCGCACCGAGTCGATGATCTCGCGCTCCCGCTCGCTCAGGTCGAGCACCCTGCCGGCCACCGGCGACGCCGGCGCGCTCTGCGGCGCGAACACGGCCACCTTGCGAAAGGCGCCATCGATCTGCGCGATGAGTGCGTCGGCGAGCGAGACGAAGCGCTGCCTGGCGCGCCCACTGGTGAGCGAGGCCGAGCTCAGCGCGATGTACAGGTTGTCGCTGCCGGCGCGCGCGTCGCGCACGCCGTGCACCAGGATCGAGCGCATGGCGCGCAGCGCGGTGTGGATCGCGCAGGCGCAGGCGGCTCGCGGCGCCGCG
>CAZOSA010000242.1:1457-3530 GCA_964582155.1 uncultured Enterobacteriaceae bacterium | reverse complement strand
GCCGGCGCGCGCGCGCAGGCCCTGCTCGCCGGCCTGGGCTTCGCTCCCGGCGACGCAACGCGCGCGGTGCGCGAGTTTTCGGGGGGCTTTCGCATGCGCCTCAACCTGGCGCGCGCGCTGATCGCGCCCTCGGACCTGCTGCTGCTGGACGAGCCGACCAACCATCTCGACCTCGACACCATCCTGTGGCTGGAGGGTTGGCTGCGAGCCTACGAGGGCACCATCATCGTGGTGTCCCACGACCGCGATTTCCTCGACCGCGTCTGCGACCATACGCTCGCCCTGTTGCCCGCCGAGGAGGGCGGCGCGATGCGTCTTTACGACGGCGGCTATTCGCAATTCGAGCGCAGCCGGTCCGTCGAGCTGGAGCAGCAGTTCACCGCGGCGGCGCGCCAGGACAAGGAGATCCGCCGCATCACCGCCTTCGTCGAGCGCTTCCGCGCCAAGGCCACCAAGGCGCGCCAGGCGCAGAGCCGGTTGAAGCGCCTGGAACGCATGGCGCGCGTGGCGCCGGTGATTGCCGCCGATACCTACCGCTTCCAGTTCGAGGAGCCCGAGCGCCAGCCCGAGCGCATCCTTGCGCTGCACGAGGTCGCCGCGGGCTATGGCGAGCGCGCCGTGCTCTCCGGAATCGAGCTGGTGCTCACCAGCGCCGATCGCGTGGCGGTGATCGGCGCCAATGGCAACGGCAAGACCACGCTGGTGCGCCTGCTCGCCGGCGAGCTCGCGCCGCTCTCGGGCGAGCGCATCGCGGCGCGCGACATCGTCATCGGCTACTTCGCCCAGCACCAGGTCGAGCTGCTGCGCGCCGAGGAGACGCCGCTGGCGATGCTGCAGCGCCTGTTCCGCGGCGGGCGCGAGCAGGCGCTGCGCGACTATCTCGGCCGCTTCGGCTTTTCCGGCGAGCGCGCCGAGCGGCCGATCGGGCCGCTCTCGGGCGGCGAGAAATCGCGCCTCGCGCTCGCGGCACTGGTGAAGCGCCGGCCGAACCTGCTGCTGCTCGATGAGCCGACCAATCACCTCGACCTGGAAATGCGACGCTCGCTGGCCATGGCGCTGCAAAGCTATGCCGGGGCCCTGGTGATCGTGTCGCACGATCGCAGCCTGCTCGCCTCGTGCGCGGACCGCATCCTGGTGGTCGCAGACGGCCGGGTGCAGGAGTTCGACGGCGACCTCGACGACTACCGGCAGATGAAGCTCAAGGAAGGGCGCGCCGCGTCGATGCGCGCGGCGCCCGAGCGCGCCAGCCGCAAGGACGAGCGGCGCGCCGGGGCCGCGGCGCGCGCGGAACTCAAGCAAAGGTTGCGGCCGCTGGAGCGCAAACTCGCCGCGATCGAGGCGCGCCTGGCGCAGCTGGCGAAGGAAATCGGCGAGATTCGCGCCGCGCTCGCCGATCCGGCGCTCTACCAGAACGCGGACCAGGACAAGGTCGCGCAATTGGGCAAGGCGCAAGCCCGGCTCGCCGAAGAACTGGCGCACGCCGAGGACGATTGGCTGCACGCCTCGGCGCACATCGAGGCGGCGCGCGCCGAGCTGGCTAGTTGATGGTCCGTCCCGAACGCTCTTCCGCGGGTGCAGCTTCGGCACCGGGCAGCTTCAGTTCCATGTCCCAGCCGCTTTTCTTCACCGCCGCCTGCAACAGCCGGCACACGGAGTGCAGCAGCACGGTGTCGAAGGTCAGCGTCACGCCCTGGCCCTGCGCGGGGTGCAGCGCCACCACCGGCTGCCCCTTGCGGTCGTGGCCGGTCTGGATGCGCCCCAGCAGCAGCGGCTCCTCGCCCAGCGGCATGCTGCGCGGCTTGGGCTCGTAGGCCTTGCTGAAGTCGGCTTTCTGCACCGCCTGCTGGTGCTCGATGCCAAGCAGCGCCTTGCGCGCCTCGGGATTGGCCTGGGTGCGGATGCGCGGGCTCGCGTCCTCGGCCAGCTTCACCAGCAGGGGCCACAGAAGTTTTACGAAGCGCCGCGTCAGCCACATGCGCAGTTCCACGCCGTCGCTGGCGGCGATCAGCATCAGCAGCCGGTCCTGCTCGGCGTTGTAGTCCACCTTCAGCTGATGCAGCTTCATCGCCAAAT
>CAZOSA010000242.1:0-1357 GCA_964582155.1 uncultured Enterobacteriaceae bacterium | reverse complement strand
GGCGTGTCCTCGTCGAACCAGGTCACCGCGTCCACCGACTCGAGCGCGGCGACCAGCGCCATGCGGTCTGCGAGCGCGTTGACCGGGCGCCCGGGCCCCTTGCCCAGGCGCCGCACCGAGGCATCGCCGTTCAACGCCACCAGCAGCGTCGCGCCGAGCGCGCGCGCGCGCGCCAGGTAGCTCACGTGCCCGCGATGCAAAATGTCGAAAACCCCGTTGGTGAACACCAGCGGCCGCGGCAGCCGCGCCGCCCAGCGCGCGGCATCGCGCGACGCGAGGATCTTGCCCTCGAAGGCAGGCTTGCCCGGGCCTAGGACCGCGGACGGCACACTTCGTCGGTCGGCTTGCAGTACTCGAAGATCTTGACCACCTTGCGCACGCCGCTGGTGGTGCGTGCAATCTCCACCGAGTCCGCCGCTTCCTGCTCCGTGACCATTCCGATCAGGTACACCACCGCGGCTTCGGTCACCACCTTGACGTGGAACGGATTGGCCTTGTTGGCGTCGATCAAGCGCGCCTTCACCTTCGAGGTGATCAACGTGTCGTTGGAGCGCGAGGTCGTCGAGGACTTGCCCGCGACCTGCAGGTCGCTGGTGACGCCGCGCACGTTGGGCACGCCGCGCGCGAGGGTCTCGATGTCCGCGCGCGTCGCCTCGTCCGGCACTTCGCCCGTGAGCAGCACGTAGCGGTTGAAAGAGGTCACGTTCACGTGCACGCGCTCGCCATGGCGGTCGTCGATGCGGTTGCCGGCGCGCAACTCGACGCCGCGGTCCTCGAGCTGCGCCCCGGTCGTGCGCCGGTCTTCGATGCTGGCCAGCGCCGCGCCCACACCGACCACCGCCAGCTCGATGCATCCCTGCAGCGGGATCGCGAGCAAAGGCAGGCTCAACAGGAGAGTGCGGGCATGCATCATGGGTTGGCTCCGAACAGCTGGAAATCGATGCCGTCGCACAGGCAGTGCAGCGCCAGCAGATGCACTTCCTGGATGCGCATGGTCCGGTCGTGCGGCACGCACACGTGCACATCGTCCGCGCCGAGCGCCGCGCCCATCTTGCCGCCGCCGCGGCCGGTGAAAGCCACGATGCGCAAGCCCATCTCGCGCGCCGCGCGCATCGCCGCGAGCACGCTGGGCGAATTGCCCGAGGTGGAGATTGCCAGCAGCACGTCGCCCTTGCGCCCGAGCGCGCGCAACTGCTTCTCGAACACCACTTCGTAGCCGTAGTCGTTGGCGATCGAGGTGAGGTTCGATGTGTCGGTGGTGAGCGCGATCGCGGCGAGCGGCGGGCGCTCGCGCTCGAAGCGGTTGACCAGCTCGGCGGCGAAGTGCTGGGCGTCGGCGGCCGAGCCGCCGTTGCCG
>CAZOSA010000241.1:0-3533 GCA_964582155.1 uncultured Enterobacteriaceae bacterium | reverse complement strand
GGGCCTTCGAGAAGAAATACGCCGAGGTATAGCCTTGCCGAACATCCCGGGGTCGATGACCGCCACCACGCTGTTTGACAAGCTCTGGGATCGGCATGTCGTGGCCGAGCCCGCACCCGGTGTCTCGCTCCTGCACGTCGATCGTCATTTCGTTACCGATCTGCACAGCCCCGAATTCAAGCTGCTCGCGGCGCGCGGACTGCCGGTGCGAAACCCGGAAATGACTTTCTGCGTCGCCGACCACGTCGTGTCGTCCGAACCAGGGCGAACCGGAGGCAACGCGGCATGGAGTAAATCGCTCCTGGCCGAACTTCGCGCAGGCAGCAAGACTTTTCGCATCAAGCTGTTCGATGTCAACGATGAGGGCCAGGGCATTGCCCACGTCATCGGCCCGGAGCTGGGCATCACCCAGCCGGGCATGCTGGTGGTGGTCGGCGACAGCCATACGAGCACCCATGGTGCGCTCGGGGCGCTTGCCTGGGGCATCGGCTCATCCGAAGGGGTGCATGTGCTTGCCACGCAGACGGTGGTGCAGAGAAAGCCAAAGCGCATGCGCATTCGCTTTGAAGGCCCACCCGGTCCCGGCGTCGAGGCGAAAGACCTGATCCTCTATGCGATCGGCAAGCTCGGTACCGCCGCCGGTGCAGGTTACGCGGTCGAATATGCCGGCAGCGCGATCCGGGAACTCGACATCGAGGGCCGGCTCACGGTATGCAACCTTTCGATCGAACTGGGCGCGAAATCCGGCATGATCGCGCCCGACGAAAAAACGGCCGCCTACCTGCAGGGCCGGCGTTACGCACCGAACGCCGAACAATGGGATCTTGCGCTACGGCACTGGAAGACTTTCTGCACCGACGAGGAAGCTGTCTTCGAGCGGGAAGTCGAAATCGACGTTTGCGAAATCCGGCCGCAGATCACCTGGGGCACGAGCCCGCAGGACGTGATCCCGGTCGACGGCAGGGTCCCGGATCCCGCCACCGCTGACGGCGAGCGCAGGCAGGCGATGCGTGCAGCGCTCGAATACATGGGCCTGGTTCCCGGCCAGCCGATCGCCGGCACGAAAGTCGACTGGGTATTCATCGGCTCCTGCACCAACAGCCGGATTTCCGACCTGCGCAGTGCAGCGAGCACGGTGCGCGGGCGCAAGGTGGCGCCGCATGTGCGCGCCTGGGTGGTGCCCGGATCGCAGGGCGTGAAGCGCGACGCCGAAGCCGAAGGATTGGACCGGATATTCCGCGACGCCGGATTCGAATGGCGCGAACCAGGCTGCTCGCTGTGCGTTGGCGCCAATGGTGAACTGGTCGGACCGGGCGAGCGCTGCGTGTCGACATCGAACCGGAACTTTGTCGGCCGCCAGGGGCCGGGCGCGCGCACCCACCTGGCCAGTCCGCCGATGGCGGCCGCGGCAGCGATCGCCGGCGTCATTGTCGATGTGCGACGCGTGGCACGGGAAAACCAGTAGTGGAAAAATTCACCGTGCTGAAAGGCGTCGCCGCCCCGCTGATGGTGCCCAACATCGACACCGATCGCATCATCCGCATCGAGCGCTGCGCCGGCATCCCGCGCGAAAGACAGGGCGAATACATGCTGGAGATGATGCGACTCAATGCGGATGGCAGCGAAAACCCGGAGTTCATCCTCAACAAGCCGCCTTACCGCCAGGCCCGAATACTCCTCGCGGCGGAGAACTTCGGCTGCGGTTCATCGCGGGAAAATGCGGTCTGGGCGCTGATGGGCTGGGGGCTCAGATGCGTCATCGCAGCTTCTTTTGGCGACATATTTTTCGGCAACTGTTTCCAGAACGGCATGCTGCCGATCCGCCTCCCGGGGGCAACCGTCGCGCGCTTGGCGGCAGACGTTGAAGCCGATGCCCGCCAAGCGGTGCTGACAGTGGATCTCGAGCGGCAGCGCATCGTCACCGCCAAAGGCGAGGAACTCGCCTTTGAAGTCGAGCCCCTGCGCCGCCGGATGCTGCTGGAGGGCCTGGATGAGATCGGCCTCACGCTGGCGCATGAGGTGGAAATTGCGGCGTTCCAGCGCCGCGATCGTACGCTGCGCCCCTGGCTTTACGCCTGAAACCGCTGGCGCCTGATGATCTGGAAGGTATTGGCGGAGAGAGAGGGATTCGAACCCTCGATACGAGTTTAAGCCCGTATAACGCCTTAGCAGGGCGCCCCCTTCGGCCACTCGGGCATCTCTCCGGCTCGTCGCGATTTTACTCTTGATCCAGCTCGAAGGCCTTGTGCAGCACCCGCACCGCGAGCTCGGCGTATTTCTCATCCACCACCACCGAGATCTTGATCTCGGAGGTCGAGATCATCTGGATGTTGATGCCTTCCTCGGCCAGGGTGCGGAACATCTGCGCCGCGATGCCGGCGTGCGAGCGCATGCCCATGCCGACGATGGACACCTTGGCCATGCGGTCGTCGCCGGTGACCTCCCTGCACTTGATGTGCGGCTTGACCTGGTCATTGAGGATCTTCATCGCCCTGGGCAGGTCGCCGCGGCTCACCGTGAACGAGAGGTCGGTCATGCCGTCGTGGCTCACGTTCTGCACGATCACGTCCACGTTGATGTTGGCATCCGCAATGGGGCCGAGGATGGCGTAGGCGATGCCCGGCTTGTCGGGCACCGCGTGCACCGTGATCTTGGCCTCGTCGCGCTGCGCCGCGACGCCGGAGACGACTGCTTTTTCCATCGCCATATGCGGGTCTTCCTCGAAAGTGATGAGCGTGCCGGCCTGCGCTTCCTGCTCGACCGGCAGCATGGGATCGGTAAGGCTGGAGAGTACGCGCGTGGGCACCCTGTACTTGCCGGCGAATTCCACCGAGCGGATCTGCAGCACCTTGGAACCGGCGCTCGCCAACTCCAGCATCTCCTCGAATGTGACAGTGTGCAGGCGCCGCGCCTCGGGGACGATGCGCGGATCGGTGGTATAGACGCCATCGACATCGGTAAAAATCTGGCATTCGTCGGCCTTGAGCGCCGCGGCCAGCGCCACGGCCGAGGTATCCGAGCCGCCGCGCCCCAGGGTAGTGACATTGCCTTCGCCATCCACGCCCTGGAAGCCCGCCACCACCACCACGTGCCCCGCGGCGAGATCCCTGCGGATGCGCGCGTCGTCGATCGTCACGATGCGCGCCTTGGTATGCGCGCTATCGGTGAGCACCTTGACCTGCCAGCCCGAATAGCTGCGCGCCGGCACGCCGCACTGCATCAATGCCATCGCCACCAGTCCTGCGGACACCTGCTCGCCGGTGGCGGCGACCGCGTCGAGTTCGCGCGGGTCGGGGTGCGGCTGCAATTCGGCTGCCAGCGCCAGCAGGCGGTTGGTCTCGCCGGCCATTGCCGAGGGCACCACCACCACGTCGTGGCCCGCGCGCTTCCATTTGGCGACTCGGCGCGCGACGTTGAGAATGCGCTCCGCGGAGCCGACCGATGTGCCGCCGTACTTTTGGACGATGAGGGCCATGTGCGCCGCACAAAGATTGTGATCTTACCGGATGCTGCTAGACTGCCCGCGCCGTGCC
>CAZOSA010000240.1:0-3545 GCA_964582155.1 uncultured Enterobacteriaceae bacterium | reverse complement strand
AAAGGCGCGTGCTGGTGACGAACAGGTCGTCGCCCACCAGCTGCAGCTTCTTGCCGAGCTTGCCGGTGAGCAGCTTCCAGCCTTCCCAGTCGTTCTCCGCCATGCCGTCCTCGATGGAGACGATCGGGTAGCGGCCGGCGAGGTTGGCCAGATAGTCGGCGAAACCGGCCGCGTTCAGCTTGAGCCCTTCGGCTTCGAGCACGTAGTGGCCATCCTTGTGGAACTCGGACGCCGCGCAGTCGAGCGCCAGCGCCACGTCCTGTCCCGGCGCATATCCCGCCTTGTCGATCGCCTGCATCAGCAGCTCGATGGCGGCGGCATGGTTGGGCAGGTCGGGCGCGAAACCGCCCTCGTCACCTACTGATGTGGACATGCCCTTCGCGTCGATCAGTTTCTTCAATGCATGGAACACTTCCGCGCCGCAGCGCAGTGCTTCCCGGAAAGACTGCGCGCCCACCGGCACGATCATCAACTCCTGCATGTCCAGGCTGTTGTTGGCATGCGCGCCGCCGTTGATCACGTTCATCATCGGCACCGGCATCTGCATCGGCCCCGAGCCGCCGAAATAGCGGTACAGCGGCAGCCCCGCCTCCTCCGCGGCACCCCGCGCCACGGCCATCGACACCGCCAGCAGCGCGTTGGCGCCCAGGCGCGACTTGTTCTCGCTGCCATCCAATTCGATCAGGGTCTTGTCGATGAACGCCTGCTCGGAGGCATCGAGCCCCACGATGGCTTCCGAAATCTCCGTATTGACGTGCTCGACGGCTTTGAGCACGCCCTTGCCGCCGTAGCGCCCGGCATCGCCGTCGCGCAACTCGATGGCCTCCCGGCTGCCGGTGGAAGCCCCCGAAGGCACCGCGGCACGGCCCATGGAACCCGATTCGAGCAGCACGTCCGCCTCGATGGTGGGATTGCCGCGCGAATCGAGGATTTCGCGTGCGACGACGTCGACGATGGAACTCATGGGGTCTGCATGCCTTCGCTAGTGTTTGACCTGATTTTCGGCGAAGCCCGACTTCTTCACCAGTCGGTCGAGCTCCGTGAGCGTTTCGAGCAGCGGTTGCATCAGCCGGAGCGGCCACGCATTGGGGCCGTCAGACAGCGCTTTTTCCGGGTTCGGATGCGTTTCCATGAACAGGCCCGAGATCCCGCTCGCCACCGCGGCGCGCGCCAGCACCGGGATGAACTCGCGCTGCCCGCCCGAGGATGTGCCCTGCCCGCCCGGCAGCTGCACGGAGTGCGTGGCGTCGAACACCACCGGGCAGCCGGTGGCACGCATGATCGCGAGCGACCTCATGTCCGAGACCAGGTTGCCGTAGCCGAAGGAAAAGCCGCGCTCGCACACCAGGATGTTGTCCGCACCGCTCGCCTCGCGCGCCTTGTCGACCACGTTGTTCATCTCCTGCGGCGACAGAAACTGGCCCTTCTTGATGTTGACCGGCTTGCCCGCCGCCGCCGCCGCCTGGATGAAATCGGTCTGCCGGCAGAGAAATGCGGGAGTCTGCAGAACATCCACCACCGCCGCCACCGGCTTCACCTCGTCCTTGTCGTGCACGTCGGTGAGCACCGGTACGCCCACCTGGCGCTTCACCTCGGCGAGGATGGCCAGGCCCTGGTCCAGCCCCAAGCCGCGGAACGACTTGCCCGAGCTGCGGTTCGCCTTGTCATAGGACGACTTGAAGATGAAGGCCACGCCCAGGCGGGCGCACATTTCCTTGAGCCGGCCCGCGGTCTCGATCTGCAGCTCGCGCGACTCGATGACGCAGGGCCCCGCGATCAGGAACAGCGGCTTGTCGAGGCCGGCCTCAAACCCGCACAGCTTCACGCCGCGACCACCGACAACGACCCGCCGGGACCCGCGCGCTGCACCCTGGCGCGCCGCTCCAGCGCCGCCTGCACAAAGGCCTTGAACAGCGGATGTCCCGCGCGAGGCGTGGAGGTGAATTCGGGGTGGAACTGCACGCCGAAGAAAAACGGGTGCCCCGGCAGCTCCATCATCTCGGGCAGCCTTTCGCTCGGCGTGCGCGCCGACACCTTGTAGCCCCTGGCCTCGAGCTGCGGCGCGTAGACGTTGTTCACCTCGTAGCGGTGGCGGTGGCGCTCGTTCACCTCCGGCCCGTAAATCCTGTACGCCAGCGTCCCCGGCTCCACCGGCACCTTCTGCGCGCCCAGGCGCATGCTGCCGCCCAGGTCGGAAGTCTCGCTGCGCCGCTCGATGCGGCCGGTGCGGTCGAGCCACTCGGTGATCAGCGCCACCACCGGGTGCGGCGTATCCAGATCGAACTCGGTGCTGTTGGCGCCCGCGAGGCCCACGACGTTGCGCGCGAACTCGATGGTCGCGAGCTGCATGCCGAGGCAGATGCCGAGGTAGGGAATGGCGTTCTCGCGCGCGTAGCGGATGGCGCCAATCTTGCCCTCGGTGCCGCGCTTGCCGAAACCGCCCGGCACCAGGATGGCGTCCATCTTCTCCAGCATCGCCGTGCCGCTGCGCTCGACCTCCTCCGAATCCACGTAGTGGATCTTGATGCGGCTGCGCGTGTGGATGCCGGCGTGGATCAGCGCCTCGTTGAGCGACTTATAGGAGTCCTGCAAGTCCACGTACTTGCCGACGAAGGCGATGTCGGCCTCGTGCTCGGGGTGCTCGAGCGCGTAGACCAGTTTGCTCCACGCCGACAGGTCGGCCGCGCGCGCCAGGATCTGCAGCTTGTGGCAGACGATCTCGTCGAGCATCTGGTCGTGCAGCATCATCGGGATCTTGTAGATCGAGTCCACGTCCCAGGCCGAGATCACGGCCTCTTTTTGCACGTTGCAAAAGAGCGCGATTTTCCGTCTTTCGTCATCGGGCAGCGGCCGGTCGGCGCGGCACAGGAGCACGTCGGCCTGGATGCCAATCTCGCGCAGCTCCTTCACCGAGTGCTGGGTGGGTTTGGTCTTGATCTCCCCTGCGCTCGCGATGTACGGCACCAGGGTCAGGTGGACGTAGCAGACGTTGTTGCGGCCGAGGTCGAGCCCCATCTGGCGGATCGCCTCGAGGAACGGCAGCGACTCGATGTCTCCGACCGTGCCGCCCACTTCGATGATCGCCACCTCGGCGTCACCCGCGCCGTTCTTGATGTAGGCCTTGATCTGGTCGGTGATGTGCGGGATCACCTGCACCGTGCCGCCGAGGTAGTCGCCGCGGCGCTCCTTCTTGATCACCGACTCGTAGATCTGGCCGGTGGTGAAGTTGTTGGCGCGGCGCATCTTGGTGCTCTGGAAGCGCTCGTAGTGGCCCAGATCCAGGTCGGTCTCGGCGCCGTCCTCGGTGACGAAGACCTCCCCGTGCTGGAACGGGCTCATGGTGCCCGGGTCCACGTTGATGTACGGGTCCAGCTTGATGTTGGTGACGCGGATGCTGCGCGATTCGAGAATCGCGGCGAGGGAGGCGGCGGCGATGCCTTTCCCCAGAGAGGAAACTACACCACCGGTTACAAATACATACTTGGTCATTTACCCACGGCGTGTAGGGATGGAGGAGTCTACAGGAACTCCCCCGCGTCTACAAA
>CAZOSA010000239.1:0-3628 GCA_964582155.1 uncultured Enterobacteriaceae bacterium | reverse complement strand
ATGGACGCCGAGGTGAAGAAAAGAGTGGATGCGATGTGGCGCGAGCTGGGGCTTTAACTGTTTTTTTGCCGTTAAAAACGGTCTCGTGTTTTCTGGCCCGAAGATTCACCGGGCCAGAAAACACGAGATCTGGGAGAGGCAAACGCAGGCTGCGACGAATTGACGTCGCCGACCCGACACGGGCGCTAACCTGATTCCCTACGCTGCGCGAATGAAGTCGCGAACCTTCGGGTAGATCATCTCGCGCCAGCGCCGGCCGCTGAAGATGCCGTAGTGGCCCACGCGCGGCGCGAGGTAGTGGCTGCGCCGCTCTCTCGGGATGTTCAGGCACAGCAGGTGCGCGGCCTCGGTCTGGCCGTTGCCCGAGATGTCGTCGAACTCGCCCTCGATGGTGAGGAGCGCCGTGTCGCGAATGCGCTGCGGGCGCACCAGCTGCTCGCGGATGAACATGCGCCCCTTGGGCAGCGCGAAGTCCTGGAACACGGCCTTCACCGTGTCGAGGTAGTACTCGGCGGGCAGGTCGAGCACCGCGTTGTACTCGTCGTAGAACTCGCGGTGGCGCTCGGCCGAGTCGTCGTCGCCCGCCGCCAGGTGGTTGAAGTAATCCAGGTGCGCGCTCAGGTGGCGGTCGGGGTTCATCGCCACGAAGCCCATGTGCTGCAGGAAGCCCGGGTAGACGCGGCGCATGTAGCCGGGATACTTGGCCGGCACGCGCTCGATGACGTTTCGCTCGAACCAGGAGTAGGGCCGCGTCATCGCCAGGTTGTTCACCGCGGTGGGGCATTTACGCGCGTCAATCGGCCCGCCCATCATCACCATGGTCCTGGGCGGGTGCGCTTCGCCGTCCTCGGCCATCAGTGCGATCGCGCACAGCACCGGCACCGTGGGTTGGCACACCGAAATCACGTGCAGGTCCGGCGACAGCAGCCGGATGAACTCGCGGATGTAGTCCACGTAGTCGGCGAGGTGGAACGGCCCCGCCGCGAGCGGCACCATGCGCGCGTCCACCCAGTCGGTGATCCACACGTCGTGCTCCGCCAGGAGCGTGCGCACCGTGTCGCGCAGCAGCGTGGCGTGGTGGCCCGAGAGGGGCGCGACGACGAGGACCTTGGGGACGTTGCGGGAACGGGCGGTGCGGGGCGTGAAATGCAGGAGCTTGCAGAAGGGCTTGTCGAGCGCGACTTCCATGTCGGCATTCGCGATGCGCCACGCCGGCTTCTCGTAGCGCTGCGTGATCCTCAGGAACACGTCGTTGGAGGCCGCGAACTGTTTCGCGAGCGGCTGCTGCGCCCAGGGCATGAAGGGATGGGCGAACCAGCCCCGCTGCACCTCCGCCAGGTAGCGGTAGGGCGTGAGCCAGGCGTGCTGCGCTTCGTACAGGCTGTAGAGCACCGAAAGGCCCCCGCTGCCGAATTAACTGCTTGGTTATAGCAGATTTGCCGCGGTGCCGCATTGGCCCAATTCACGGGGAGAACGTATCCTTTTCCAATGTCGACCCTTCTCAGGTTGGCATTCGCGCTCGCGGTCCTCGTGGTCGTGGCGATTGCCTCCGTCTATATGTACTTGCGCCAGTCCCTGCCCCAGGAACACGGCGAGGTGCGGCTGGCCGGGCTGGGCAAGCCGGTCGAGGTGCTGCGCGACCGCTACGGCGTGCCGCACATCACCGCGGCGAGCCTGGAGGACGCGAGCTATGCGCTCGGGTTCGTGCATGCACAGGACCGCCTGTGGCAGATGGAAGTCAACCGCCGCACCGCCGCGGGCAGGCTTGCCGAGCTCTTCGGCGAGCCTGCGCTCGAGGCCGACCGCTTCCTGCGCACGCTCGGGATTCGCCGCGCAGCGCAAGCCAACCTCCAGCGCCTCGACGCGCAGACGCGTGCGCTCCTCGAGAGCTACGCCGCGGGCGTGAACGCATTCATCGGCGCGAGGCCGGTGCTGCCCGTCGAGTTCCTGCTCACCGGCGCGAAGCTCGAGCCCTGGACGCCCGCCGATTCGATCGGCTGGATCAAGATGATGGCCTGGGACCTGGGCGGCAACTGGAGAAACGAGCTGCTGCGCATGCGTTTGTCGAAAACCCTTTCGAACGCGCGCATCCACGAATTCCTCCCGCCCTACCCCGGCGAAGCGTCGCCGGAGATCGCCGACCTGAAGAAGCTCTACGGCGGCATGGAGAAGGAGGGGGTAAGGCTCGCGCAGACGGAGCATTTGCATCGCGGCGCCTTTGCTTTTCAAAACGATCTCCGGTTTTTTGGCGGCGAGATTCATGCCGCCAAAAAACCGGAGACCATGGAAAATCAAACGCAGGCACTACCGTGGTTCGACGCCTACGCCCAGAACGAAGGCCTCGGCTCCAACAACTGGGTCGTCTCCGGCGCCCGCAGCACCACCGGCAAGCCGCTGCTCGCCAACGACCCGCACCTCGGGCTCACCGCGCCGGCGGTGTGGTACTTCGCGCACATCACCGTGCCCGGGGTCGACGCCATCGGCGCCACGCTGCCGGGCGTGCCGGCGATCGTGCTGGGGCGCAACGCGCATTTCGCCTGGGGCTTGACCAACACCGGGCCGGACGTGCAGGACCTGTACCTCGAGCGGCTGGACGGCGCCGGAAATTACCTCACGCCCGAAGGCCCGAAGCCTTTCGTCCTGCACGACGAGTTGATCAAGGTGAAAGGCGGCGACGACGTGCGCCTGCAGGTGCGCGTGTCGCGCCACGGCCCGGTGATCTCCGACGTGTCGCGCATCGCGCAGGCGGCCGCGCCGCGCGGCCACGTCATTGCCTTCCAGTGGACCGCGCTGCGCGAGGACGACCTCACCATGCAGTCGGCGGTCAAGATCGCGCGCGCCCGGGACTGGCCGGGATTCCTTGCCGCGCTGCGCGACTATCACTCGCCGCAGCAGAACATGGTGTACGCCGACACCGAGGGCAACATCGGTTTCGTCGCCGCGGGCCGCGTGCCGGTGCGCAAGCCCGGGAACGACCTGAAGGGTCTCGCGCCCGCGCCGGGGTGGCTCTCGCAGTACGACTGGGCGGGGTTCATCCCTTTCTCTCAGCTGCCGCTCGCCTACAACCCGGCCGACGGCACGCTGATGAGCGCCAACCAGAAGATCACGCCGCCGGGCTACACGCACCACATCACCAGCGAGTGGCAGCCGCCCTATCGTGCGCGACGCATCGCCGAGCTGCTGGGCGCGGTGCGCAAGCATTCCATCGGCAGTTTCGCGCGCATCCAGGGCGACGTGATGTCTCTGCCGGTGAAGGAGTTGCTGGCGCGCCTCACCGCGGTCAAGCCCGCCAGCGAGGCGGCCGCCAGTGCGCTCGCGCGGCTCGCCGCCTGGGACGGCGCCATGGCCGGGGACCGCGCCGAGCCGCTCATCGTCTCCGCGTGGTGGCGCGAACTCGCGCGCGCGGTGTACGCCGACGAGCTGGGGGAAGCGTTTCGCGGCAACTGGCTGACGCGCGCGCAGTTCCTGAGCGCGGTGCTCGCCAACCGGGACCACCAGGGCCGCTGGTGCGACGATGTGCGCAGCAAGGTGGTGGAGACCTGCGACCAGGTGCTCGCGGCGACGCTCGAATCGGCGCTCGCCGACCTGCGCAAGCGCTACGGCGAGGACATGGGCGCGTGGCGCTGGG
>CAZOSA010000238.1:1442-3651 GCA_964582155.1 uncultured Enterobacteriaceae bacterium | reverse complement strand
GCAACGGCGTCGCCTACGAGCTCGACGTGCCGATGAGCACCTTCTACAACCTGCCGGCTACCGGCGAGCCGGTGACGCTGCACACCCACATGGTGGTACGCGAGGACGCGCAGGCGCTCTACGGCTTCGGCACGCTGGAGGAACGCGGCGCATTCCGCCAGTTGCTGAAAATCTCGGGCGTGGGCGCGCGCACTGCGCTTTCCGTGCTCTCGGGAATGTCGGTGTCCGAACTCGCCCAGGCGGTGGTGCTGCAGGAGTCGGCCCGGCTCACGAAGGTTCCCGGCATCGGCAAGAAAACCGCCGATCGGCTGTTGCTGGAACTGAAGGGCAAGCTCGCGGATGCCAGGCCTTTGCCTGCAGGCACTGCGGACGTGCTCGATGCGCTGCTCGGGCTGGGCTACAGCGAAAAGGAGGCGCTGTCGGCGCTCAAGGGCTTGCCGCCGGGCTTGGCCGTCGCCGAGGGCATCCGCGCCGCGCTCAAGGCACTGGCGAAGTCCTGACCTGCGCTAGAAGCGAACGACGGCGTTGATCGACCACAGGTCGGTGCGCGCGCGGCTGTAGCCCGCGTCATCCGCGTACCGGCTGTTGTAGTCCAGGTGCAGGCCGACACCGGGGCTGAACTCGTACTGGCCCCCGATCCCCCACAGCATGTTCATCCGGTTCCTCGAGGCGTCCGCACCGAACCCGGCGGCGGCGAGCGAGGACATCGCGCCCGACGCCGAGGACACCGAGAACTCGGTGGTGGGCACGGCCACGCCCAGCCGGCCCTGCACAGAGAAAGACCTGGTGATCGGCAGCAGCCCCGTGCCGGAGAAGGTCCAGGCATTCGACTGGATTGAGCTCTCGCCGGCGGCCGGGCGGTTGCCGCCCGTGTAGCCGAAATCCAGGCTCCAGGTCGGGGTGATGCGAATGCCCCCGAATCGCTGGTAGCCGGGCTCGATCGTTTCGCGCGGCTCACTGGGACTGGCCGGGCCGGCAGACAACAGGCGCGGCGTGAGCGGGACCAGGCCGGACCCGAGGTACCAGCCGCTCGCCGGAGCCTGCGCAAGGCTCCCAGGGACCCAGAAGGCGGCGGCGATGGCCGCGATGGCGGCGAGGGTGGCTGCTCTCACCACGAAATCCTATTACTGTGCTGCAAGATGGGCAAGTGAAAAAGCGCGTGGGTCTGGCAAAATCGGGTCATGGCCATCGAGATTGACCGCCTGATCGCCGCGGCCCCGGCCTCGGCGCAGGAAGAGCAGATCGAACGCTCGCTCAGGCCCGTAAGGCTCGCCGACTACGTCGGGCAGGCCAAGATCCGCAACCAGCTGGAGATCTTCATCCAGGCCGCGCGCGGCAGGAGCGAGGCACTGGACCACGTGCTGCTGTTCGGGCCTCCGGGCCTGGGCAAGACGACGCTGGCGCACATCATCGCCCGGGAGATGGAGGTCAACCTGCGCCAGACCTCCGGGCCGGTGCTGGAGCGCCCGGGCGACCTGGCTGCGCTGCTCACCAACCTCGAGCCGCGCGACGTCCTGTTCATCGACGAGATCCACCGGCTCTCGCCGGTGGTCGAGGAGATCCTGTACCCGGCACTCGAGGACTATCAGATCGACATCATGATCGGCGAAGGGCCGGCGGCGCGCTCCATCAAGCTCGATCTGCCGCCGTTCACGCTGGTCGGCGCCACCACGCGCGCCGGTATGCTCACCAATCCGTTGCGCGATCGCTTTGGCATCGTCGCGCGGCTCGAGTTCTACAGCGAGCCCGAGCTCGCCACCATCGTGCACCGCTCGGCGGGGCTGCTGAAAGTGAACCTGGCGTCCGAGGGCGGCACCGAGATCGCGCGCCGCGCGCGCGGCACGCCGCGCATCGCCAACCGCCTGTTGCGGCGCGTGCGCGACTACGCGCAGGTCAAGGCCGACGGCGCGGTCACGAAAAGCGTCGCCGACGCGGCGCTCAAGATGCTTGACGTGGATACGCTCGGCATGGACGTGATGGATCGCAAGCTCCTGCTTGCCGTGATCGAGAAATTCGGCGGCGGGCCGGTCGGCGTGGAGAACCTGGCGCACGCCATCGGCGAGGAAAGCGACACCATCGAGGACGTGATCGAGCCTTTCCTGATCCAGCAGGGCTACCTGCAGCGCACGCCGCGCGGCCGCGTCGCCACGCTTGCCGCTTACCGCCATTTCGGGCTGGTCGCACCGTCGGGCATGCACGACTTGCTCGG
>CAZOSA010000238.1:0-1342 GCA_964582155.1 uncultured Enterobacteriaceae bacterium | reverse complement strand
GCATCCATGAACGCGACCGTCGACCTCGACATCTGGACCCTGATCCTTGGCGCGAGCCTGGTGGTGAAGGCGGTGATACTGCTCCTGCTCGTGGTGTCGTTCCTGTCCTGGATGTTCATCTTCAGCAAGTGGTTTGCCATCCGCCGCGCGCGCGGGCAGACCGAGCAGTTCGAGCGCGAGTTCTGGGGCGGCAACGACCTCAATCTGCTCTACCAGGGCGCGGTGAACAACCGGCACACGATCGGCAGCCTGGAGCGCATCTTCGAGGCCGGGTTCCGCGAGTACGCCAAGGTGCGCAACCAGCGCAGCACCACCGACCAGAGCGTCATGGTGGACGGCGCGCGGCGCGCCATGCGCGCCACTTACCAGCGCGAGATGGACCACCTCGAGCGCCACCTGGCGTTCCTCGCCTCCACCGGTTCGGTGAGTCCCTATGTCGGCCTGTTCGGCACCGTCTGGGGCATCATGCACGCGTTCAGGAGCCTGGCGAACATGCAGCAGGCGACGCTTGCGCAGGTTGCGCCCGGCATCGCCGAGGCGCTGGTGGCCACCGCCATCGGCCTGTTCGCCGCCATTCCCGCGGTGGTGGCCTACAACCGCTATTCACACCAGATCGACCGTCTGGCCATTCGCTTCGAAAGCTTCATGGAGGAGTTCTCGAACATCCTGCAACGGCAAGCGGTGAAATAGCCATGCCCGCCCTGCACCGCAGGCGCGCGCCGATGCACGAGATCAACATCGTGCCTTACGTCGACGTCATGCTGGTGCTGCTGGTGATCTTCATGGTGACGGCGCCGCTGGTGACACCGGGCGTAATCGACCTGCCCTCGGTGTCCAAGGCCTCCAATGCACCCGTAGCGCCGCTCGAAGTCGTGGTGCGTGCCGATCGCTCGATCATGATCCGCGGCCGCGACGCCAGCGGCGCGATTGTGGAGGAGCGGCGCGTGCCGCAGGCTGACCTGGGGCGACTGATCCGCGAGCGCCAGGCGAAAAACCCGAGCCAGCCGGTACTGATCGCCGCCGACAAGGACGTACGCTACGAGGCAGTGCTGCAGGTGATGGACGAACTGCACAAGCTGCAGGTGCGCCGCGTCGGCCTGCTGGTAAAGCCGGCGCAATGAACGTGGCGCTGGCCGGGCCATTTTTCGAGCTGCGGCGCGAGGAGGACCTCGCGCCCGCCATGGCGCTGGCGATCGCGGTGCACGTGCTGCTCGCGGCGGCGCTCATGCTCGGGGTGCGCTGGCAGAGCCGCGCCCCGGACGTCGTCACGGTGGAACTGTGGCAACCGGCGCCTGCGCCGCCGCCGGTGGTCGCGCCCGCGCCGCCCAAGCCCGCTCCGGTG
>CAZOSA010000237.1:0-3722 GCA_964582155.1 uncultured Enterobacteriaceae bacterium | reverse complement strand
CCGTGCTGTTCGTCGTCGGCGTGTTCGGCGCGTCGCTGTTCTACGGCGAGGCGGTGCTCACCCCCGCGATCTCGGTGCTGTCGGCGGTCGAGGGCCTCACCGTCGGCGCCGCGGACTACAAGCCCTACGTGGTGCCGATCTCGGCGGGCATCCTGGTCGCCCTGTTCCTGGTGCAGCGCCAGGGCACGGCGGTGGTCGGCGCCCTGTTCGGGCCAGTGTGCGCGCTTTGGTTCGGCGCGCTCGCCGCGGCAGGCGCCTGGAACATCGCGCAGAACCCCGCGGTGCTGGCGGCGCTCAATCCGGCGCACGCGCTCGGCTTCCTCACCGGCTACGGCTTCGCCTCCTTCGTGGTGCTGGGCTCGGTGCTGCTCGCAATCACCGGGGCCGAGGCGCTGTACGCGGACATGGGCCACTTCGGCAAGAAGGCGGTGCGCATCGCCTGGTTCGGCCTGGTGGCGCCCGCGCTGGTGCTCAACTACTTCGGCCAGGGCGCGCTGCTGATGCGCGACGCAGCCGCGCTGGAAAATCCGTTCTTCCTCGCCTTTCCGTCGTGGGCGCTGTATCCGATGGTGGCGCTCGCCACCGCGGCGACGGTGATCGCCTCGCAGGCCACCATCTCGGGCGCGTTCTCCGTGACGCAGCAGGCGATCCAGCTCGGCTTCCTGCCGCGGGTGAACATCCAGCACACCTCGTCGCGCACCGCGGGCCAGATCTACATTCCGGCGGTGAACTGGCTGCTGCTGGCGGCGGTGCTGGCCACGGTGATCGGCTTCGGCTCTTCGTCGAACCTGGCGCAGGCCTACGGCGTGGCGGTGATGTGCACCATGCTGTCCACCACTTTTCTCACCTTCTTCGTCATCCGCTACGGCTGGCGCTACCCGCTGTGGCTGTGCCTCGCCGCCACCGGCTTTTTCTTCGTCATCGACGCCACGCTGCTCGCCTCGGCGCTGCTCAAGATCCCCGAAGGCGGCTGGCTGCCGCTCGCGCTGGGCGCGGTGGCGTGCGCGGTGATGCTGAGCTGGCGCCGCGGCCGCCGCCTGACGCACGCCAGCCTGCGCCGCTCCTCGGTGCCGCTGGAGCGCCTGATCGAGTCGCTGATGCGCGAGCCGCCGGCGCGCGTTCCCGGCACCGCGGTGTTTCTCTCGTCCACGCCGGACGCCACGCCGCACGCGCTGCTGCACAACCTCAGTCACAACAAGGTGCTGCACGAGCGCGTGGTGTTCCTGACCGTCGAGGTCGGCGACGAGCCCGTGGTGGAGCCCGCGCGGCGCATTGACCTGGAGCGCCTGGAGCACGGCTTCTGGAGGATGACGCTGCGCTACGGCTTCATGCAAAAGCCCGATGTCGCCTACGACCTCACCACCACCAGCCGCCGCATCCTGGAATTCGACCTGATGAGCACGTCGTTCTTCCTCAGCCGCCAGATGGTGACGCCCGCGGACGGGGGCTCGCGCCTGGCGCGCTGGAGCGAGCGCCTGTACGCGACGATGGCGCGCAATTCCGGCAGCGTCGCCGATTACTTCAACCTGCCCGCCAACCGCGTCATCGAACTGGGCACCAAGGTGCAGATCTAGCATGACCAGCGCCGTCGGCTTCCTCTTCGTCGGCGCGCTGATGCTCGCCATGGGCCTGATGGCGCCGTTCATGCGGCGCCTGCCACTCACCACGGCGATCATCTACCTCGCCTTGGGCTTCCTCGCCGGCCCGACGCTGCTGGGCCTGTTTCACTTCAACCCGCTCCAGCAATCGGCGCTGCTGGAAGTGCTCACCGAGACGGCGGTGCTCATTTCGCTCTTTGCTGCGGGCGTGAAACTGCCCGCGCCGGTCACCTGGGCGCGCTGGCGCTCGCCGGTGCTGCTCGCATTCCTGTCGATGACAGTGACGGTCTTCGTGGTCGCCGCCTTCGGCTACTACGTGCTCGAACTGGCGCCGGGTGCCGCGGTGCTGCTCGGCGCGATCGTCGCGCCCACCGACCCGGTGCTCGCGGGCGAGGTGCAGGTGCGTCACCCGCGGGACCGCGACCGGCTGCGCTTCAACCTCACCTGCGAAGCCGGCATGAACGACGGCAGCGCGTTTCCCTTCGTGATGCTCGGCCTGGGGCTCATGGGCCTGCACGAGCTCGGCGAGTACGGCCTGCGCTGGGTGCTGGTCGACGTGATCTGGGCGACCGCGGGCGGCATCGCCCTCGGCGTCGCGAGCGGCGTGGCGATCGCGCATCTCGCCGCGAAGCTGCGCCGCGCGTATCCGGCAAGCGAGCGCTACGACGATTTAATCGGCCTCGGCCTGATCGGTGCGGTGTACGGCGCCGCGGTGCTCGCGCAGACCTGGGGGTTCCTCGCGGTGTTCTTCGCCGCGGTGGCGCTGCGCCAGACCGAGCTGCGCCTTGCGGGCGAGGCGCCCGCGCGGGCTCGCGCCCCGTCGCCGGAGACCGCCGGCGACGGCGACCCGGCGCTGCCGCTGGTGAGCGTCGATGCGCTGGTGTTCGAGGAGCACCTCGAGCGGCTCTCCGAGATCCTGCTCGTGCTCCTGCTCGGCGGCTCGCTGTTCCTGGACTCGTGGAGCTGGCGTGCGGTGGGCTTCGCCCTGTTCCTGTTTCTCGTCGTGCGCCCGATGAGCGTGCTCGCCGGGCTCTCGGGCACGCGCACGCCCTGGCCGATGCGCGGCATGATCGGCTGGTTCGGGGTGCGCGGCATCGGTTCGCTTTACTACCTGATGTTCGCCATCGAGCATGGCATCCCCCGGCCGCTCGCGCTCGAACTCATCCACCTGACGCTGATGGTGGTGACGCTGTCGATCCTGGCGCACGGCATCAGCGTGAAGCCCCTGATGCTGCGCTACTGGCGGGCCCGCAAGAAAGCATGATGCGCGCCAGGCTCTGCGCCTCGCCCTGCAGGCGCAGGTGCCGCCGCTCTTGAATAAATGGTCCGGATCTGTGCGCTACGGGACGGACGACGGGGTCGGCGCTGCATAGGGTGTGCAGCGTCTTCCTTTCAGGGCCTCACCGATGAACAAACAATCCATCCGTCGTCGGGCTTTCGCCGTCGTCGCCGGCATCGCGATTCTGGCTTTCAGCGGCGGAGCCGGCGCGGACCCGCCGTCGCGCGTCGCACGTCTTGGCTACACGGACGGCGCGGTCAGCTTCTCACCCGCCGGCGAGAACGACTGGGTAGAGGCCACGGTCAATCGGCCGCTGACCACCGGCGACCGCCTCTGGGCGGATGCGGGTGCGCGGGCCGAAATCCAGGTCGGCGGCGCAACCATCCGCATGAGCGCCGATACCGGCGTATCCGTTCTCAATCTCGACGACCAGATCACCCAACTGCAATTGACCGAGGGCACATTGAACGTGCGCGTGCGCCATCTCGAGCCCGACCACGTGTTCGAGGTCGACACGCCGAATCTCGCCTTCACCCTGCGGGTACCCGGCGAATACCGGATCGAAGTGGATCCCGACGACGATGCGACGACGATCGTCATGCGCAAGGGCCGAGGCGAGGCGTACGGCGAAGACGGGTCGTACGTCATCGACTCGCGCCAATCGGTCCGGTTCTGGGGAACCGGCTTGCAGGAGTATGAATATGTCGACGCACCGCGCCGCAACGAATTCGATCGCTGGTCGCGCGATCGCGACCGCGCTTTCGACAACTCGGCCTCCGCCCGCTATGTGTCGCAAGACGTGGTCGGCTATCAGGACCTCGATGCGAACGGCACCTGGCGCGTCG
>CAZOSA010000236.1:1836-3737 GCA_964582155.1 uncultured Enterobacteriaceae bacterium | reverse complement strand
TGGCAGTGGGTGCGCAACTTCTGGTTCCGCGCCGCGCACCTGGCCGCGATCGTGTTCGTCGCCGGCGAGGCGCTCGCCGGCGTCTGGTGCCCGCTCACGTTATGGGAAGCACAGCTGCGCGGCGCGCAGGCGGACAAGAGCTTCATCGCGCAGTGGATACACCGGATCCTGTTCTACGACTTCCCGGAATGGATGTTTACCATCGCCTACGTCGCGTTCGCCCTTGCGGTCGCGCTCACCCTCTGGCTGCTTCCGCCCGTACGGCATCTCCAGAAATAGAAAAGGGCGCTCGCGCGCCTTTTCCTTCAAACCGGCCTGCGAGAATCAGCCGAGCGCATCGCCCCAGATGTTCCTCGCCCAGCCCCAGGCGTAGGTGCCTTCCAGCTCGCTCGACGCGGTGGACACGCCGCCCGCGCCCTTCACCGGCACCAGGGTTTTCTGCGCTGGATCGTAGGTATGGACCGAGGTGACGTGCATTGCGGCACGAGCGTCGACGAAGCTGTAGCAAGTGTTCATGATAACCGGCTCCGGGTGGACCGGCTGGCCCTTCAGCAGCGCAATGACCGCCGCAGCGCAAATCTTGCCGTGCTGGTTCGCCATGCTCGCGGACTTGGGCATCGCCGGCGCGGACAGCGTCGCATCGCCCAGCACGTGCACCCCCTTGACCGCGATCGACTCGCAGGTCAGCCAGTCAATCCCGCACCAGCGCTGGTTGGCGGTGATGAGCCCGGTCTTGAGGGCGATGTCGCCCGCGCGATGCGGGGGCACCACGTTCAGCACGTCGCCCTTGACGCTGTCGAAGGTGAGCTTCACCGCCATGCCCTTCACGTCCACGTCGGCGAGCTCGCTGCTCGGGCGGTAGTCGATCATGCCCTTGTACATCCCGTTCCACGCGGCGAGGAAAAGTCCCTTCTTCGACACCAGGTCGGGATTGGAGTCGAGCACGATGATCTTGGAGCGCGGCTTCGCCCGCTTGAAGTAATCCGCGACCTGGCACACGCGCTCGTACGGCCCCGGCGGGCAGCGGTACGGCGCCATCGGGATGTGGAACACGAACACGCCCCCGTCGCGCATCGCCTCGAGCTGCTTTCTCAGCGCCGCGGTTTCGGGTCCCGCCTTCCACGCGTGGAGCACGCGGTTGCGCGCTTCCGCGCTCTGCAGGCCAGGTATCTGGTCGTAGATGAAGTTCACCCCGGGCGAGACGATGACGCGGTCGTACGCGAGCGTGGCGCCATCGGCGAGCCGCACCTGCTTCGCCGCCGCGTCCACCGCCACCGCCTCGCCGCGCACGACGCGCACGCCGCGCGCCTTCAGGCCGTCGTAGCCCATCGTGATGTTGCCCATCTGGGTGTTGCCGCCCAGCACGAGATTGCTGATCGGGCAGGAGACGAACACGTCGCTGCGCTCGACCACGGTCACGTCGATGTCGGGCGCCCACAGCTTGATGTAGCGCGCGGCGGTCGCCCCGCTGTAGCCGCCGCCGATCACCACCACGCGCCCGGCCGATCCGCCGCCCGCGCCGGCGCAGCCCGCCACCGCCGCGACACCGCCGGAAGCCGCCACCCACTTCACGAACTCGCGTCTGTTGAGTGTCATAGTTCCTCCTAGTACCCGCCGCGCGCGGCCGGCGCCGCCGCAGCCGGCCCCGGCTTGACGCCCGCAAAATAGCCGGCGATGAGTTCGAGTTGCTGGTCGGTGTAGCCCTTGGCCTGCTGGTGCATGAGGGTCGCCGGGCGCTTGCCGGCCTTGAAATCTTTCAGGGTCTGCAGCAGCTCGCCCTTGTCCCGACCCGCCAAGCCGGGAGGAACACCGCCGACGCTGCGCCCGTCGGTGCCGTGGCAGGTGAAGCAGGTGGCGGCGAGGTTGCGCGCCTGGTTCGGGTCCTGCGCCCACGCCGGCGC
>CAZOSA010000236.1:0-1736 GCA_964582155.1 uncultured Enterobacteriaceae bacterium | reverse complement strand
GTTCAGGCGACGCTGGCGGCCTCTTCCTCGAAGACGAGCCGGACTTTGTCATCGGGGCCGATATCCACGGTCACCTTGCCGCCGTGGGCAAGCCGCCCGAACAGCAGCTCGTCGGCCAGCACCGAGCGGATGGTGTCCTGGATCAGCCGCGCCATCGGGCGCGCGCCCATTTGCGGGTCGAACCCTTTATTCGCGAGGTACTGGCGCAGCGCCTCGGTGAAGGCCGGCTCGACTTTCTTCTCCTCGAGCTGCTGCTCGAGCTGCATCAGGAACTTGTCCACCACGCGCAGGATAATGTCGCGGTCGAGCGAGTTGAACGAGATGATGGCGTCGAGGCGGTTCCTGAACTCCGGCGTGAACATGCGCTTGATCTCGCCCATCTCGTCGCCCGACTGCTGGCTGGGCGTGAAGCCCATCATGCCCTTGGTGAGCTCCGCGGCGCCCGCGTTGGTGGTCATGACGATCATCACGTGGCGGAAATCGGCCTTGCGCCCGTTGTTGTCGGTGAGCGTCCCGTGGTCCATTACCTGCAGCAGGATATTGAAGATGTCCGGGTGCGCCTTCTCGATCTCGTCGAGGAGCAGCACCGAGTACGGTTGCTTGGAGATCGCCTCGGTCAGCAGCCCGCCCTGGTCGAAACCGATGTAGCCCGGCGGCGCGCCGATCAGGCGCGACACAGCATGCCGCTCCATGTATTCCGACATGTCGAAGCGAATCAACTCCACGCCCAAGACGTAGGCGAGCTGGCGCGCGACCTCGGTCTTGCCCACGCCGGTCGGCCCGGAGAACAGGAAGTTGCCGATCGGCTTCTGCGGATTGCCGAGCCCGCTGCGCGCCATCCTGATCGCAGCCGTCAGTGCGTCGATCGCTTTGTCCTGGCCGAACACCACGGCCTTGAGGTCGCGGTCGAGGCTCTTCAGTGCGTTGCGGTCGTCCACCGAGACGGCCTGCACCGGCACGCGCGTGATCTTGGCGATGATCTCCTCGATTTCGTGCTTGCCGATGATGCGCTTCTGCTTGGCCTTCGGCAGGATCTTCTGTGCCGCGCCGGCCTCGTCGATCACGTCGATCGCCTTGTCGGGAAGATGACGGTCGTTGATGAAGCGCGCGGACAGCTCGGCCGCGGCGGTCAGCGCCGACGGCATGTACTTGATGCCGTGGTGCTCCTCGAAGCGCGACTTCAGCCCTTTCAGGATCAAGATGGTCTCCGACACGGACGGCTCGACCACGTCGATCTTCTGGAAGCGGCGCGCGAGCGCATGGTCCTTCTCGAATACGCCGCGGTATTCCTGGTAAGTGGTCGCGCCGATGCACTTCAACTGCCCGGTCTGCAGCGCGGGCTTGAGCAGGTTGGAGGCGTCCAGCGTGCCGCCGGAAGCCGCGCCCGCCCCGATCAGCGTGTGAATCTCGTCGATGAAAAGTATCGCGTTGGGATTGTCCACCAGCTGCTTCAGCACGGCCTTGAGCCGCTGCTCGAAATCGCCGCGGTACTTGGTGCCTGCCAGCAGCGCCCCCATGTCGAGCGCGTAAACGTGGCAGCGCTTGAGCACTTCCGGCACATTGCTCTCCACGATGCGGCGCGCAAGCCCTTCGGCGATCGCGGTCTTGCCCACCCCGGCCTCGCCCACCAGCAGCGGGTTGTTCTTGCGCCGGCGGCAGAGCGTCTGGATGACGCGCTCGAGCTCCTTCTCGCGCCCGATCAGGGGATCGATCTTCCCGGCGAGCGCCATGGCGTT
>CAZOSA010000235.1:0-3749 GCA_964582155.1 uncultured Enterobacteriaceae bacterium | reverse complement strand
CGGCTTCCACCGCGTCGGGCAGCTTGAAGCCGTCGCCGGAGAAGAACTTGATGCCGTTGTCGGCATAGGGATTGTGCGAGGCGCTGATCACCACGCCGGCGGCCAGTCGCAGCGCGCGCGCGAGGTACGCCACGCCCGGCGTGGGCAGCGGCCCGCAAAGCAGTACGTCCACGCCGGCGGCAGAGAAGCCCGCCTCCAGCGCCGCCTCGATCATGTAGCCGGAGATGCGCGTGTCCTTGCCGATCAGCACCGCCGGATGCTCGGCCTTGCCGGCCAATACCTTTCCGGCGGCGTAGCCCAGGCGCAAGACGAAGTCCGGCGTCATCGGCGCCTGGCCGACTGTGCCGCGCACCCCGTCCGTGCCGAAGTACTTGCGCGTCATGCTTTGCGCCAGGCTTCGAACATGAGGACCGCGTCCCGGGTTTCGTTCACGTCGTGCACGCGCAGTATTCTCGCCCCTCCGAGCAGGGCGAGCAAAGCGGCGGCAAGGCTCGAGGCGAGCCGCTCGCCCGTGTCGCGGCCGGTAATGCGCCCGAGCGAGGATTTCCTGGACCAGCCGGCGAGGATCGGCACCCCCAGGCCGGCGAACTCCGGCAATCGCTTGAGCAGCGCGAGGTTGTGGTCCACGGTCTTGCCGAAGCCAAAGCCGGGGTCGGCGACGATGCGGCGGCGCGCGATGCCGGCCTGCTCGCAGGCCGCGAGGCGCCCGGCGAGGAAATCACGGACCTCTCTCACCACGTCGGTATAGCGCGGGGCTTGCTGCATGGTCCGGGGATCGCCCTGCATGTGCATCAGGCACAGGCCGCAGCCCGTCTGCGCCACCGCCTGCATCGCGCCCGGCACCTGCAGCGCCTCCACGTCGTTGATCATCGAGGCGCCCGCGGCGAGCGCGGCCCGCATCACCTTGGGCCGGCGCGTGTCCACGGAGACGGGAACATCGCGCAGCGCCTCGAGCACCGGCAGGATGCGCCTCAGTTCATCGTCTTCGGAGACGGGGGCGGCGCCGGGGCGCGTGGATTCGCCGCCGATGTCCACCAGGTCGGCGCCCTCCCCGACCAGCCGCCGGGCATGCGCGATGGCGGACTGGGCGTCGAGAAACTTGCCGCCGTCGGAGAAGGAGTCGGGCGTGACGTTGACCACGCCCATGACGAGCGGCCGCTCGAGGCTCAGCTCGAAGCGGCCGCAGTGCAGGACCAAGCGTTCACACGGTCGGTGTCGGCGCCGGCGCCGCGGCGCCCTGCGTGCCGTCGTTGGCCGCACCGTCGCCGGGCTTCAATTGACTGGTGCTCGGCTTCGGCGGGCGCGGCGGCTTGCCGGCCATGACGTCGCTGATCTGGTCGGCGTCCAGCGTTTCCCACTCGAGCAGCGACTTGGCCATCGCCTCGACTTTGTCGCGGTTGTCCTCCAGCAGCTTGCGCGCGAGCTTGTACTGCGTGTCGATGATGCGGCGGATTTCAGCGTCCACCTTCTGCAGCGTCGCCTCCGACACGTTCTTGTGCGTGGTGATCGAGCGGCCGAGGAATACTTCGCCCTCGTTCTCCCCGTAAACCATGGTGCCCAGTTCGTCGGACATGCCCCACTGCGTGACCATGCGGCGCGCGATCTCGGTTGCGCGCTCGAAGTCGTTCGAGGCGCCGGTGGTCATCTGGTGCATGAACAGTTCTTCGGCGATGCGGCCGCCGAACAGCACCGTGATCGTGTTGAGCAGGCGCTCGCGGTCCTGGCTGTAGCGGTCCTCCGTCGGCAACTGCATCGTGACGCCCAGCGCACGGCCGCGCGGGATGATGGTCACCTTGTGCACGGGGTCGGTCTTGGGCAGCAGCTTCGCCACCACCGTGTGGCCGGACTCGTGGTACGCGGTGTTCCTGCGTTCCTCCACCGGCATCACCATCGAGCGCCGCTCGGCCCCCATCATGATCTTGTCCTTGGCGCGCTCGAAGTCCTCCATGTCCACCAGGCGCTTGTTGCCGCGCGCGGCAAACAGCGCCGCCTCGTTCACCAGGTTGGCGAGGTCCGCGCCGGAGAAGCCGGGCGTGCCGCGCGCGATGATGTCGGGGATCACGTCGGGCGCGAGCGGGACTTTCCTCATGTGCACCTTGAGGATTTCCGCGCGACCGCGGATATCCGGGAGCGGCACCACCACCTGCCGATCGAACCTGCCCGGGCGCAACAGGGCCGGGTCGAGCACGTCGGGGCGGTTGGTGGCCGCAATCACGATCACGCCCATGGTGGCCTCGAAGCCGTCCATTTCCACCAGCAGCTGGTTGAGCGTCTGCTCGCGCTCGTCATTGCCGCCGCCGAGGCCGGCGCCGCGCTGGCGGCCGACCGCATCGATCTCGTCGATGAACACGATGCAGGGGGCGTGCTTCTTCGCCTGCTCGAACATGTCCCTGACCCTGGCCGCGCCCACGCCGACGAACATCTCGACGAAATCGGAGCCGGAGATGGAGAAGAACGGCACCTTCGCCTCGCCGGCGATGGCGCGGGCGAGCAGCGTCTTGCCGGTGCCGGGCAAGCCGACCATCAACGCGCCGCGCGGGATCCTGCCGCCGAGCTTCTGGAACTTGGTCGGGTCGCGCAGGAAGTCGACGAACTCCGCCACTTCCTCCTTCGCCTCCTCGCAGCCCGCGACGTCGGCGAAGGTCACCGTGTTGGTGGACTCATCCAGCAGCCGGGCCTTGGACTTGCCGAAGCTGAACGCGCCGCCGCGTCCGCCGCCTTGCATCTGGCGCATGAAGAAAATCCACACGCCGATCAGGAGCAGCATCGGAAACCAGGACACGAAGATGTTCATCAGGAGGGAGGGCTCTTCCTCCGGTTTCGCCTCGACCTTCACCCCGTACTTGAGCAGGTCCGACACCAACCAGATGTCGCCGGGCGAGTAGCTGGTGACGCGCTTGCCGTCGGCGGTCGTCGCCTTGAGCTGGCGCCCCTCGATCGTCACCTTGGCGATATTCCCGGACTTCACTTCGTCCAGGAACTGCGAGTACTCCAGGGGCGCCTGCGCCACCTGCCGGGTGTTGAACTGGTTGAACACGGTCATCAGCACGAGGCCGATCACGAGCCAGATGACCAGGTTTTTAAGCATGTTGTTCAATGACTTGCTCCTCTTAGGGGCGGCGGCGCCAAAAACCAGTTTACGCCGAATAGGATAGATTGCGACGCATTCCCCAGGTTCAATGCTTTTTCAACCCCCGGGCGAGCAAATAATTTTCGCGGGACTCCCCTCGGGAAGCCGCGGGCTTCCTCACCGCAACTGTTTGAAACACCGCCCTAAGCTCCTTCAGCACCTCGTCGAAGGCCCCGCCATGGAACACTTTCAACAGCAACGCCCCGTCGGGCTGCAACGACTTCTTGCACAGCTCGATCGCCGCGAACGAAATCTCCGCGGCCCGCGCCTGGTCCACCAGCGGCACTCCGGTGACGTTGGGCATCATGTCCGATAGCACCATGTCGGCCTTGCCGCCGAGGGCGCCCTCGAGATCCGCTTCGCGGAAGTCGCCTTTGAAGATCGTCACGCCGTGAATCGCCTTGACCTCCAGCAGATCCACCGCCACCACCTTGCCATTGGGCTTCACTTTTTCAGCTGCCACCTGCGACCAGCCGCCGGGGGCCGCACCGAGGTCGAGGACCCGCATCCCGGGTTTCAGGAGCTTGTCCTTGGCGATGAATTCCAGCAGCTTGTACGCGGCGCGCGAGCGGTAGCCGGCTTTCTTCGCCTGGCGGACATAGGTGTCGGTGACGTGGCG
>CAZOSA010000234.1:0-3778 GCA_964582155.1 uncultured Enterobacteriaceae bacterium | reverse complement strand
GGCCGGCGGCGGCGCGGTCACATTGCGCTGCGCGCCGAGCGTGCGGCCGCCGCCCAGCCGGCGCGCTTCCGCATCCGGCAGCGCGATCGCGAAACCCAGCACCAATGCCGCAATTCCCAGCCACAGCCTGCTCATGACGCTTCCTCTCCTCGTTGTCCGTTCGTCCAGCGATGCTACCCCAGTTTTATGCCGCGATGAACGGCGGCGATGCCCGCGCTGAGATTGAAATATTCGACCTCGGCAAGTCCGGCGCGTTCCATCATCGCCGCGAGTTCCGCCTGCCCCGGGTGCATGCGGATCGACTCCGCGAGGTAGCGGTAGGCCCCGGCATCCCCGGCGATGCGCGCGCCCAGCCATGGCAGCACCCGGAACGAATAAACGTCATAGGGCTTTTCAAGGGGCTTCCACACCTTCGAGAACTCGAGCACCACCAGGCGGCCGCCGGGCTTGAGCACGCGCGCCATCTCGGCCAGGGCCGCCTCTTTGTGGGTCATGTTGCGCAGGCCGAAGCCCACGCTCACGCAATCGAAGTGCCCCGCCGGAAACGGCAGGTGCTCGGCATCGCATTGCACGGCGGGCAGGAGGCACCCGGCATCGGTGAGGCGCTCGCGCCCCCGCTCGAGCATGCTGCGGTTGATGTCGGTGACGCAAACCTCGCCATCGGGTCCCGCGCGGCGCGCCAGGGCGCGGGCGAGATCCCCGCTCCCCGACGCCACGTCCAGCACCCGCTCTCCCGGCCGCACGCGTGCCACGCCGACGGCGAAGGCCTTCCACAGCCGGTGCAGGCCGAGGGACATCAGGTCGTTCATCAGGTCGTAGCGCGAGGCCACGCGATCGAAGACGCCGTCCACGCGGGCGCGCTTCTCGCCCTCCGGAACGCGCTGGTAGCCGAAGTCCGTATTTTTCATAAGTAAGCGCCCGCTCTCTCTAACCTCTCCTGCCGGCAGCCAAGATGAGGATCGGCATCAGTCGGGAAGCACTTCGTAGGACACGCGTTCGAAGTCGTTGCCACGCTCGAGCGCCTCGAGCAGACGCACTCGCAGCACCCTGCCGATCGCCGCCTCGATCACACGCTTGGGCTTGAACCAGCCCGCGGACATCACCAGCGTCGGCGGCGCGTTGAGCGCCGGCACGGCAGCCAGTGCGATGGCCTGCACGTACTTCTGGTCGGCGGCGTTGATGCCGATGGCGCGCACGGCCGCCGCGAGCGGCAGGCCCGGAAGGAGCTTCACGCCACAATGCAGATCCCCCTGGTCGGTGGCCATCAGCCAGCGCACCAGGCCGAGCTGGAAATTCTTGCCGTCGCCGGGGCGCACGCCGATCAGCTGGCCGTGCGCCATGCGCCGCCCCGGGGTGCCGGCGCGGCGCATCAACTTCAGGCCCTGCGACGATTCGTCCTCGAGCCGCCAGTGTTCGAGCAGGAACCCCTGGGCCACGTTGTAGTCCTCCTCGTTGCGCGTGCTGACGCGGCCGAAGGTGGCGATCTCTTCGCGCTGCTTCGAGGTGAGCTCCTTGAACGTGGTGGCGCCGCGGAACACACTGCCCGAAATGTAGTAGTGGATCGCCGCAATGTCGGTGCAGGCCTGCGCCGCGTCGGTTGCGCGCGAGCGCTCAATGGCGCGCGGCATGCGTGCCTGGCACCACTGCCGGTACAGAAACACCAGCAGCAGCTCGCAGGAGGGCTGCACGCAGTCCTCGCCCAATGCCAGGCGCGACGGTGATTCGCCCTTTCTCAGCAGCGCGACGCGGTTGCGCAGGCTTTTCGCCAGGCGCCGCGCGTCCAGGTAGCGCGGCTCCGCGCCCGCGTCGGCGCCGCGCTCCGCGCAGCGCTCGCCGGCGTAATCCACGACCAGCGGCGGCAGCTCGCCCTCCTGCAGCGGCGTTTTCGAGACCTCGACCTTGTCCGCCCAGCGCTCAAGGAGATACGCGACGAAGGTGAGCTGGCGCGGAACGAGCTCGTTCGGACTGCACATGCCCATCAGCACCGCGCGCATGTAGGCGATGCGCGGGGAGGATTCGTACACGTCGCGGTTGAGGTAATCCCGCACTGGCTCGTCGGTGACGCCGAGCGCCTCGGCGCGCGCGTACAAGCGGTGCAGCCCGTGCCAGTCGCGCCCCGGCACCTGCCGGTAGGCGCGGTAGTGGTGGAACATGCGCAGGCCCGAGTAGGCGAGCGCGCGCTGGCAGATAAGCGCGCGCTGCGCACGCAGCGAGGCTTGGTCTGCCTCGAGGCAGCGCAGGTAGCCCAGCCGCATCTGCTCCCACAGCTCGATGGTGTCCGCGAACACCGCCGCCTCGGGCTGCAGCATCGGCAGCGCACGGTTGGTAAAGCGTTTTGCCTGCTCGATCTGCACGAAGTTGACCGCTTCGCGGATCGCCTCGAGCACCTCCAGGCGCTCCTTGGCGCCGCAGGCGTAGCGGTTGAACTCTTCGACCTGGACCAGCAACTGGTGCTGCGCGGTGGAGACGTTGGCGAGCGGCACGTTCTCCAGCCAGGCCTTGCAGCCCGGGCCGTCGGCGAACTCGGGCACCGCCGCCGGATCGATCGCGGGAAGCTTGAATTCGCTCATCGGCGCGTACTCTACACGGGTGAGTATCTCAGGCGTCCTGTTTCGCCCCGAACACATCGCGAAAGCTGGCGTAGAAGCTCGCCAGCAGCGTAGGCAGGAGAATCAGCAGCAGCGGGAACATCAGCGCCAGCGGCGACGCGCGCATCGCGCCACCGGGGACAAGCGAGAGCAGCATCAGCACCGCCGCGGGCAACAGGAACGCGATGAACGCCACCGCCAGCCCGTAGGCGAAAAAAGCGCGCCAGTTGAGCCAGCACGCAACGAAGCTGTAGAACAGCGCCTTGACCGGCGCCATGGCATGCCAGGCAACGAGCAGCGGCGCGAACCACAGCATCATCATGACCGGCAGGTAGAGCGCGGCCGCGGCGCCCATGGCGACCAGCACCGCGTCCGGCGCATCGTTCTCGGGGCGCTGCCCGGTCAGCATCCAGCGCGCCAGCGCACCGTCGTCGACGAGCATGGAGCCGCCGATGGCGAGCGCCAGTCCGGCGAAGTAGGCCGCGCCCAGCACCAGCTGCGCCGGCACGCGCTCGCGAAAGCCCGCGAACAGCATCACCAGCTCGAGCGGCTGGCGCAGCGAGGCGGCGCGGCTCGCCGCCATGAAGCCGACCGAGAACGCCGGCACCAGGAGCGACGCGGCCACCAGCCCCAGCACCGGGATCAGGCCGAGGAGCGTCATCGCCAGCCAATAGCCGAACACCAGCGCCAGCCAGCCCAGGGGCGCGGCGCGGAACATGCGCCAGCCCTCGGCGAGCCAGCGCACGCCGCGCGCAGGAGGCACGACGCGCGCGATTACGCCGTCTCGATCCATGGCGCCGGCTCGGCGATGCGCCGCTCAAGCACCTCGCGGCAATGATCCGGGTCGTGCGCGTGCACCAGTTCCCCGGGGCGCGGCAGGTGCAGGTCGTGCAGGCGCGAGAGCCAGAACCGCAGCGCCGCCGCGCGCAGCATCACCGGCCATGCGTCGCGCTCGAGCGCGGTGAAGGGCCGCAGCGCGTGGTAGGAGGCGAGAAAGGCCGGGGTCCGCGCGGGGTCGAGCGCGCGGTCGCGCGTGGGATCCACGAGGCACCAGTCGTTGGCGCACACCGCGACGTCGTAGAGCAGGCAATCCACGCCCGCGAAGTAAAAGTCGAACACGCCGCACAGCCGGTCGCCGTCGAACAGCGCGTTGTCGCGGAACAGGTCCGCGTGCACCGGGCCGCGCGGCA
>CAZOSA010000233.1:0-3813 GCA_964582155.1 uncultured Enterobacteriaceae bacterium | reverse complement strand
TGAAGATCTCGATCCTCGACGATTACTTCGACACGGTCCGCACGCTGGATTGCTTCGACAAGCTCGCGGGCCACGAGGTGAAGGTGTGGAACGACCACCTGCAGGACACGGAGGCGCTCGCCGCGCGGCTGCAGGACGCCGAGGCGCTGGTGCTGATCCGGGAACGCACGCAGATCCGCGCGTCGCTGCTCGAGCGGCTACCGAATCTGCGCCTCATCAGCCAGCGCAGTGTCTATCCGCACATCGACATCGACGCCTGCACGCGCCGCGGCGTGGTGGTGTGCTCGAACCAGCATCCGGGCGCGCCTTCCTACGCGGCGGCGGAGCTGACCTGGGGCCTGGTCCTCGCCGCCGAGCGCGCCATCCCGCAGCAGATGGCCTCGCTCAAGGCGGGGCGCTGGCAGATGGGCGTGGGCAACAGCCTGCGCGGCAGGACGCTCGGCATCTTCGGCTACGGCCGCATCGGCAGCGCGGTGGCGGGCTACGGCAGGGCTTTCGGCATGCAGGTGCTCATCTGGGCGCGCCCGGATTCGCTCGCCAGGGCGCGCGCCGACGGTTACGAGGCGGCGCCCGGCAAGGAAGCGTTCTTCAAAGCCTGCGACGTGATTTCGCTGCATCTGCGCCTGATCGACGCGACGCGCGGCATCGTCGGCGCCGCCGATCTCGCGCGCATGAAGCGGGATTCCCTCATCGTCAACACCAGCCGCGCGGGGCTCATCGCCCCGGGGGCGCTGGTCGCGGCGCTGAAGGCCGGGCGGCCGGGGCGTGCCGCGGTCGACGTGTTCGAAACGGAGCCGCTCAGGGACCCGAACGATCCCCTGCTTGCCATGGACAACGTCGTCGCCACGCCGCACATCGGCTACGTGACGCGCGAGGAGTACGAGCTGCAGTTCACCGACATCTTCAACCAGATCCTTGCCTGCGCGGCGGGCAAGCCGGTCAACGTGGTCAATCCGGGCGCGCTCGGCGCGCGAAGCGCGGGTACACGCGCTTGACGTTGCCCGCGTAGATCTTCTCGCGGTCGGCGGGGTCGAGCCAGCCGACGGCGTCGATGTAGCGCCGCGTGTCGTCGTAGTAGTGCCCGGTCTCCGGGTCCACGCCGCGCACCGCGCCCACGATCTCCGAGGCGAACAGGATGTTTTCCGCCGGGATGACCTTCAGCAGCAGCTCGATGCCGGGCAGGTGGTAGACGCAGGTGTCGAAGAAGACGTTGGCGAGTAGAAGCTCCTTGAGCGGCGGCTTGCCCATGTCCTGCGCGAGGCCGCGGTAGCGCCCCCAGTGGTAGGGCACCGCGCCGCCGCCGTGCGGGATGATGAATTTCAGCGTCGGGAAGTCCTTGAACAGGTCCGAGGTCAGGAACTGCATGAAGGCGGTGGTGTCGGCGTTGAGGTAGTGCGCGCCCGTGGCGTGGAAGTTGGGGTTGCAGGAGCCGCTGACGTGCACCATCGCCGGCACCTCCAGCTCCACCAACTTCTCGTACAAGGGATACCACCAGCGGTCGGTGAGCGGCGGGTCGCTCCAGCGCCCGCCCGAAGGGTCGGGATTGAGGTTGCAGCCGATGAAGCCGAGCTGCGAGACGCAGCGCTCGAGTTCGGCGATGGAGTTCTTCGGTGCCACGCCGGGGGACTGCGGCAGCTGGCACACGCCGGCGAAGTTCTTCGGGTAGAGCGTGCACACGCGGTGGATGAGGTCGTTGCAGTGCTCCGCCCAGTGCCGGCTGGTGGTCTCGTTGCCCAGGTGGTGTCCCATGCCCACCGCGCGCGGCGAGAAGATGGTGAGGTCGGTGCCGCGCTCGCGCTGGATCCGCAACTGCGCCTTTTCCAGGCTCTCGCGGATCTCGTCGTCCGAGATCGCGATCGGCTGCTTCTGCGCCCGGCCCGGCTCCGCAAGCTGGCGCTCCCGGAACTGCTCCAGCGCCTTCGGCGCGGTGGTGTAGTGGCCGTGGCAGTCGATGATCACGCGAACAGCTCCTCCACCGCGTAGCGCCGCGGGATCAGGCGCTGGCGATGGACATAGTCGATGGCGACTTCGAGATTGCGCCGGTTCGCCTCGAGGCCGTAGGGATTCATCTCCGGGCTGCCCGCGGCGCGGATGCTTTCGCCCAGCAGGCGCGAAACCTCGTCCGCGTCCGCGCGCGGCACGGAGTCCTTCACCGCCACCATGTGGTTGATCTGGATCGCGCCGGTGCGCGCGCGCCAGGCGCGCGCCGCGCCCTCGGCGTCCGGGATCACCGGCACGATGCGCGGGTCGGTGATCGGCGCGTCGCCGGTGACCGCGGCGTCGATCTCGCCCGTCAGCAGCATTTCTTCCAGCTTCCTGCCGGTAGGCGCGCGCTCGACGTTCGGCGGGTCGCGGAACTCCGCCACGTGCGCCTCTTCGAAGGTGACCCAGGTGATGCGCTCGCAGTCCACGCCGTGGTCCTCGGCGAGGATGCCGCGGATCCACATGCCGGTGGTCACGGAGTAGGAGCGCACGCCGATGCGCCGGCCTTCGAGATCCCGCGGCGCGAGCGGGCCGCGCTCGGCGTTGCGCACGAGGCGCGGATGCTGCATGCGCGCGAGCACCACGGCGGGCAGGAGCCGGTAGGGCTTGCCCGCCGCCTTCGCCATGAGGAAGGTGGTGATCGCGAGTTCGGCGACGTCGAACTCCAGGCCGCGCACCACACGCTTGAAGCCCGCGCTCGGCGGGCGGATGTCCTCGAACTGCAGCGGCGCGCTGCGCTTGAACTGGGCCGTGCAGGGGTAGTCGCCGAGCAGCGCCTTCATTTGCCCATCGCCTCGCGGATTGCCTTCACCAGCACCACGCGGTCTTCGGTCTTCGTCGTCAATCCCAGATCCGCGACCCACTGCTGCCGCGCCGCCGCGGCGGCCGCCATCGTCGGCTCCATGCCGATGCTGCGCAGCGTCTCGGAGACTTCGCGCATCTCGGCGGCGCGGCGCTTGCCGTGGCTCACCACGCGCTCGAGCATGTAGCCGGCGAGCTTCTGCCAGTCGATGCCGGGCCAGGTCTCCTGGAGCGAGGCGAGCACGCGATCCTCGACCCCGTACTCGGCCGCGGCGGTCATCGACTCCACCAGGAGCGCCTCCAGCCCCTTCACCACGATCGAGCGGAACATCTTGATCGCCGAGGCCTGTCCGACCGTGTCCGAGACGAACTCCATCCGCATGCCGAGCGCGGCGGCGCGCGGGGCGAGCGCCGCGGCGCCCGGCCCGCCGATGAGGCAGGGCACCTTGTGCAGGTAGGGCGCCGCCGGCGCCATCACCGCGACGTCCACGTAGGCGGCGCCGGTGGGCGTGATGAGCGCCGCAGTCTCGATCTTGCGCCGCGGCGAGACCGAATTCATGTCGAGGAACAGCTGGCCCTTGCGCAGGCCGGGAAGGCAGGATTTCGCTGCTTCGAGGCTGGAGGCCGCGGTCACGGTGAGGCACACGAGGTTCGCGCCGCGCACCGCGTCGGCATGGTCGCGCGCCAGGGCGACGCCCAGCGAACGTGCCGCCGCCTCGAGCGGCGCGCCGGCGGGCTGGCCGAACAGGATGTCGTAGGCGCGGATCGCCGGTTTCGATTCGCCGAGCAGGCCGCGGCTGATGGTCTGGCCGGCCTCGCCGAAGCCGATGAAGGCGATCGTCTCGCTCATTTCGCGTGCAGCGTCGTGTCCTGCCCCGGCGGCGCGTGGCGGATGGCTTCCTCCAGCGAGTGCTCCTCGCACCATTCCTCGGGCGGGCGCACGCGGTGGTCGCTGCCCACCTGGTCGAGGCCCCAGAAGATCTCCAGGAAATGGTTGTCGGGATCGCGGAACTCCACCGCCACCTGGCA
>CAZOSA010000232.1:0-3819 GCA_964582155.1 uncultured Enterobacteriaceae bacterium | reverse complement strand
GCAGCAGCGGCTCGAGCGCGCGCAGCTCTTCGGCGACGCGGAACTGCAGGTCGAGGAACCGCGAATTGACGGACTTCAGTTCGAGGCTGAGCGCGCCGCGCGGATGCTCGGCGGCGGCGAGCGCGTATCCGGTCATGCTGTGGATCAAGGGGACAGATCGCAGGAAAGCGCGCGATGCGAAACGCGTATCATAGGGGAGATGCCGGCCCAAGCCAACCAGCCGCTGCCGCAAGGGCATCAGCTGAATGGCTACCGCATCCTGCGCGTGCTGGCCTCGGGCGGCTTCTCGTTCGTCTACCTGGCGCACGACGAGAACGAGGCGCCTGTGGCGATCAAGGAATACCTGCCCTCGACGCTCGCGCTGCGCACCGGCGAGGGCGCGGTACCGGTGGTTCCCGAGGCGCATGCCGCGGCATTCCGCTACGGCATGAAGTGCTTTTTCGAGGAAGGGCGCGCGCTCGCCACGCTGGCACATCCCAACGTGGTGCGCGTGCTCAATTTCTTTCGCGCCAACGAGACCGTGTACCTGGTCATGCGTTACGAGCGTGGCCGCACACTGCAGGAGCACATCCATGCGCACCGCGGCACGCTGAAGGAAAGCTGGATACGCAACACTTTCGCCAGCCTGCTCAACGGCCTGCGCGAAGTGCACTCCAACAAGCTGCTGCACCTGGACATCAAGCCGGGCAACGTATACCTGAGGAGCGACGGCACGCCGCTGCTGATCGATTTCGGCGCCGCGCGCCAGATGCTGTGGGGCGAGGCGCCCGCGCTGGCGCCGATGTACACGCCGGGATTCGCCTCGCCCGAGCACCACGTCGATCGCGCCAAACTGGGCCCGTGGAGCGACGTGTACTCGGTGGGCGCCACGCTGTACGCCTGCCTTGCCGCGCACGCGCCGCCCTCGGCAGAGGCGCGTCTGGACAAGGACCGCATCGTTGCGGCGCGCAAGGCCGGCGCCGGAAAATTCACAGGCACGCTGCTCGATACCGTGGACTGGTGCCTGCGCCTCAATCACCTCGAGCGGCCGCAGAGCGTATTCGCGCTGCAAAAGGCGCTGCTCGGCGAGAAGGTACCCGGGTACCAGGGCAATGCGCCGATCATGCGGCAGTTGAAGGGCGCATTGCTCAGGCTGGCTCGGCGATGAAGTGCACCATTTACCAGGAAACACACGTGGGCAAGCGCCCCTACAACCAGGACCGGATGGGCTACTGGCGCACGCCGGAGGCGATCCTGCTGGTGCTCGCCGACGGCATGGGCGGGCACGCGCACGGCGAAGTCGCGGCGGAACTCACCATGCGCCACATTGCCGCGGCGTTCAAGCGCGAGGCAAGGCCGCGGCTCGCCAACCCCGATCTGTTCCTGTTCCGCGCCGTCGGGCGCTCGCACGGCATGCTGTTGCGCGAGGCGCAGCACCTGGGACTCGCCGACACGCCTCGCACCACGGTCGTCGCTTGCGTGGTGCAGGAGGGGCGTGCCTACTGGTCGCACGTCGGCGATTCGCGCCTGTATCTGGTGCGCAAGGGCGAGGTCGTCGCGCGCACCAGCGACCATACACCGGTGCAGCAGCTGGTGGACGAAGGCAAGCTCAGCGAGGACGCCGCCGGCACCCATCCGGAGCGCAACCGGCTGCTGCAGTGCCTTGGCGGCGTGCAGGCGCCGCGCATCGAGCCCACGGCCCATGCGCGGCTCGAGCGCGACGATATCCTGCTCCTGTGTTCCGACGGGCTGTGGGGGCCGCTCACGCGGCACCAGCTCATCGCCGGTCTCGAAAGCGGCACCGTGGCGCAAGCCATCGCGCGCCTGGCCGCGCTGGCGGGGGAGCGCGCCGGCCCGGGCAGCGACAACATCACCGCGCTGGCGCTGGCATGGGGCGAGGACGCCGTGCCCCCGGGCGAGGGGCCGCGTACCGTGCCGCTGCACGAGATGACCACCGAGGTGCAGGACTTCGGCGCCACCGACCCGGACTTTCTGCGCATGACCGACGAGGACATCGAGCACGCCGTCGCCGAGATCAAGGAAGCGCTCAAGCGGCAGCGCCCGCCGCGATGAAGCAGTTGGTCCTTGCCTCGAATAATCCAGGCAAGCTGCGCGAAATCGGCGCGCTGCTCGCTGCGTTGGCCATCGAAGTGATTCCACAGGCGCGCCTGGGCATCGCCGAGGCCGAGGAGCCGCACGATACGTTCCTGGACAACGCGCTCGCCAAGGCGCGCCACGCGAGCCGCGCGAGCGGCTTGCCGGCGCTGGCCGACGATTCGGGCCTTTGCGTGGACGCGCTGGGGGGCGAGCCCGGTGTGCATTCGGCCTACTACGCGGGGCGCGACGGCAGCCGCGAGGAGCGCGACGCGCGCAACAATCGCAAGCTGCTGGCGAGCCTCGGCGATGAACGCAAGGCGCACTATGCCTGCGTGATCGCGCTGGTGCGCAGCGCAGACGATCCCGCGCCGCTCGTCGCCGAGGGACTCTGGCGCGGCGAGATCGCGCGTGCACCGCTTGGCGCGAACGGCTTTGGCTACGACCCGCTTTTCCTGCTGCCGGAGCGCGGCCTGACCGCGGCGGAGCTGCCGGCGCACGAGAAGAATCGCATCAGCCACCGCGGCATCGCCGCCGCGCGGCTGCTCGAATTGCTGCAGTGAACGCCGTCATCCGGGCGCCGGGCGAAGTGCGCTTCACGGCGCTGCCGCCGCTCGCGCTCTACGCGCACCTGCCCTGGTGCGTGCGCAAATGCCCCTACTGCGACTTCAACTCGCACGAGAAGACGGACACGCTGCCGGAGCGCGAGTACGTGGACGCGCTGGTGGCCGACCTGGAGGGTCTGCTGCCCTCGGTGTGGGGACGCAAGCTCCGCTCCGTCTTCATCGGCGGGGGCACGCCGAGCCTGTTCACCCCCGAGTCCATTGACCGCCTGCTCGCGGCGGTTCGCGCGCGCTTGCCGCTTGAGCCCGGCGCGGAGGTCACGCTCGAAGCCAATCCGGGGACTGCAGAAGCGCAGCGCTTTCGCGGATATCGCGCAGCGGGCGTGAACCGGCTGTCGCTCGGCATCCAGAGCTTCGATGACGCCAAGTTGAGGGCCCTGGGACGGATTCATTCCGCGCACGAGGCGCGCCGCGCGATCGAGATGGCGCAGGCGGTGTTCGACAACGTCAACCTCGACGTGATGTACGGGCTTCCAGGCCAGACGCTCGACCAAGCGCGCGCGGATGCAGCGGAAGGATTGCGCTTCGGCACCACGCATTTTTCCGCTTACCAGTTGACGCTCGAGCCGAACACCGTTTTTTACAGCAAGCCGCCGCAGTTGCCGGAGCACGACGCCTGCGCGGACATGCAGCTGGCGGTCGAATCGCTGGCCGCCGCGGCGGGTTTCGAGCATTACGAGACTTCCGCCTTCGCGCGGCCCGGGCGGCGCTGCCGGCACAACATGAACTACTGGGAATTCGGCGACTACCTCGGCATCGGCGCGGGCGCGCACGGCAAGCTCAGTTTCGCCGATCGCGTGACGCGCCACGAGCGCGTGAAGCAACCGCGCGAGTACCTTGCTTCGGCCGGGACGCTGCAGGAGAAAGTGGTCGCGCCGCGGGAACTCCCGTTCGAATTCATGCTGAACGCGCTGCGGCTGGTGGACGGGGTGCCCGCGGAACTGTTCGCCGAGCGCACCGGGCTGCCCGCGTCGGTCATCCTGCGCAAGCTGGCCGCCGCGCAAGCCAAGGGCCTGATCGAGGACGACCCGCTGCGCATCCGCCCCACGCGACGCGGGCGGCTGTTCCTCAACGAGCTGCTGCAGCTGTTCCTGGACTAGGTCAACGCCGGCGGAATACGAAA
>CAZOSA010000231.1:0-3848 GCA_964582155.1 uncultured Enterobacteriaceae bacterium | reverse complement strand
ATCCGCACCTTCTAGGGCCGCCCGTGGCCGTGTACGAAAAAGGGCTCGGCGTCAACGAAAAGAACATGCGTTCCGAAGAGTTCTACGGCTACTGACCATGCACCCACAACCTGCAACGCCCGCGCACGCCTGGCCCTCCGAGAAAATGATGCAGAAGCTGCTCGCAGGCATGTCGATCTTCACCCTGCTGATGACGGTGCCGCAGATCTACGCCATCTGGGTGAGCCGCCAGGCGGCAGGTGTATCGGTGTTGTCCTGGACCGCGTACTGGATTTCGGCATTCGTCTGGTTCGTGTACGGCATCCGCAAGCACGACCGCAACATCTACCTGCCTTGTGTCGGCTGGCTGCTGCTGGACGGCGCCGTGGTAGTCGGGGCGCTCATTTACGGTTAGCAGCCTGTTGGCCACGCGGATGCCCAGATGCGCTAGCCTTGTGCTGCCTTCATCAACAGCGCAGTCAACTGGTCGAAGGGCACCGGCCGGCTGAACAGATACCCCTGCATCTCGTCGCAGTGCAGCAGCCGCAGCGTCTTCGCCTGCGCTTCCTCGTCCACGCCTTCGGCGACCACATTGAGCTTGAGCGAATGCGCCATCGAGATGATCGTCTGCACCAGCACCATCCTGTCCGGTTCTTTCAGCATCGTGATGATGAACGAGCGATCGATCTTGAGCGTCTGCACCGGCAGCTTCGCCAGGTAGCCGAGCGACGAGTAGCCGGTGCCGAAATCATCGATCGCGATGCTCACGCCGAGGCCCCGGACCGCCTTCAGTTTCTCGATAGTGCCCTGGATGTCCTCCATGATGAGGCTCTCGGTGATTTCCAGATCGATGCCGGTCGGAGCAACGCCCTCCATGATCGCCTGCTCCACGCTGTCGACGAAATTGCGCTGCCGCAGCTGGATGGACGATACGTTGACTGCAACCCGAGGTGCCTTCAGGCCCTGATTTACCCAGCTTCGGTGGTCGCGCGATGCCCGCTTCAGCGCCCAGGTGCCGACCGGCAGTATCAGCCCGGTTTCCTCCATCAGCGGGATGAACTTCATCGGCGCCACCAGCCCCAGCTCGGGACTCTGCCAGCGGATCAGCGCCTCCACCCCGACGATGCTCCTGGTCTCCAAGTCCACCTTGGGCTGGTAATGCAGCACGAACTCGTCCCTCTCTAGCGCTTGCCGCAGCTTGTTCTCCAATGCCATCTTCTCCGCGACGCGCTCGTTCATCGCCTGGGTGTAGAACAGGTACCGGTCGCCGCCCGCCTTGGCCTTCTTCAGCGCAGCTTCCGCGTTCCTGAAAAGGGTCTCGGCGTCGGCGCCGTCACCGGGGAACACGGCGAGGCCTAGCTTGGCAGCGATCCTCATCTCGGCCTCGCCGATCCGGAATGGCCGGCCGAAAAACTCCTCGAGCCGCTGCTCGGCGAGCCGCGCCAAATCCTCCACGTTCTGAATGTCGGGAGCCATGATCGCGAAGTGATCCGCTCCGATCCGGCCGAGCCAGGCGACGTCCGGCGCATTGCCGGCCATGCGATCGGCGATCTGCTTGAGAAGCGTATCGCCCGCCTGCCGGCCCAGCGTATCGTTGATCGTCTTGAACCGTTCGATATCCAGGATGATGAGTGCAAACTTGCGCTGCTCGCGGCCTGCGGCGGCCAGGCCTTGCTCAAGGCGCTCATGGAACAAGGTGCGATTGGCGAGACCCGTCACCGGGTCGTAGTAGGCGAGGTAGTCGAGCTGCTCCGCCTTTTTGATGTTGTCAAGCGCGAAGGAAATGTCGCCCGCGAGTTCGAGCATGAGCCTCTTCTCGTCCTCATCGAAGAATCCCGTTTCCCTCGCATGCAGACACAGGACTGCCACGACAGAGTCCGCAACCATCAATGGCAGCACCGCCAGCGAGCGCGTGCCCTGCTCCATGTGGTCATTCGCGTACCGGATCTGCGGGTCGACCTGGATATCATTCGAAAACACGGCCTTTTTCTCGATCACTACCCGCCCGACCGCGGGGCGATTCCCGCTTTCATCCGCGCCGAGCCAATCCCGGTGCCGTATGGACTCGGCGAATTCCGGCTCCCCGCCGTATGGCGCGACAATGTCGAGGCGGTTAAGGTCCCGATTCACGACGCCGATCCAGGCAATGTGAAACCTGCCATGGTCGACCGCGATCCGGCAGGCTTCGCGAAACAGCTCGTCGCGCTCGCGCACCCGCACGATAAGCCCGTTGATCCCGCTCAGCACGGCATAAACCCGGGTCAGCCGCTCGATCTTCTCCCGCTGCGCCTGCATCAACTCGAAGGAGTGGTCCATGGCCGACATCAGGCCGCCGAGCTCGCCGCGCGGGTAGGGCTTGCCGATGCGCGCGCCGAAGTCCCCGCCGCTGAACCGCGCGGCGGCCGCGATAGTGCGGGCTATCTGGCGGCGAATGCTCAATTCCACCAGTGCCCACACGCCGGCGAATATCAGCAGCGAGACAATGGCCAGAATCGAGAGCGCCTGGCCCAGATTTCGATTCGCCGTTGCGAGCAAATCCTTCCTGGACACCCCGACCAGGACGTGGAGGCCGGCTTCGGGGAATTCTGGCAGCGCGCTCACCGCCCAGATCCGTGTCGCTCCGCCGGGCTCGGTGAACTCCCGCGCAGCACCGCCCTGCTGTTCCCGGGCAAAGTGAAACAGCGGCGAATCCGCGATCGACGTGCCGCGCAGCTTCTCTCCGTCGGGATGCCAGGTGAGTATCGTTCCCTTGCCGTCCATGAGCGCGATCACCGCGGTTTCCCGCGGCAGGGACTTCGCGCGGAGCTGCATGTACTTTTCCAGGTTCAGCGATGCGAGCAGCACGAACTTCGGCTCGCCCGTTTCGCGCCGCGCGGCGTAGGCGATCTGCAGGACCGCGATCCCGGTCAGGCGGCCGAAGACCGGCTCGACGGCGAGCGGATTCCTGGAGTTGAGCGCCTGCTGGAAATACTGGCGATCCGTGAGGTGCAACGCCCTGCCGGTGCGCAGGGAATCGCAAAACAGGTCGCCCTTCGGCGTGATCGTGAGTATCCCGGTGTACTGCGGATGCTCCTTCAGCACATCGGCAAGGAAGTCGGAGCAGGCGGCCTTGTCCTGCGTATCGAGATCCCGCGCCCGCGACAAGCCGTAGTGAAGCTGCGCCGTCGCGCGGACCGTATCTCGCAGGACTTGCGCGACGCGTTGTGCGGTGGCAACCAGATCGTGCTGCGCGTCGGCGATCTCGGAGTCGCGATGCTGGAGAAACTGAATCCCGGCCATCAGCGCAGGGACGAGCGTCGCGAACAGGATCAAGAGCAAAAGCCGGGTGCGGATGCTCAAATGCCGACCTACCAATCAAAAGTGGCTAAGTGGTGGAGCGGGTGAAGGGAATCGAACCCTTGTATGCAGCATGGGAAGCTGCCGTTCTGCCATTGAACTACACCCGCGGCTAGTGCGCGAGTGTATCATTCCTCCTTATGATTCAAGTGATTGTGAACGGCGCGGCGCACCGCTTCGAGCGGCCGCTCGACGTTGCCGCGCTGGTCGCGCGCCTGGAACTGTCCGGCAAGCGCATCGCGGTGGAGAAAAACGGGGAAATCGTGCCGAAGAGCGCGCACCGCACAACCCACATCGCGGACGGCGACCGGCTGGAAATCGTGGTCGCGGTGGGGGGCGGATGAGCGACGGATTCGTCGTTGCCGGCAAGACCTACTCGTCCCGCCTGCTGATCGGCACCGGCAAGTACAAGGATTTCGCGCAGACGCGCGCCGCGGTGGATGCCTCCGGCGCCGAGATCGTGACGGTGGCGATCCGGCGCACCAACATCGGCCAGAACCCGAACGAGCCGAGCCTGCTCGAAGCGCTGCCGC
>CAZOSA010000230.1:0-3856 GCA_964582155.1 uncultured Enterobacteriaceae bacterium | reverse complement strand
AGCCCGGTGAGGACTTCGCCCTTGTGGGCGGCGCTGGAGATCATGGCCTGGGCGCCGATCCTGTCGCTGGGGTCGTAGTCGGCGTGGAGCTTGCGCAGTTTGAGGATGGCGCCGTCGGCGCCGGGAACTTCGATGACGCCGCCTGCGGAGTAGTCGACGGTGATGGTCTCGCGGCTGGGCCAGAAGTCGAGGCGGTTGACCGCCTCGTTGTGCTCGCGAACGTAGTCGTAGCTCTTGGTCGAGCCCGCGTGGTTGTTGAATGCAACGCAGGGACTGATGACGTCGATGAACGCCGCCCCCGGGTGCGCGATCGCAGCCTTGATCAAAGGCGTGAGCTGGGTTTTGTCCCCGCTGAAGCTGCGCGCCACAAACGTCGCGCCCATCAGCAGCGCCAGGCTCACCGTATCCACCGCCGCATCGGCGTTGACAGCGCCCTTCTTCGCCTTCGACCCCTTGTCCGCCGTCGCCGAGAACTGCCCCTTGGTCAGCCCGTACACCCCGTTGTTCTCCAGGATGTAGGTCATGTTCACCCCGCGCCGCATGACGTGCGCGAACTGCCCCAAACCGATGGACGCGGAATCCCCGTCGCCGGACACCCCCAGATAGATCAGATCCCGGTTCGCCAGATTCGCCCCGGTCAGCACCGACGGCATGCGGCCGTGCACGGTGTTGAAGCCGTGCGAATTGCCGAGGAAATAATCCGGGGTCTTCGAAGAACACCCGATCCCCGACAACTTCGCCACCCGGTGCGGCTGGACATCCAGCTCCCAGAACGCCTGGATCAGCGACGCCGAGATCGAGTCATGCCCGCACCCGGCGCACAACGTGGAAACCTTGCCTTCATAGTCGCGCCGCGTATAGCCAACCTTGTTCTTCGCCAGGGTCGGGTGGTGCAGCTTGGGCTTGAGCAGGTAGGTCATGCCGCCCTGTCCTTCTTGATCGGCCGGACGTTCAAAGCGGACACGATCTGGGAGATTTCGCCGGTGATGAAGCGCGCCGTGATCGGCGTGCCGTCGTAATGCAGGACCGAAATCAAGGAGGCCGGGTTGATCCCGGCCTCGTTGACCAGCAGCGTCTTCAATTGCGCATCGCGGTTCTGCTCCACGACGAAGACTTTCGAATGCGACTGCACGAAGTCGTAGATCTCGTCCTGGAACGGGAACGAGCGCACGCGCAGCGCATTGATGAAGATGCCCTTTTCGGCGAGCGCCTCGAGCGCCTCGTTCATCGACGGGCTGGTCGAGCCGTAATACAGGCAGCCGAAGCGCGCCGGCGCCTTCGACGGGGTCAGGACGGGCATGGGAACCAGCGTCTTGGCGAACTGGTGCTTCTTCAGCAGGCGCTGCATGTTGTAGGCGTAATCCGGTCCCGCCTCCGAGTACACCGCGTAGGCGTTCTTGCTCGTGCCACGGGTGAAATACGCGCCCTTGGTGGCGTGCGAACCCGGGTAGGTGCGGTACGGGATCCCGTCGCCATCCACGTCCAAATAACGCCCGAACTCCTTGCCCGCATCGAGCATCTCGGCGGTCATCACCTTGCCGCGGTCGTAGCGGCGCGCGTCGTCCCACACCAGCGGCTTGCACAGCCGCTGGTTCATGCCGATGTCCAGATCGCTCATCAGGAACACCGGCGTCTGCAGGCGCTCGGCGAGGTCCAAAGCCAGCGCCGCGAACTCGAAGCACTCGTGCGGGTCCTCGGGAAACAGCAGCACGTGCTTGGTGTCGCCGTGCGAGAGATAAGCGCACTTCATGACGTCGGACTGCTGGGTGCGCGTCGGCATGCCGGTCGAGGGGCCGCCGCGCTGCACGTCGATCACCACCGCCGGGATCTCGGCGAAGTAAGCCAGGCCGATGAATTCCGACATCAGCGATATCCCCGGGCCCGAGGTCGCGGTGAAGGCGCGCGCCCCGTTCCACCCCGCCCCGGTCACGATGCCGATGGAAGCGAGCTCGTCCTCGGCCTGGATGATGGCAAACTTGTTCTTGCCCGAATCCTTGTCCACGCGCAGCCTGGAGCAATATTTCTGGAACGCTTCAGCCAGCGACGACGAAGGCGTGATCGGGTACCAGGCGCACACCGTCGCCCCGCCATAGAGGCAGCCCAGCGCCGCCGCGGCATTGCCTTCGATGAATATGCGCTCGCCCACCTCATAGGCGCGCTTCGCCTTGAGCCCGAGCATGCCTTTCAACTTCTCGCCGGCGTAGTTGTAGCCCATCTGGAAGGCATTGAGGTTGGGCTTGAGGAGCTTCTCCTTGCCCTTGTACTGCTCGCCGATCAGCTCGGCGATCGCCCCGGGATCGATGTCCATCAGCGCCGACAGCGCGCCGACGTAGACGATGTTCTTGAATAGCTGCCGTTCGCGCGAATCGGTGAAGTTCTGGTTGCAGATCTCCGTGAGCGGCATGCCGATCACGTTCACGTCGTCGCGGAATCTGGACGGCGGCAGGGCTTTCGTATTGTCGTAGAACAGGTATCCGCCCGGCTCGATCTCCTTCAGGTCCTGGTCCCAGGTCTGCGGATTCATCGCCACCATCAGGTCCACGCCGCCGCGGCGCCCCAGCCAGCCTTTTTCGGTGACGCGCACCTCGTACCAGGTCGGCAGGCCCTGGATGTTCGAGGGAAAGATGTTGCGCGGGCTGACCGGGATGCCCATGCGAAGAAAGCCTTTCGCGAACAGCTCGTTGGCCGAAGCCGAGCCGGAGCCGTTGACGTTGGCGAACTTGACGACGAAGTCGTTGATCGCGTCGATGCGTTTCATCATGCGGCCTTCTTCTGGTGATGCTGGCGGCAGCCGGGCCCGGCGTCGGTCATCTGCAGCAGGAACTTCTGCATGTCCCAGGCCCCGGTCGGGCAGCGCTCGGCGCACAGCCCGCAGTGCAGGCACACGTCCTCGTCCTTGGCCATCACGCGCCCGGTCTTGAGGCCTGCCTGCAGATACAGGTCCTGCGTCAGGTTCTTCGCCGGGGCGTTGAGTCGCCCGCGCAGCTCGGTTTCCGGCCCGTCGGCCACGAAACTGATGCAGTCCATCGGGCAGATGTCCACGCAGGCGTCGCACTCGATGCACAGCGTCGAGGTGAACACCGTCTGCACGTCGCAGTTCAGGCAGCGCTGCGCCTCCTTCCACGCCGTCGCCGGGTCGAAGCCGAGCTCGACCTCGGATTTCACGTTCTTCAGCGTCACCTTGATGTCGCGCCAGGGCACCTTGTAGCGCGCGTCGGGTGCGATCTCGCTGTCGTAGCTCCACTCGTGGATGCCCATCTTCTGCGAAATCAGGTTCACCGTCGGCCCCGGGCGCTCGCGCATGTCCTCGCCGTTGAGCATCTTGTCGATGGAGATGGCCGCGTCGTGCCCGTGCGCCACCGCCCAGATGATGTTCTTCGGGCCGAAGGCGGAATCCCCGCCGAAGAACACCTGGCGCGCGCTCGAGCGCAAGGTCATCTTGTCCAGCACCGGCATCCCCGCCTGGTCGAACTCGATTCCGGCATCGCGCTCGATCCAGGGAAAGGCGTTTTCCTGCCCGACCGCCACCAGCACGTCGTCGCATTCGAAGTCCTGGTCCGGCTCGCCGCTGGGCACGAGTGTGCGCCGGCCCGTCTCGTCGTACACCGCCGTCACTTTGCCGAAGCGCAGGCCGGTGAGCTTGCCCTTGGCGTGCAGGAAGGCCCTGGGCACGAGGTAATTGAGGATCGGGATGCCTTCGTGCTGCGCGTCTTCCTTTTCCCAGGTCGAGGCCTTCATCTCCTCGAAGCCCGAGCGCACGATCACCTTCACGTCCTCGCCGCCGAGGCGCCGGGAGGAGCGGCAGCAGTCCATCGCGGTATTGCCGCCGCCGAGCACGATCACGCGTTTGCCGATC
>CAZOSA010000229.1:0-3863 GCA_964582155.1 uncultured Enterobacteriaceae bacterium | reverse complement strand
AGTGTAATTACATGGATTGCCCATGAAAAACATAACGATAACGCTGGATGCTCAGGCCGCGGCCTGGGCGCGGGTGCAGGCGGCCGAGCACAACATGAGCCTGTCGCGCTATGTGGGCGAGATGCTGCGCCAGAAAATGCGCCATTCGCAGGAGTACCGGCAGGCCAGGCTGGCAGCGCTGGCCGAGAAGCCGTTGCAGCTCGAAGGGCCGTACCTGACGCGCGACGAGTTGTATGACCGATCCCGTTTTCGCTGACGCGAACTTCCTGCTGTACGTGCGGGATGCGCGTGACCCCGCCAAGCAGGCGCGCGCGTCAGCGTGGCACGAGCACCTGTGGAATGAAGGCCTCGGACGCACCAGCATGCAGGTGGTGTCGGAGTTCTACGTCAATCTCAAGCGCATGGCCGGTTCACGCATGACGCAGGACCAGGCGTGGACGCTCACCGAAAGGTACTTCGCCTGGAATCCTCAGGCGATCGATGAAGACGTCATGCTGAACGCGCGCCGGATCGAGCAGCGCTACGGGATTTCCTGGTGGGACAGCATGATCGTCGCCGCCGCGCAGCTGCAGGAGTGTGCGCTGTTGCTGACGGAAGACCTGCAGGACAGCGGCGTCTACGGGACGGTCACGGTGCGCAGCCCGTTCACCCTCGAGGTTCGCGAAGCGGCGACAACCTACGCAGTGTCGCCGCGCGCCGCCAGCCCGCACCGCCCGCGCGGACGGCCGCGGCGCGAGCCGCGCGAAGCTGCAGCGAAGCGCTAGCGGCTTTTCAGTTTCTCCGCGAAAAACGCCAGCGCCTTGCGCCACGCATCCTCGCTCGCCTCGGGCCGGAAGCGCTCGGGATTGTTGAACGACTGGAAGGCGTGGCCGGCGCCCTCGTAGCGGTGAAAAACATGCGCCACGCCCGCCTTGGTCAGGGCGGCGTCGTAGTCGTCTACGTCCGCGGGCGAGGGATTGGTATCCTCGTTGCCGAAAAAACCGATCACCGGGCAGCCGATGGCGGGGGCGAGGTCGATCGCGGGCGGATTGCCTTCGCCCATGACGAGCTTCACGCGCCCGCCGTAGAAAATCGCGGCGGCCTGGTAGCGCGGGTTGGTGCAGGCGCCCAGCCACGCCACGCGCCCGCCCCAGCAATGCCCCGCGATGCCGATGCGCTTGCGCTCCACGCCCGGCTGCGCGGCGAGCAGGTCGAAGGCGGTGTCCAGGTCGAGCCGCGTCCAGTCGTCGCGGAACTGGGTGCGCTTGAGCTCAATGTCGGCGCTCTTCGGCCACCAGTGGAAGATGAAGGGCACGGCGACGAAGTAGCCGTTGTCGCAAAAGCGCCCGGCGGTCTTCAACGTCACGGTGTCGTTCTCCAGGCCGGTGTGCCCGACGGGAATGTGCTGGCAGAGGACGATGCCGGGATGCGGCCCCGCGCCCGCGGGCGCGAACAGGAACACCTCCATCGGGCTGCCGCGCACGCCGACGGTTTCGATGCGATGGCTCACGCCTGCTTCTCGAACCCGCGCACCAGGCTCGCGCGCGCCCCGGCGGCCTGCTGCAGCAGCGAAAAATCCGACCCGGAGAGAATCAGCTGCACGCCCATGCCGATGTGGCGCTGCAGCAGCTCCTGCGTGTACATGCCGCCCATGCCGGCGAATTTTCCATGTTTCCTGCAGGCGGCGATGACCTTCCTGTAGGCCTGCGCGACGCGCGGGTCCTCGAACTTGCCGGGGATGCCCATCTCGAAGCACAGGTCGTTCGTGCCGATGAGCAGCGCATCGATCCCATCCACCGCGGCGATCGCCTCGCAGTTCTCGATCCCCCTGGGCGATTCGAGCATCACGACGACGAGCGTCTCCTCATTGACGATGCGCGCCGCCTCGCCCACGGGCATCGAAGCGAAGCCGAGCTGCTGCAGGCCGCCGCCCATCGAGCGGTGTCCGAGCGGCGGAAAGCGGCAATGGTCGGCGACGCGCCTGGCCTCGAGGTCGCTCTCGACGTGCGGCACGACGACGCCCTGCGCGCCGTTGTCCAGCATGCGCGAAGCGAGCCAGTGTTCCTTGCCCGCGACGCGTACCACGGGCGTGATGCCGATGGCGAGCGCGGCGCAGGCGATCTGCGCGGCGGTGTCGGTGCCCATCGAGTTGTGCTCGCAGTCGATGAACATCCAGTCGAAGCCCGCGGTCTTCAGGATCTGCGCCACGTCGACGGTGCGCGCCTGGCGCAGGCCCAGGCCGATGGCGAGCTTGCCCGCGCGCAACTGGCGCAGGGCGTGGTTGGGGACGGTGCTCATGCGCTTCTCCTCGGGATCGCGATGCGCCGACTATAGCAACGATGCCGGTGCGCCGGCGAAACTGCGCAGGATGCCGGCCGGGTCGTGTGAAAATGGGGCCCGATCTTTTTTCTCCGAGGAGAGCGCGATGGCCAAGGCCTACATGGTGGTGACCTACCGTTCGATCAGCAAACCCGACGCGCTCGCGGCGTACGCGAAGATCGCCGGGCCCGCGATCCAGGCCGCGGGCGGAAGGTTCCTGGTGCGCGGCGCGCCCGCCAAGACCTACGAGGCGGGGATGAACCAGCGCACGGTGGTGGTCGAGTTCGACAGCGTCGCAAAGGCGATCGCGGCCTACGAAGGGCCGGGCTACAAGGAAGCGCTCAGGGTCCTGGGCAAGGACGCGGCGCAGCGCGACATGCGCATCGTCGAGGGAGTGGCTTGAATTGAGCCTGGGCGTCATCGCCCTCACGCTCGCGCTTGCCTACGGCGTCTGGTACTCCTACAGCGTCATCCTGGTCGCGCTGCTGCACGAATACGGCTGGAGCCGTTCCGTGCTCGCCGGCGCGTTCTCGGTCTTCACGCTGGTGCACGGCGGAGTCAATCCCCTCATCGGCGTGCTGTGTGACCGGGTGCGGCCGCTGCGCCTCATGGCGGGGGGCGGCGTGGCCCTCGGCCTCGCCCTCTGGGCCGACAGCTACATCTCCGCCCCCTGGCAGCTCTACCTCGGCTTCGGGGTGTTCACCGCGCTCGCCGTGGCGGCGGCGGGCTGGGTCCCGGCGCTGGTGCACGTACAGCGCGGCTTCCAGGGCAGGCTCGGCCTCGCGCTCGGCATCGCCAGCTCGGGCGTGGGCGTGGGCATGCTGCTGGTGGTGCCGCTCACGCAGCTCCTCATCGACGCCTACGGCTGGCGCACGGCGTTCCGCGTGCTCGCCGCGATCTGCGTGCTGTGGATCGTGCCGTCCTCGCTCTTCCTGTTGCGCCGATCCGCCGCGCGCGGGCCCGCGCCGCAGCGCAGCGCCACAGCGCAAAAGCCGCCGTCCACGACCACGCTCGTCCAAGCCATGCGCGGCACGCCCTTCTGGCTGATGCTGGCAGCGTTTTTCTTCGGCAACGTGTGCTCGCAGACGCTGCACGTGCACCAGGTGGCCTACCTCGTCGACCAGGGCGTCACCGCGCTCATCGCCGCCTCGGTGGTCGGCGTGGTCGGCGCTTCCAGCATCGTCGGCAAGACTGGCGGCGGCTGGCTCTCGGACCGCGTCCAGCGCGAGTACGTGTACGTCGCGGGCATCGCCGTCATGGTGAGCGCGGTGGCAGCGCTCGACGCGCTCGCCGGGGCGCCCGCGCGCTGGGCGATCTACGGCTACGCGGTGCTGCTCGGCGTCGGCTACTCGGCCACCGCCTCGCTCATCCCGGCGATGGTGAGCGACCGTTTCAGTGGAGCGCACTTCGGCAGCATCGTCGGCGTGGGCCTGATGGGCGCCGCTGCGGGCAGCGCCCTCGGGCCATGGATGGCGGGCTACCTGTTCGATCGCACGGGAAGCTACAAGCTCGCCTTCGCCATTGCCGCCGGCTGCGGCGTCGCGGCCGGCGCCGCGGGCTGGCGC
>CAZOSA010000228.1:0-3871 GCA_964582155.1 uncultured Enterobacteriaceae bacterium | reverse complement strand
TGCAGGTCCTCGATCGGCAGGTAGATGCGGTTCTTGCGCGCGTCCTCGCCCACGTCACGAATGATGTTGGTGAGCTGGAAAGCGGTGGCGAGATTTTTCGCGTACTCCAGGGTCCTGGGGTCCTGGTAGCCGAAGATGCCGGCGGCGAGCCGCCCGACCACGCCCGCGACGTGATAGCAGTAGCGCTCCAGTCCCGCGAAATCGAGGTAGCGTGTCTGCGTGAGATCCATCTCCATGCCGTCGATAATCTCGTTCAGGCGCGGCGCCGTGATGCCATAGGGCGCGAGCGCGGGCTGCAGCGCACGCGTGACCGGGTGCTGCGGATTGCCCGCGAACAGCTGGCCGACCTCGTGCCGCCACCAGGTTAGTTTGGTGGCGGCGAGCTGCGCATCCGCGATGTCGTCCACCGCGTCGTCCACCTCGCGGCAGAACGCGTACAGCGCGGTGATCGCGCGCCGACGCGGCGGCGGCAGGAACAGGAACGAGTAGTAGAAGCTCGATCCGCTGCCGGCCGCTTTGCGCTGACAGTATTCGTCCGGTGTCACAGGGCTTTCGCGAACAGCAGGGGCCAGTCGAACCAGCGCAGTACGGGGCGCTGGCGGAACATATCGTAATTCGCGCGCTCGAGTTTTTCCAGGACGCGCAGGCCGCCCTGCACGGTGGCGCGGATCTCCAGGCCGATGCGGCCCGGCAAACTGTGGCCCAGCGGCGCCCCGGCCAGCATCAAGCCGCGCGACCTGTGCGCCTGGAATTGCATCAGCCGGAACCAGGCGTGATCGCAGATGTGCAGGGCAAGGTGGCGCTCGCTGACGCCGTGCTGCGCCATTTCATCCTGCGGCAGGTAGACGCGGTCCCTTGCGTAGTCGATGGCGGCGTCCTGCCAGAAATTGATCAGTTGCAGGGACGTGCAGATCGCATCGGACTGCGCCAGCTCCGTTTCAGACGTTCGTTTGAAAAGATGCAACAGCAGCCTGCCGACCGGGTTGGCGGAGCGCCGGCAGTAGTCCAGCACTTCGGCGAAGCTGGCGTAGCGGGCCTTGGCCACGTCCTGGGCGAAAGCGTCCAGGAGGTCATGGAACAGCTGCAGCGGAAGGCCGTGGTCCCGGACGATGCGCTGCACCTCGTGCAGCAACGGGTCCGACGGCGATGCCAGCTGCCGGCGGTAATCGTCGAGATTCTCGAGGCGCCGCTGCGGCGGGTCGTCGCCCTCGTCGGCGAAGTCATCGGCATTGCGCGCGAAGCGGTACAAGACCGCAACCGGCTCGCGCAAATGCGCCGGCAGCAGCAGCGATGCCACCGGGAAGTTCTCGTAATGGCCGACCGACACGCGAAGGTATAATACGTTGTTTTTCACCCGCTTTTTAAGGCGAAGGTGGCGGAATTGGCAGACGCACCAGACTTAGGATCTGACGCCGCAAGGCATGAGGGTTCGAGTCCCTCCCTTCGCACCAGCGGGCCACTCTGAGGAAGAGACAGGAATGGCGGCAAACCTGGAGACTCTCGGCGCACTGGAGCGGCGCCTGCAGATGTCGGTGCCCGTCGACGGCGTCGAACGCGAGATCGGCGAGCGCCTGAAAAAGCTGGCGCGCAACGTCAAAATGCCCGGGTTCCGCCCCGGCAAAGTGCCGATGAAGCTCCTGGCACAGACCTACGGGCCGCAGCTGCGCTCGGAAGTGCTGGGCGACGCGGTGCACAAATCGTTCACCGACGCGGTGAAAGAGGCGAACCTCAAGGTCGCGGGGCAGCCGCGCATCGAACCGAGGAAGGAGGCCGCCGCCGGCGCGCTCGAGTTCAGCGCCACCTTCGAGATATACCCTGATTTCGCGATCGGCGACGTGTCCGCCGCGGCCATCGAACGAGCGCAGATCGAGGTGGACGAGGCGGCAGTGGACAAGACCATCGAAATCCTGCGCAAGCAGCGCGTGACCTACGCGGGTGCGGCGCGGCCGGCGCAGGACGGCGACCGCCTGACGGTGGATTTCGCGGGCACCATCGGCGGCGAGCCTTTCGCCGGCGGCAAGGCCGAGGGCTTCGCTTTCGTGCTGGGGGAAGGCCGCATGCTGCCCGAGTTCGAGTCCGCGGCGCGCGGCATGGCCGCGGGCGAGGCGAAGAGCTTCGAGCTGCAGTTTCCCGGCGACTATCACGGCAAGGACGTGGCGGGGAAGACCGCGTCGTTCAGGTTGAGCCTCAGGCAGGTGGAGGCGGCGCATCTGCCGGCGCTGGACGCGCAGTTCGCGCGCAGCCTGGGCGTGGCGGACGGCGATCTCGCGAAGATGCGCGCCGAGGTGAAGCAGAACGTCGAGCGCGAGGCCCACAAGCGCGTCGAAGCGCGCCTGAAGAACCAGGCGCTCGAGGCGCTGCTCGCGGCTACGCCGCTCGAGCTGCCCAAGTCGCTGGTGGCGATGGAGACTCGCGAACTGGTGGAACGCGCGGCCGCCGACCTGCGTTCGCGCGGCCTCAAGATCGAAAAGCTGCCGCTGGATGCGCAGGCCTTCGAGGCGGCGGCCAGGCGGCGCGTGGCGCTGGGCCTGATTATCGCCGAGCTGGCGCGCGCCGAGAAATTGCAGCCCAAGCCGGCGCAAGTGCGCGCCCTGATCGAGCAGGAGTCGGCTTCCTACGAGAGTCCCGCCGAAGTTGTAAAATGGTTTTATATGCAGCCGCAGCGCCTGTCGGAGATGGAAGCCCTCGCTCTGGAAGGCAACGTGGTCAAGTGGGTCCTGTCCAGGGCGAAAGTCGCGGACAAGGCGGTGGCCTTCGACGAGCTGATGGGAAGCAACGCATGAACTGGGAAAAGCGCACGCGCGACACCGAAGACCTCGGCCTGATCCCGATGGTCATCGAGCAGTCGGGGCGCGGCGAGCGCGCCTACGACATCTATTCCAGGCTGTTGAAGGAGCGCGTGGTGTTCCTGGTCGGACCGGTGACCGAGATCACCGCCAACCTGATCGTCGCGCAGCTGCTGTTCCTCGAGTCCGAGAACCCGGACAAGGACATCTTCTTCTACATCAATTCGCCCGGCGGCTCGGTGTCGGCGGGCCTCGCCGTCTACGACACCATGCAGTTCATCAAGCCCGACGTGAGCACCCTGTGCGTCGGCCAGGCGGCCAGCATGGGTTCGCTCCTGCTCGCGGCCGGGGACAAGGACAAGCGCTTCATCCTGCCAAATTCGCGCGTCATGATCCACCAGCCCATGGGCGGCTTCCAGGGCCAGGCGACCGACATCGAGATCCACGCCAAGGAGATCCTGTACCTGCGCAGCCGCCTCAACGAGATCCTCGCCAGGCATACCGGCAAGACGGTCGAGGTCATCTCGCACGACACGGAGCGCGACTTTTTCATGGGTGCCGAAGACGCGGTAAAGTACGGGATCGTGGACAAGGTCCTCACCTCGAGAGAGCCCGCCTAGATGCCGGACAAGCCCAGCGCCGGCGAGAAGCTGCTGTACTGCTCGTTCTGCGGCAAGAGCCAGCACGAGGTCAGGAAGCTCATCGCCGGGCCCTCGGTGTTCATCTGCGACGAGTGCATCGAGCTGTGCAACGACATCATCCGCGAGGAGACCGCCACCGACAAAGGCGGCAAGGGTGCGAAGTCCGACCTGCCTACCCCGCACGAGATCCGCAACATCCTCGACCAGTACGTCATCGGCCAGGACCAGGCCAAGAAGATCCTCTCGGTCGCGGTCTACAACCACTACAAGCGCCTCAAGCACCTGTCGAAGAACGACGAGGTGGAGCTCTCCAAGTCGAACATTCTGCTGATCGGCCCGACCGGTTCGGGCAAGACGCTCCTGGCGCAGACGCTCGCGCGGCTGCTCAACGTGCCCTTCGTCATTGCCGACGCCACCACGCTGACCGAAGCGGGCTACGTCGGC
>CAZOSA010000227.1:0-3884 GCA_964582155.1 uncultured Enterobacteriaceae bacterium | reverse complement strand
TCGGCCTGCCGGCGCGTCAGCGCCACGATCGCGACCACCGGGTGGCCGACGTAGAACGCGCGCTCTTCGGCGAGCGGCGTGCGCAGCGGCGCCGACATCGGCGCGCCGTCGGCGCGCTTGAACAAGGCAGGCGTCGGAATGTGCTTGACGCCGTCGGCACGCAGCTCGGCCATGGTCCAGGCCGCGAGCACGCCCGGCGCGGCGCGCACCGCGGCGAGGTCGACGGATTTGATCTTAGCGTGCGCGTAGGGCGAGCGCACGACGACGAGCGCCGCCTCGTGCTCGAAGCGCCGGTCGTCGCTGAACAGGCCCTTGCCCAGGAGCAGGCGATCGTCCTCGAGGCGCTTTTGCGTGCGCGAGGATCCGAAGCGCGCGGATGCGGGGTCGAACTGGACTTGGGGAGCGTTCATGGCGGCAAAAGGCGGCATTTTGCTACAGAATGCTGCCGGTAAGTGCCCTAATAACCATCTCCCCATGACCACCATCGTCGGCATATCGGGAAGTCTGCGTGCACCATCGTTCAATTCCGCGCTGCTGCGGGTGGCCGCGGCCGAATGCCCGCCGGACGCAGTCATCCGCGTCGAATCGATCGCAGGCGTGCCGCTCTACGACGGCGATTTTGAGGGCGCGCACGGCATCCCGGAGGCGGTGACGCGGCTCAAGGACGCGATCGCCGCCGCCGACGGCCTGCTGCTCGTGACGCCCGAGTACAACAACAGCATTCCTGGCGTGGCGAAAAACGCGATCGACTGGCTGTCGCGCCCGCCCGCGGACATCGCGCGCGTTTTCGGAGGAAAGCCGGTGGCCATCGCCGGCGCCTCTCCCGGAGGCTTCGGCACCGTCCTGGCGCAGAACGCCTGGCTGCCGGTGTTCAAGACTCTGGGCGCGGACCTTTGGTCCGGGGGACGCCTTCTTGTGTCGCGCGCCGGCACGGCGTTCGACGCGAACGGCGACATGAAAGATGCGGCCGCGCGCGAGAACGTGCGCAAGTTCGTCGCGGGATTCTTCGACTATATCCGCGGTCGGTAAGGCCGGGAATTAATGTTATCAGCCTCGCAGCGCTTGCCGGTTCTTTGGATCGTATTGCCAGCAAATCTGATTCAACCCCGTTCAGGGCACAAATACGGCACAATCCGTATTGGCATGCTGTAACGTATACGATACAATAATAATCCGTGTTCGAGATCAGGCGTTACCGGACAGCGACAGGCAATGAGTCTTTCTCGGAATGGCTTTCGAGTCTTCACGACCGGCAAGCGAAGGCACGCATCCTGGCGCGGCTGGAACGGCTTGAAGTCGGAAACTTTGGCGACTGCAAGTTTCTGAGGGATGGCGTCAGAGAATTGCGTGTGGATTGGGGACCAGGGTACCGCGTCTACTTTGGGCGCAGCGGTCAAACGGTGATCGTTTTGTTGTGCGGCGGTGACAAGCGCAAGCAGGATGCGGACATTAAAAAGGCGGTGGCACTATGGCAAGAGTACGAACATCGACTAAAGCGCGATCCACGCGCAAAGAGCTGACTGTCTCACATAGAGAGCGGCTGATTGGCGAACTGCGTACTGATCCGGCGCTTGCTGCGGCGTACCTTAGTGAGGCCGCAGAAGACGGAGATCCTCGCGTCTATCTTGCAGCGCTCAGAACCGTCGCCGAGGCAAAGGGCATGGCCAAACTTGCGAAAGCGGCAGGGGTGCCGCGTGAAAGCCTGTATCGCGCGCTTTCATCGAATGGCAATCCACGATTTTCCACGTTGCACGCAGTTCTGAAAGCTGCCGGATTAAAAATGGCCGTAGAGGTCGTCTAGAAAGGTGATGCTAGAAACGCCTGGGCAGGTCATCACGCAGAGCGGTTAAACCTTACGGCACATATTCGTCACAGTGACGAAGTGCCGGAGAGAACCGACGTTGCCGTAAGCAGTGAAATATGGCGGAGAGAGAGGGATTCGAACCCCCGGTACGGTTACCCGCACAACAGATTTCGAGTCTGCCGCAATCGACCACTCTGCCATCTCTCCGCGGCAGGGCCGATATTATCAGGGCGGCGCGAGCTTCTCGACGCCGCCCATGTAGTGCCGCAGCGGCGCCGGAATCGTCACGGACCCGTCGGCATTCTGGAAATTCTCCAGGATCGCAACCAAAGTGCGTCCCACCGCAAGGGCCGAGCCGTTCAGCGTATGTACAGGCTCGTTTTTGCCCTTGTCGTTGCGGAAGCGCGCCTGCATGCGCCGCGCCTGAAAGGCCTCGAAATTCGAGCAGGAGCTGATCTCGCGATAGGCGTTCTGCCCGGGAAGCCACACTTCGAGGTCGTAGGTCTTGGCGGCGGAAAAACCAGTGTCTCCCGTGCACAAGGTGACCACGCGATAGGGAAGGTCGAGCTTCCTCAGGATCGCCTCGGCGTGTGCCGTCAGTTCCTCGTGCCCCGCGTACGACTTCGACGGATGCACGATCTGCACCAACTCGACCTTGTCGAACTGGTGGTTGCGGATCATTCCGCGCGTGTCCTTGCCGGCGGCCCCGGCTTCCGAGCGGAAGCACGGCGAGTGGCACACGAACTTCATCGGTAGCGTCTCCAGCGGCAGGATCTCCTCGCGCACGAAGTTGGTCACCGAATACTCGGCGGTCGGAATGAGGTAGAGATCCCGGTCCTCGAGCTTGAACAGGTCCCCTTTGAACTTGGTGAGGCTGGAGACGCCGTCGGCGCAGGCCCCGCTCACCATGTAGGGCGTGTATACCTCCGTGTAGCCGTGCTCCGCGATGTGCACGTCGAGCATGAACTGCGCGATCGAGCGGTGCAGCCGGGCAAGCCCTCCCTTCATCACCGCGAAGCGCGCGCCCGCGAGCTTGGCGCCGGTCTCGAAATCCAGGCCCAGCGGCGTGCCGACGTCAACGTGGTCCTTCACCGGAAAATCGATCTTGCGCGGCGCGCCCCAGCGGCTGCGCTCCGCGTTCTGGTCGGACGAGGTGCCGATCGGCACGCTCTCGTGCGGGAGGTTCGGGATCAGCGACACGAATGCATGCAGCTGCGCCTGCGTAGTGTCGTTCTCTGCTTCCAGCTCGCTGAGTTTCCCGCCCAGCTCTACCGCTTGAGACATCAATGCCGCCGCTTGGGCTTCGTCCTTCTTCGCCTTGGCCTGTCCGACTTGTTTCGACAGCTCATTGCGCTGCGCCTGCAATTGTTCAGTGGTCGTCTGGATCGACTTCCTGCGGGTCTCAAGCGCAAGAAATGCCGTGGTATCGAGCAGGTAGCCACGAGTCTTCAGTCGAACGGCAACGGTGTCGGGTGAATTCCTGAGCAATTGAATATCGATCATGTCTTCTTCGCGCGCGCTTGGGCGTTCCGCCGCCGCAGTTCCTCGAGTTTCTCCCGGATCCTCTCTTCGATCCCGCGCCCGGTCGGCTTGTACCACTCGACCGCCGGCATGCCCTCGGGAAAATAGCTCTCGCCCGCCGCGAATGCGTCCGCCTCGTCGTGCGCATAGCGGTAGTCCTTGCCGTAGCCCAGGTTTTTCATCAGTTTGGTGGGTGCGTTGCGGATGTGCAGCGGCACCGCTCGCGTGCCGTCCGTGGAAACGAAGGCGCGCGCCGCATTGTAGGCGTTGTACACCGCGTTCGATTTCGCCGCGCACGCAAGGTAGATCACGGCCTCGGCCAGCGCCAGCTCGCCCTCCGGGGAGCCGAGCCGCTCGTAGGTCTGCGTGGCGTCGAGCGCAATCTGCAGCGCGCGCGGATCGGCGAGGCCGACGTCCTCCACCGCCATGCGCACCATGCGCCGCGCGAGGTACAGCGGATCGGCGCCGCCGTCGAGCATGCGTACCAGCCAGTACAGCGACGCATCGGGATCCGAGCCGCGCACCGACTTGTGCAGCGCCGAGATCTGGTCGTAGAACT
>CAZOSA010000226.1:0-3886 GCA_964582155.1 uncultured Enterobacteriaceae bacterium | reverse complement strand
TCTGCTCGGCGTTGAGGTGCGGCAGCAGGTGGAAGGCCTGGAACACGAAGCCGAAATGCTCGCGCCGCAGCCTCGTGGCGGCGTCGTCCGAGAGCGCCGCGACTTCGAACCCGTCGTAGGCGATGCTGCCCGAGTCCACAGGCTCCAGCCCGGCGATGACATTGAGCAGCGTTGACTTGCCGATGCCCGATTCCCCGAGCACTGCCACGTGCTCTCCCGGCGCCACCTCGAGCGACACCTGGTTCAGGACCATGCGCCCGCCAAAACGCTTGCTGACGCCCGAAAGCCTTAACATGGCGCAAGTCTAGCGGCTTGCCGGAGCCTAGACACCCCTCCGGGCCGCTTGTTAGACTGGACGCGCACATAAAACCGAGGAGAACTATCGTGCCTACCCCTTTTCGCATGCTGGCCGCCGCCGTCGCGGCAGCGTCGCTCGCGATCGCGTTGCCGGCCGCAGCGCAGCAGAAGATCAAGATCGGCTTCATCACTACGATGAGCGGCCCGCAGGGCGTCATCGGGTCCTACATGAAGGACTCGGTCGAGCTGGCGCTCGATCACCTCGGCCGCAAGGTCGGCGGGCTGGAGACGGAGATCATCTACGGCGACGACCAGACCAAGCCCGATGTCGGCGTGCAGATCGCCGAGGAGATGCTGAAGAAGCACCAGGTCGACTTCGTCGCCGGCATCATCTGGTCGAACGTGATGATGGCCGTGGTGCCCGTCGTCACTGGTGCGGGCAAGATCATGGTCGGCACCAACGCCGGGGCGAGCCCGCTGGCGGGCAGCCAGTGCAACGAGCTGTATTTCTCCACATCGTGGAACAACGACCAGACGCCGGAGGCGATGGGCAAGTTCCTCCAGGACAGCAGCGTGAACGACCTCTACGTGATGGCGCCGAACTACCAGGCGGGCAAGGACATGGTGGCGGGCCTCAAGCGCTACTACAAGGGCCGCATCGTCGAGGAGATCTACACCAAGCTCGGCCAGCAGGACTACCAGGCCGAGATCACCCAGCTGCGCTCGAAGAACCCGAAGGCGGTGTTCGCGTTCTACCCGGGCGGCATGGGGATCCAGTTCCTCAAGCAGTACGACCAGGCCGGGCTGCACGGGCAGCTTCCGCTCTACTCGGTGTACACCGTGGACGAGATCTCGATACCCGCCGTGAAGGACGCCGCGCTCGGAATCTGGGAGACGCGCTTCTGGAGCCCGGACCTGAAGAACGCGGCGAACCAGAAGTACGTCGCCGACTACAAGAAGAAGTACGGCAAGCTGCCGGTGTTCTACGGCGCGCAGAGCTATGACGGCATCCTGCTGATCGACTCGGCGGTGAAGGCGACCAAGGGCAATCTCAAGGACACCAAGGCGCTGGTCGCGGCAATGCGCAAGGCCGACTTCAAATCGATCCGCGGGCCTTTCAAGTACAACGTGAACCACCACCCCATCCAGAACTTCTACCTGCTGAGGGCAGAGAAGGTGGCGGGCGGCGACATCGAGATGCGCATCCAGAAGACGATTTTCGAGAACCACAAGGACGCCTACTCGCAAGACTGCAAGATGAAGTGGTAGCCGCCGCATAAACGGAGACGAGGGCGCGCAGCACGCGCCCTCTTTTTTTGATGCCCTGGGGACTGGTATTCGAGCAGTCGCTGAACGGCCTGCAGTACGGCGTCATGCTGTTCCTGATGGCCGCCGGCCTGACGCTGGTGTTCGGCATCATGAACCTGGTCAACCTGGCGCACGGCTCGCTCTACATGATGGGCGCCTACCTCGCCATCACCGCCACGCAGTGGACCGGCAGCTACCTGGCCGGCGTGGCGCTCGGGCTGATCGCGACCCTCGTGGTCGGCATGCTGGTCGAGGTCGTCGCGCTGCGCACGCTCTACGAACGTGACCACCTCGACCAGGTGCTGGCCACTTTCGGCCTCATCCTGTTCTTCAACGAGCTGGTCGCGATCATCTGGGGGCGGGCAGCGCTCTACACGTCGCTGCCGTCCTGGCTGCAAGGCCACATCGACCTGTTCACCGGCTCGCGCTACCCGGTATACCGCGCCGTGGTGATCGTCGTGGGGCTCCTGGTCGCGGCGCTGCTCTGGTACGTGGTGACGCGCACGCGCCTGGGCATGCTGCTGCGTGCCGGGGCATCCAACCGAACGATGGTCGGCGCGCTGGGCGTGAACATCAAAGTCCTTTTCACGGTCGTGTTCGGCTTCGGCGCGGCGCTCGCCGGCCTTGCGGGCCTGATGGCCGGGCCGATCTACTCGGTCCAGCCGGGCATGGGCGAGCTGATCCTGATCCAGGTGTTCGTGGTCATCGTCATCGGCGGCATCGGCTCGATCCGCGGCGCGCTGGTGGGCGCCGTCATCGTCGGCGTCGTCGACACGCTCGGGCGCGCGTTCCTCAAGCCGCTGCTCGGCCATGTCATCTCGCCCACCGCGGCCGAGTCGGCCGGGCCGGCGCTCGCCTCGATGATGATTTACCTGCTGATGGCGCTCGTACTGGCGGTACGGCCGGCGGGCCTGTTCCCGGCGCGCGGCTGATGAAAAGGTCGCTGCTGTTTTGGGGCGTCGTGGTGCTGGCGCTCACCGCTCTGCCGCCGCTGATGATCCTGCTCGGCCAGCCGTTCTACATCGACCTGGTGAGGCGCATCATGATCCTCGGCATCGCCGCCATCAGCCTGAACCTGATACTGGGCTACGGCGGCCTGGTGTCATTCGGCCATGCGGCCTATCTCGGCATCGGCGCCTATGCCGTGGGCATCCTCGGCTACTACGGCATCAGCAACGGCTGGGTGCACCTGCTGGTGGCGCTGGGCGCGTCCGCGCTCGTCGCGGCCGCGATCGGCGCGGTCTCGATCCGCACCAGCGGCATCTACTTCATCATGATCACGCTGGCATTCACGCAGATGCTGTATTACCTCGGCATCTCGCTCGCCGAATTCGGCGGCGACGATGGCATGCGGCTGAAGGCGAAGAGCGAGTTCGCCGGCCTGGTGGATCTGCGCGACCCGGTGGAGTTCTACTACCTGGCGCTCGGCGTGATGCTGTCGTTCGTCTACCTTGTCCACAGGATCGTGAATTCCAGGTTCGGCATGGTGCTGCGGGCGTCGAAATCCAACGAGGCGCGTTCCCGGGCCATCGGCTTTTCGCCGTATCCCTACCGCCTTGGCGCCTTCGTCATCGCCGGCGCCATGTGCGGGGTGGCCGGCGCGCTCTACGCCAACCACACCAACTACATCACCCCTGGCCTGATGAGCTGGCACCAGTCGGGGGACTTCATGTTCATGGTGATCCTGGGCGGCATCGCCACCACCGCCGGACCGATGCTCGGGGCCTTCGCGCTTTTGCTGGTCGAGGACCTGCTCAAGGGCTGGACCCAGTACTACTACGTCATCCTGGGACCGCTGCTGGTGCTGTCGGTGATTTTCTTCAAGCGCGGCCTGGCCGGCCTGTTCCAGAAGCCCGATGCCTGAAGCCATCCTCGACGTGCGCGGCCTGCGCAAGTCCTTCGGCGCGCTGGCGGCCACGGACGGCGTCGACCTCGACCTGCGCGAGGGCGAGACGCACGCCATCATCGGCCCGAACGGCGCCGGCAAGACCACGCTCATCAGCCAGCTTGCGGGCAACCTGCGCCCCGACTCGGGCAGCATCCGCTTCGCGGGCGAGGACGTGACGCGCCTGTCCGCGCCGCAGCGCGCGCGCCGGGGCTTCGCGCGCTCGTTCCAGATCACCAGCATCTACCGCGACTTCACTGCGCTCGACAACGTCGCCCTGGCGGTCCAGGCGCATGCCGGTCACAGCTTCCGCTTCTGGCGCCCGGCGCGCGAGGATCGGCGGCTGCGCGACCCGGCGCGCGCCGTGCTCGAGGAGGTGGGGCTGGGCGCGCGCGC
>CAZOSA010000225.1:0-3889 GCA_964582155.1 uncultured Enterobacteriaceae bacterium | reverse complement strand
CTCGCCGCGCCAGCGCGCCGGCGCGCGCGCGTCGAGCAGGGTGATGCCCCGCAGATGCGATTCCACATAGGCTACGTCGACAGCGAGTTCCGGCCGAACCTTCCCGGGATAAGTCGTCGGCGTGAACTTGCGAACCCCGGCCGTCACCGGCCTGCTTTCCTTCACCCACTTGGCGAACCCGCCGTCGAGCACCGCCACGGTGTCATGCCCAACCCAGCGCAGCATCCACCACAATCGCGCCGCCATCGCGCCGGGCCCGCCGTCGTAGGCCACCACCGGGTCCCCCGCGTTGAGCCCCCGGCTGCCGAGCCACGCAATGAAGGTTTGCGGCTCGGGCAGGGGATGGCGGCCATTGGCGCCGGTCTTCGGCGCCGACAGGTTCCTGTCCAGGTGCGCGAACGCGGCACCGGGGATATGCGCCTCGCGATACTGCTGCTCGCCCAACCCATGTTTGAGAAGATCATGCCTGCAGTCGAACACCCGCCACTCGGGATGGCGGGACAACTCGTCGCTGGAGACGAGCGTACTCAGCACCCGAGGCCGCGCCGCACCCATTCGTGAAAGTGCACCACGGTGTCTTCCATCGGCGACTGGTAGGGGCCGGCGTCGTCCCGGCCCTCGCGCCACAGCGCTCGGCGTCCGCGATCCATGCGCAGGCAGATCTCGTCGTCCTCGGCCGCGGTCTCGACGTAGGCGGCCTGCTGCGCCTGCACGAACTCGCGCTCGAAATTCACGATCTCTTCCGGGTAATAGAGCTCGACCACGTTGGTGGTGCGCGTCGGCGAGCGCGGGATCAGCCGGCTCACCACCAGAACGTTCGGGTACCACTCCAGCATCAGCCCGGGGAAATAAGTCATCCACAGCGCACCCTGCTTCGGGTTGCGGCCGGCGAGGTATTTCAGGCAGGCCTCGTGCCACTTGCGGTACACCGGTGTCCCGGGCTTGCCCAGGCCGGCCTTCGCCTGCACGATCTGCACCGACCAGTCGGGGCCGTAGTCCACGGCGAAGTTGTTGCAGTCGGCGAAATTGCCCAGGCCCGGGTGGAACGGATCGACGTGGTAGACCTCGAGGTAGACCTCGATGAAGGTCTTCCAGTTGACCTCGTACTCCTGCACCATCACCCGGTCCAGCACATAATCGGAGAAATCCCAGTCGCTGACGGTGGACATGGCGGCGAGCGCCTGCACCGGGTCGGCCGGGCCCGCGAACAATAGCCCGTGCCAGTTGGTGAGCGGCGTCGAATGCAATTTGAGGCAGGGCGTCTCGGCGAAATGCGGCGCGCCCAGCAGCTCGCCCCGCAGGTCGTAGGTCCAGCGGTGCAGCGGGCAGACAATATTGTCCACGTGGCCGCGCCCCTGCAGCATGATCGACTGGCGGTGGCGGCAGACGTTGGACAGTAGTTCCACGCCGGCACCATTGCGCACCAGCACCTTGGCGTGGTCCATCCAGTCGAGCGTGTGGTAGTCGCCGGGGTTCGGCACCATCAACTCGTGGCCGACGTAATTCGCGCCGGCGTCGAACAGCAACTGCTGCTCGCGCGCGAAAATTTCCGGGTCCACGTACCAGGACACCGGCAGCTGGCAGCTGGCCGGCTTCAATTGGCGCGGATTCGGCAGGTCAGACATCGAGCCCCAAGGGTCGAAAAAATGGGGCGAATTTTACCCCAGGGAGGGTTTGACCGGGCGAGGGCCCGTCGGCTAAGGTCGGGCCATGGCGAAAACCGCTCAAGAGCCTGGCTTCGAGAAGGCGCTGGCCGAGCTGGAGAAGCTCGTCGCGCAGATGGAAGGCGGCAAGCTCTCGCTCGAGCAGGCGCTGGAGGCGCATCAGCGCGGCCTGGCGCTGGCGCGCTTTTGCCAGGAGCGCCTGGACGCCGCGCAGCGCCAGGTCAAGGTGCTCGAGGGCGAGGTGCTGAAGAACCTCGCCGTGCAACCCGAACCCGGTGAGCGTGCCTGAGCCCGCGTTCGCGGCCTGGATGGGCGGCGTCCAGGCGCGGATGGAGGCGGTGCTGGCGCGCCTGCTGCCTGCTGCGCAGGGAACCCCCGCGCGGCTGCACGAGGCCATGCGCTACGCCACGCTCGAGGGCGGCAAGCGCGTGCGCCCCTTGCTTGCCTTCGCCGCGGGCGAGGTGGCGCAGGCGCGACCGGAGCGGCTGGAGGTGGCCGCAGCCGCGGTCGAGCTGATTCACGCCTACTCGCTGGTGCACGACGACCTGCCATGCATGGATGACGACGTGCTCCGGCGCGGCAAGCCGACGGTGCACGTCGAATACGGCGAGGCCACGGCGCTGCTGGTGGGCGACGCGCTGCAGTCGCTCGCGTTCCAGCTGCTGGCCGAGCACCCGCTCGCCGACGACGCGCGGGTGCAGCTTGAAATGGTGAAACTGCTGGCGGCTGCCGCGGGCTCGCGCGGCATGGCCGGCGGCCAGCAGATCGACCTCGAGGCGGTCGGCAAGGTGCCCACCGTGCCCGAGCTCGAAGCCATGCACATCCACAAGACCGGTGCGCTGATCCGAGCCGCGGTGTTGCTCGGTGCCGCGTGCGGCGGCGGGCGCGGCGCGGCGTTGCGCGAGCGCCTGGACCAATATGCGAAAACCGTGGGCCTCGCTTTCCAGGTGGTGGACGACTTGCTCGACCACGAAGCGAGCACCGCGACGCTGGGCAAGACTGCGGGCAAGGACTCGCAGCAGGGCAAGCCGACTTACGTTTCGGTGATGGGCGTGGCGCGTGCGCGCGAGCTGGCGCAGGAACTGAGGCACAATGCGCACTTGGCGCTCGAGCCGCTCGGCGCGGGCGCGCAGCGCCTGCGCGAGCTCGCCGATTTCATTGTGCTCAGGAAGTTCTAGCGATGTTCGAGCTGCTCAAGTCGATCAACGATCCGTCCGAGCTGCGCAAGCTCGAGCGCAAGCAACTGCACCAACTGGCGCAAGAGTTGCGCGCCTACGTGCTCGACTCGGTGGCCAAGACCGGCGGGCACCTGTCGTCCAATCTGGGCACCGTCGAGCTCACCATCGCCCTGCACAAGGTGTTCGAAACGCCCGAGGACCGCATCGTCTGGGACGTCGGCCACCAGACCTATGCGCACAAGATCCTCACCGGCCGGCGCGAGGCGATGGCGCACCTGCGCATGCAGGACGGCATCTCGGGCTTCCCGCGGCGCGCCGAATCGCGCTACGACACCTTCGGCACGGCGCATTCCTCGACCTCGATCTCGGCAGCGCTTGGCATGGCGGTGGCGGCGAAGACCAAAGGCGAGAGCCGCAAGTGCGTGGCCGTAATCGGCGACGGCGCCATGTCGGCGGGCATGGCCTTCGAGGCCATGAACAACGCCGGCGCCATGGATGTGGACCTGCTGGTGGTGCTGAACGACAACGAGATGTCGATCTCGCCGCCGGTGGGCGCGCTCACCAACTATCTGGCGCGGCTGCTCTCGGGGCGCATGTACGCCACGGCGCGGCGCGCGAGCGAGCACATCCTGAAGCGCTTGCCGGCGATGTGGGAGCTGGCGCGTCGCACCGAAGAGCACGTGAAGGGCATGGTCACGCCTTCGACGCTGTTCGAGGAGTTCGGCTTCAACTACATCGGGCCCATCGACGGCCACGACCTCGACACCCTGATCGCCACCCTGACCAACATCGCGAAGCTGAAAGGACCGCAGTTCCTGCACGTCGTGACGCGCAAGGGCCAGGGCTACAAGCTCGCGGAGGACGACCCGATCGCCTACCACGGCCCGGGCAAATTCGACCCGGCCGAGGGCCTCAGGAAGGCCGCCACGCCGGCCAAGCCGACCTACAGCCAGGTGTTCGGCGACTGGCTGTGCGACATGGCCGCGGCCGATCCGCGCCTGGTGGCGATCACGCCGGCGATGCGCGAGGGCTCGGGCATGGTGCAGT
>CAZOSA010000224.1:0-3902 GCA_964582155.1 uncultured Enterobacteriaceae bacterium | reverse complement strand
GAACTACTCGCGCGATCTGCAGATCCTGAAAGACAAGCACAAGGTCAACGTGATCCGCACCCCGGACAGCATCATGCTCGAGCAGCTCAAGGCCTGGGACGTGCTGGCGGCGGAGCTGAGCAAGGACCCGATCAACAAGAAGATCATCGATTCGCAGAAAGCGTGGTTCCAGCGCGTCGTTTACTACGAGCAGTTCAACGCCGCCAACTACAAGCTCGCCTACGAGCACGTGTACAAGACCAAGTTGTTCTGATTGCCCCAACGCTTGACGGTTATGGGGATCATGGGGCGGTACCGCGAGGTACCGCCCCATTTTTCTTGATTGCATGAAGCTTCCCGGATGAACCGGCTGATCCTCGGCATCGACCAGCTCAGCAAGACGATCGGCCACGCCTTCGCGTGGTGCATCGTGATCCTCACGCTCGGCACGTGCTACGAGGTGTTCGTGCGCTACCTGCTGAACGCGCCCACGAGCTGGGCCTTCGACTTCAGCTACCTGATGTACGGCGCGGTGTTCTACATGGCCGGCGCCTACACGCTTTCGCGCGGCGGGCACGTGCGCGCCGACATGTTTTACCGGCTCTGGCGGCCGCGCACGCAGGCAGTCGTCGAACTGGTGCTCTACGTCATTTTCTTCTTCCCCGGCATCGTCGCGCTGGTGTACTCGGGGTGGCTGTACGGCTACGACTCGGCGCGCATCCTCGAGGTGAGCGTCAACAGCCCGGCCGGGATCCCGATCTGGCCGCTGAAGATGATGATTCCCTTCGGCGCCGGGCTGATCGCCCTGCAGGGGTTTGCCGAGGTCCTGCGCTGCATCGTGTGCCTGCGCGGGGGCCAGTGGCCGACCCGGCTGCACGACGTGGAGGAACTGGAAAAGCAGATTCTCGCGGAAGCGGCGAGAAAGCGGGAAGCGGGGGAGCCCGCGTGATCAGCGATCCGGTCCTCGCGCTGGTGATGCTCGGGATCCTGGTCTTCGTGATCATGATCGGATTTCCGGTCGCGTTCACGTTGATGGCGCTGGGCGTCGGCTTCGGCTACTACGCCTACTTCCAGCCGGGCCAGGATTACCTCGACAACCGGGTCTTCTACCTGCTGACGCAGAACACCTTCACGGTCCTCAACAACGACGCGCTGGTCTCGATCCCGCTGTTCCTGCTGATGGGCTACATGGTCGAGCGCTCCAACCTCCTCGACAACCTGTTCCTCAGCCTGCAGATCGCGCTGAAACGCGTGCCGGCATCGCTTGCGGTGGCTACCATCGTGACCTGCGCGCTGTTCGCCACCGCGACCGGGATCGTCGGCGCGGTGGTGACGCTGATGGGCCTGCTCGCGTTCCCGCAGATGCTCAAGGCGGGGTACGACGTGCGCCTCGCCTCCGGCGTGCTGTGCGCCGGCGGCTGCCTGGGCATCATGATCCCGCCTTCGATCATGCTGATCGTCTACGGCGCGCAGGCCGGAATCTCGGTGGTCCAGCTCTACGCCGCGGCGCTGCTGCCGGGCTTCCTGCTCGCCGGGATGTACATCGTCTACGTGGTGGTGCTTGCCGTCTTCAAGCCCAAGCTCGCGCCGCCCCTGCCCAAGGAGCAGGGCGATGTGCCGTTCAGCCGCATGGTGTTCATGCTGATGACGTCCTTCGTTCCGCTGGCACTGCTGATCCTGTGCGTGCTCGGCGCGATCATGTTCGGCCTCGCGACCCCCACCGAGGCCGCGGCGGTCGGCGCGCTGGGCTCGATCCTGCTGGCGGCAGGCTATCGCGCGCTGACCTGGCAGGGCTTGAGGGAAGCGGTGTTCCTCACGGCGCGCACCTCGGCCATGGTGTGCTGGCTGTTCGTCGGCTCGTCGACCTTCGCCTCGATCTTCGCCTACCTCGGCGGCGAAGGGATCATCAAGCAGTTCGTCCTCGGCCTCGACATGACGCCGATCGTGTTCCTGCTGGTCGCGCAGCTCATCATCTTCCTGCTCGGCTGGCCGCTGGAATGGACCGAGATCATCATCATCTTCGTGCCGATCTTCCTGCCGCTGCTTGCCCACTTCAACATCGATCCGCTGCTGTTCGGCATCCTGGTGGCGTTAAACCTGCAGACCGCGTTCCTTTCACCGCCGATGGCGATGTCGGCGTACTACCTGAAGGGCGTCGCGCCGAAGCACGTGCTGCTGACGCAGATCTTCCGCGGCTGCATGCCGTTCCTCTACATCGTGATCGTGTGCATGGTGGTGGTCTATGTCTGGCCGGGCATCGCGCTGTGGCTTCCCAGGGCGATCTACGGGTAACGGCATGGACGCGTCGCAACTGAACTGGCTTTCCGCGACCGACGCGGCCCGCGCCATCCGGGACGGGGCGATCAGCAGCGAGCAGCTGGTCGAGGCCTGCCTTGCGCGTATCGCGGAAGCTGAACCGCGGGTCCAGGCCTGGCAGTTCCTCGACCGCGGGCACGCGCTCTCCCAGGCACGCCAGCTGGACGAGCGGCGCCGCGAAGGCGCGCCCGTCGGGCCGCTGCACGGTGTTCCGGTGGGCATCAAGGACATCATCGACACGGCCGACATGCCGACCGAGGATGGCACGCCGCTGCACGCCGGTCGCTCGCCGGATCGCGACGCCACGGTCGTCGCCATGCTGCGCCAGGCCGGCGCGGTGATCCTCGGCAAGACGGTGACCACCGAGTGCGCGTACTTTCACCCCGGCAAGACGCGCAATCCGCACAATCCGGAGCACACGCCCGGCGGGTCCTCCAGCGGCTCGGCAGCCGCAGTGGCGGCGGGCATGGTGCCGCTGGCGCTCGGCAGCCAGACCAACGGCTCTACGATCCGGCCGGCGTCATTTTGCGGGGTGTACGGCTTCAAGCCGACCCATGGGCTGGTGCCGCGCGGCGGAATCATGCGGCTGTCGCGCGCGCTCGACCAAGTCGGCCTTTTTGCGCGCAGCCTCGAAGACATCGCGCTCCTCGCCGAGCAGCTTGCGGGCTACGACGAGCGCGACCCCGACACGCGGGCGCGCGCCCGCCCCGCCTTCGTCGCCACAGTCGCCGAGGAGCCGCCGCTGCCGCCTCACCTGGCCTTCGTCAAGGGCCCCGCCTGGGACCGCGCGGAACAAGCAACGCGCGAGGCCTACGCCGAGTTGGTCGCCACCCTGGGCGAGCGCATCACGGAAATCGAGCTTCCGGCCACAGGGGGACAGGCGCTGGGATGGCACCGCACGATCATGGAAGCGGAAATGGCGGCGAGCCTCGATCGCGAGTGGGAACGGGGGCGCGAGCGTCTGAGCGAACCCCTGCGGGCGCTGCTGGAGCGCGGCCTGGCGGTTTCCGCGCTCGAATACCAGCGTGCGCTCGCCCGCATCCCGCTGCTCAACGAGACGTTTTCCGGGTTATTCGAGCGTTTCGACGCGATCGTCACGCCGGCGGCCCCGGGTGCCGCGCCGAAAGGCCTCGATTCCACCGGCGATCCTGCGTTCTGCACGCTGTGGACGCTGTGCGGAACGCCGGCGCTCAGCCTGCCGCTGATGCGCGCAGAGAATGGCCTGCCCCTGGGCGTGCAGCTCGTCGGCCCGCGCCACGGCGATGCGCGGCTGCTGCGCACCGCCCGCTGGCTCGTAGCGCAGATGAGCGCCCAAGCATGAAACGGAGGAGGAGCGCATGATCTTCAAGATCCTGGCGGGCCTGATCGCCGTGACGCTGGTGGTGATCTACCTCATCCCGCCGGTCTACAAGCTGAAGGACATGGAGCTTGGCGCCGTAGTGGCGATCGGCATCGTCATGATGCTCGTCGACCTCGTGCAGTCCTTGAAGTCCAAGGACGACTGAAGGCGGACTTCAGGTCCCCGCGGCGGCGCGCAGGGCGTTCAGCTCGTCGCGCAGCTCTTCCAGTTCGGTGCGGTCGGCGAACGCCAGCACCCAGTGCGTGAC
>CAZOSA010000223.1:0-3926 GCA_964582155.1 uncultured Enterobacteriaceae bacterium | reverse complement strand
CGTAGTAGTACTCGGTGTTGAGCGGGGTGAAGCCGACGAAGAATCGCAGGACGAACTGCTGGTTGATGCACAGGAAGATCGTGGCCGCCGCGGCCGCGATCAGCAGCGCGCGCCACGCGTGCCCGAGCGTGCGCGCGCGCAGCGCCTCCATCTCCGCGGGGGCGGCCGCGTGCGCGTCGCCGAACTCCTTGCGGCCGGCGATCACGGCGCGCCCGGGCGCGCCGCTAGTCGAAGATCGTGTCGAAGCCGGCCTGCTTCAGTGCGGCGCCGCGCGCCGCCATCCAGCCCTTGCGCAGCGCGTCGCGATCCTCGGGCGGGTTGGTCTTCAGGTAGGCGTTCCACGCCGAGGCCAGCGTCGCCTGCCGAGCGAGCGCCTTTTGCTGGTGCGCCTCGTGCTCGGCCTTCCACACGCCGGCCTCCTTGAACGCGCGCACCGCGCCTTCATGGTACGGCAGCACCCAGGCGAAGATCTGGCGCGAGAGTTCCAGTCCCGCCGCGCCCGGCGCGCCATCCTTGTAGGCGGCGTAGTCCACGATCATCGACTTGGCGATGCCGTAGACCACGTCCGCGGGCTGCGAGTCGTAGGCAGTGAGTATCGGGTAGGGATAGTTCGGCAGCTCGACCGGGTTCTGCGCCGAGATGCCCACGCCGCAGGTGGCCTTATGCGGTGCGTAATAGGGCCCGAACTTGTGCATGCGCGCCCAGCCGGCCTTGTCGGCCGCGGGGGTGGGCGGATAGGCGAGGCCGCGCGGCGAGGCTTCGGCCTCTTTCGCCTGCCCCGAAATGGTGGAGGCGATGGCCGCGTCCACTTCGTTGTTGAGGATGCCCTTCCACATCGCGCCGTAGCTGGAGAACTCGACCAGCTTCACGTCATTGCGCGTCAGGCCGCCGAAAGCGAGCACCGCGAATGCGTTCTGGTTGAGCGCGGGCGAGCCCACCACCATGCCGACGCGCTTGCCCCTGAGGTCCTTGATTTCCTTCACGCCGGTGTCCTTGGCGACACCGAGCGAAATCGCATTGCAGTCGCTCGAGGCAAGGATCAGCCGCAGCGGCTGCGGGCCCCAGTCCTTCGCTGCGAACTCGAACACGCCTTCCTGCGCGAAGTACACGCCGATACCCATGTAGGAGGCCTGGGCGCGACCGCCCTTCAGGGGCGCCAGCCGCGCGACGTCGTTGCCCGCGGGCAGTACCCGGGTATCGGTGCCATGCAGGTCCTTCATCGCCTTGCCCACCGCGACCGCGATGCTGAATCCGGACGAGCCGGTGTCGTAGGCGGTCACCGTCAGCGTGGCGGGCAGCTTGATGGATTGCGCCGCTGCGCCGGCGGCCAGGGCCGCGAGCGCGGCCCCCAGCAGGTATGCGTACTTTGCCATGATCCCTTCCTCCAGGTTCCTACGGTGAGCCCGATGTTGCCGTGCCAGGGGCGTTCTGTCGAGCCTCGTCGTGCCGGCCGAGCGCCCAGGCGATGTGCTCCCGCACCAATGCCGAGGGGTGATCGGCGCGCGCCCGCAATGCTCGTTCCACTTGCGGCGCCGGAGGGGCATTGCCCAGGCCGACGGCGAGGTTGCGAAGCCAGCGCTCGTAGCCGATGCGCCGGATCGGCGATCCGGCCATGCGCGCATCGAACTCCTCGGCCGACCAGGCGAACAACTCGACGAGCGTCGCGCGGTCCAGGCCGTTCCTTACCGCGAAATCAGGTTCCGCACTGGGCCGGGCGAACGAATTCCATGGGCACACCGCCTGGCAGTCGTCGCAGCCGTAGACACGGTTGCCGATGAGCGGCCGCAAGGGCTCGGGGATGCTGCCCTGAAGCTCGATGGTCAGGTAGGAGATGCAGCGCCGCGCGTCCAGCTGGTAGGGTGCGCGGATCGCCTGCGTCGGGCAGATGTCGATGCACTTCGTGCAGCTGCCGCAATGCTCGCTCGCCGGCGCGTCGACCGGCAGCGGCAGGCTGGTGTAGATCTCGCCGAGAAAAAACCACGATCCCGCTTCGCGCGACAGCAATAGCGTGTGCTTGCCCCGCCAGCCGATGCCCGCCTTGGCCGCCAGCGCCACTTCCATCACCGGTGCCGAATCGGCGAACACCCGGTAGCCGAATGCGCCAGCATCCCGCCTGATGCGGTCGCAGAGCTTCTGCAGGCGGGCGCGCAGCACCTTGTGGTAGTCGCGGCCGCGCGCGTAACGAGCGATGCAGGCGAGGAGCGGATCCTCGGCGGCCTCCTCGCCCTGTGGAAGGTAATCCATCCGGCAGGTGATCACGCGCAGCGTCCCTGGCACCAGCTCGGCCGGGCGGGCGCGGAGCGCGCCGTGGCGGGCCATATAATGCATCTCGCCGTGCCAGCCCCTGCCGAGCCACTCGCCGAGCCGGTTCTCCGCCGCGGCGAGATCGGTGTCCGCGATGCCGACCGCCTGGAAGCCCAGCTCCTTCGCCCACCGCTTGATGCGCACTGCGAGTGCCGCGTAGTCCATGGCTGCCGAGTCTAGCCTCGAGCTCGCCGAAGAGGCGGCAACGCTGCGCCTCGGCGCCGCACTGTCGGCCGGCATCGGGCCAGGCCGGGTGCTGCATCTCTCGGGGGAGCTGGGAACGGGCAAAACCACCCTCGTCCGGGGGCTCCTGCGTGCATTAGGTCACAGGGGCAGGGTCAAGAGTCCCACCTACTCACTGCTTGAACTTTATGTGGTTTCAAGATTACACTTGTATCACTTTGATTTTTATCGGTTCAAAGATCCTACAGAATGGCTCGATTCTGGATTCAGGGACTACTTCAATGCGCAGTCGGCCTGCATCGTCGAATGGCCCGAGCGCGCGGGTGGCATGCGCGCTGCCCCGGACCTGGCGGTACGCCTGGAAATCTCCGGGGCGGGCAGGCGTGCCTGGCTGAGCGCGCCCTCGCCCGCCGGCGCCGCCTGGCGCGCGCAGGCGCAGCAGCGCTATTGCTCTGCAGCCTAGGGGCGGCCCAGGCCGAGGTCATCGCCGCACGCATCTGGCCGTCGCGCGACTACACGCGCGTCACCGTCGAGTCGCGCCAGGAGCTCAACTACAGCCTGTTCGCGCTCAAAGATCCCGGGCGCCTGGTGCTCGACCTGGAAGGCGTCGATTCCGGCGCCGTGCTTGCCGAGCTGCAGGACAAGGTGGCCGCCGGTGACCCGTACATCGCCAGCCTGCGGGTGGCGCGCAACCGGCCCGGCGTGATGCGCGTGGTGCTGGATCTCAAGGCAGAGGTGAAGCCGCAGGTATTCGCGCTGAAGCCCATTGCCGACTACGGCCACCGCCTGGTGCTCGACCTCTATCCGTTGGTCCCGCCGGACCCGCTGGCCGCGCTGCTCGAACTGGACGGCAAGCTCGCGCCCGTTCCGGGAAAGGGCCCCGCCCGCAAACCCGACGTGGCTCGCCTCGCAACGGTCGTCATCGACCCCGGGCACGGCGGGGAAGACCCGGGCGCGCGCGGCCGCGGCGGCAGCCTGGAAAAGGACGTCAATCTGACCATCGCGCGGCGCCTCAAGAAGATGATCGACGCCGAAAGCGGCATGCGTGCGGTGCTGACGCGCGATGGCGACTACTACCTGCCGCTGAACGCGCGCGTGGAGAAAGCGCGCAAGGTCAAGGCCGACCTGTTCGTGTCGGTGCACGCCGACGCCTTTATCCGGCCGCACGCGCGCGGCTCCTCCGTGTTCGCGCTGTCCCTGCGGCCGACCTCCGAAGCGGCGCACTGGCTGGCCAAGCAGGAAAACGACTCCGACCTGATCGGCGGGGTGAACCTGGACACGCGCGACCCTTACCTCACCCAGACACTGGTCGACCTTTCGCAGACCGCGACCAACGACCACAGCATGAAGCTGGGCGGCGCGGTGCTCGCCGAGCTCGGCCAGATCAACACGCTGCACAAGGCGCGCGTCGAGCAGGCCGGCTTCGCCGTGCTGAAGGC
>CAZOSA010000222.1:0-3926 GCA_964582155.1 uncultured Enterobacteriaceae bacterium | reverse complement strand
CGGCGAAGACCTGGGGCACGGTGTGCTTCGTCGGCGAAGGCGGCGAGGTGACGCTGGACGTGTCGCGCGACATGTTGCGCAAGCAACTGACGCTCATCGGCTCCTGGACCTTCAGCGCCATGGGCATGGGCGAGTGCGCGCGTTTCGTGGCGGACAACAAGATCCAGCTCGAGCGCATCTTCACGCACCGCTGGAAGCTCGACCAGGTGCAGGAGGCCTACCGCGTGTTCGACGCGCAGTCGAGCGGGAAAGGCGTGATCGAGTTCTAGAAGTACGCCACGCCTTGCGTGTTCACGTACAGCGCGTAGAGCGAGGTGCTCGCCGCCATGAACAGGCGATTGCGGTGCAGGCCGCCGAAGCAGACGTTGGCGCAGCGCTCCGGCAGGTCGATGCGGCCGATGAGCTTGCCGCCCGGGTTGAACACATGCACGCCATCGAGCCCCTCTTCTCCCATGCCCCAGCCGCACCAGAGGTTGCCGTCCATGTCCACGCGAAAGCCGTCGGGCGTTCCCTTCGGACCCGCGTCGATCAGCACTCGGCGCTTGGATAGCGATTTCCCGCCCAGCACGTCGTAAGCCAGGATTTTGCGCGGCACCGAGCGCGACTCGACGATGTAGAGGAGGGATTCGTCCGGCGAGAATGCGAGACCGTTGGGCTGACTGATGCCCTCGGCGACCACGCTCAGACCGCCCGACGAATCGATGCGATATACGTTGGTCGGCAGTTCCGGCTCGGCTTTCGCGCCTTCGTACCAGCCGAGGATGCCGAAACTGGGATCGGTGAACCAGATCGAGCCGTCTGACTTGCACACCACGTCGTTGGGTGAATTGAGCCGTTTGCCCTCAAAGCGCTCCGCGAGCGTGACGATGCGTCCGTCCGGTTCCGTGCGCGACACGCGCCGCCCGCCGTGCTCGCAGGTCACCAGCCGCCCCTGGCGGTCACGCGTGTTGCCGTTGGCGTAGCCGGAGGGCTTGCGCCACACGCTCGCGGCGCCGGTTTCTTCGTCCCAGCGCCACATGCAGTCGCCGGGGACGTCGCTCCACAGCAGGCAGCGCGCGTCGCCGAACCAGACCGGGCCCTCGGCCCAGCGCGTGATTCCGGTGGCGAGGCGCTCGACCTTGGCGAGCGGCAGCCGGTAACGGCTGAAGGATTCGTCCACCACTGCAACTGCCGGGTCTGGATAGCGCGGGCTGGGATGCCAGTCATGCGTCATGATCGGGCTACTATACCTGTCGCCCGTGCCCCGTATCCTGCTGACGCATTCTCCCGACGCGCTCGCGCAGTATTACGGCGAGCGGGCGCTCGCCGGGCTGCGGACCCTGGGCGAGGTCAAGCTCCACCCGGGCGACGCGCCCCTCGAAGGCGAGGCGCTGATCGCCGCGGCCGCCGGCTGCGAGCTGATCGTGTCCTACCGCCAGTCGCCGGGGCCCGCCGCGATGTTCGAATGCCTGCCGCGGCTCGCCGCCTTCCTGCGCTGCGCGGTGGACATCCGCAACGTCGATGTCGCCGCCGCGAGCCGCGCAGGAGTCCTCGTCACGCAGGCCAGTGCCGGCTTCGCACCGGCAGTGAGTGAGCTGGTGCTGGGGTTCCTGGTGGACCTGTCGCGCGGTGTCTCGCGGGCCTCGGCCGAGTACCACGCGGGGCGCGTGCCGCAGGCGGCGATGGGGCGCGAGCTGCGCGGCAGCACCCTCGGCGTCATCGGCTACGGGGCGATCGGCAGGGAACTCGCGCGCGTGGCGAAAGCGCTGGGCATGCGCGTGCTGGTGAACGATCCCTATGTGCAGGGCGTGGAACAGGCGCCGCTGGATGCGCTGCTCGCGCAGTCGGACTTCGTCGTGCCGCTCGCGGTGGCGACACCCGAAACGGAGAACCTGATGGACGGGGCGGCCTTCGCGAAGATGAAGCCGGGCGCCTGCTTCATCAACGTGTCGCGCGGCAACCTGGTGGACGAGGCGGCGCTCGAGCGCGCTCTCGATGCGGGCCGCATCGGCGGCTGCGCGCTGGATGTGGGGCGCGCACCCGACCAGATGCCGACGCCCGCGCTCGCCGCGCGGCCCGACGTCATCGCCACGCCGCATACCGCCGGGTTGACGCTCGCGGCGATCGAGCACCAGTCGCTGGAGACGGTGGCGCAGGCCGCCGAGATTCTGCAGGGGCGCGCGCCCAAAGGCGCGCTGAACGCCGAACACTGGAATAGGAAGGAGCTGCTCAAGCCATGAAGACCATCCTGATCACCGGCGCTGCGGGCGACGTAGGCACCCACCTGCGGCGCGAGCTGGCGGGGAAGTATCGGATCCGCGCGTCCGACCTGCGGGACCTGAAGGAGAGGTTCAAGGGCCAGAAGTTCATGCGGGCGGATATCTCGAAGTTCGCCGACGCCCTGCGCATCACCAAGGGCGTGGACGCGATCGTGCACCTGGGCGGCTATTCGGTGGAGGGGCCCTGGGAGGGGATCCTCAGCGCCAACATCATCGGCTGCTACAACGTGTTCGAGGCGGCGCGCAGGAACGGCGTCAGGCGGATCCTGTTCCCGACGTCGAACCACGCGGTGGGGTTCTACCCGCGCAGCCAGACCATCGACCATCGCGTCTATATCAAGCCGGACAGCCGCTACGGCGTCTCGAAAGTGTTCGGCGAGGCGCTCGGCAGCCTGTACGCCGACAAGTACGGCATGGAAGTGTTCTGCATGCGCATCGGCAATGTCAACGCGCTGCCGATCGACAAGCGGCGCCTGTCGATCCTCTTCACGCCGCGGGACCTGGCGCAGCTGGTGACCATCGGCATCGAGCACCCGGAGATCCACTTCGAGATCGTCTACGGCATCTCCGGCAACAAGCGCGCGTGGTACGACAATTCGAACGCCTACCGCCTCGGCTACAAGCCGCAGGACGACTCCGAGATCCATGCCGCGCCGGTCCTGGCGCGCGAGAAGCCGTCCGGCGATGCGAAAGCCGAGATGTACCAGGGAGGCGCGTTCGTCACGGCGGAGGAGATCCCGAACCCCGCGCCACTGCCGCGACTGAAGAAGCGGGCTTCGCGGAAGTCGTGAGATAAAGGCCCAGGACGATGCAGGCAACACCGAGCGCGTGATACCAGCCGAAGCGCTCGCCCAGGAACACCATTCCCAGGAGGGCGGTGAAGGCGGGGTGCAGGTGGTGGAATAACCCGGCCACCGCGGGAGTCGTCCGTTTCATTGCCGTGTTGTAGAACACGAAAGCGAGAAACGAGGCAAACACTGCGGTATAGGCGATCGCCGCGATCGACTCGGGCGTCACCAGCATGTGCCGGCCCGTTGCGTACTCCCACGCGTAAAGCGGAAACTGCAGGACCACGCCGATGAGCGCCATGGCGGCGAGAAAGCTCATGCGATCCAGCCCGGCCGGCCAGCGCTTCAACAAGACCGTATACAGGCTCCATATCGGCACGGCTGCCAGTATCCACAGATCCCCCGGGTTGATGCCCAGCGTGCGCAACACCGACAGTTCGCCGCGCACGATGACGACGACCGCGCCCGCGAGCGAGATGAGGATACCGATGCCCTGGCGCGAGCCGATGCGGTCCCCGAGGATCGCCGCCGCGATCATCACCACGACGACGGGAACCAGCGCGTTGATGAGCGCGCCATTGAGGGCGGTGGTGGACTGCAGGCCGAGGTAGACCATGCTCTGGAATATCGCGGAGCCGATGGCGCCCATGGGGAGCACCCACTTCCAGTTCCGCAGCAGCAGCGGCCATTGCTCGCGCAGCGACAGCCACGACACCGGCAGGATCAGCAGCAACGACCCGGCCCAGCGCCAGAAGTTGAGTGTGAACGGCGGAACCTGCTCGTGGATGGCCCGCCCCACCACCCAGTTGCCCGCCCAGCACAGCATGGCCAGGGTCAGCAGCAGGTGAGGCGATTTGAGGAAGCGCATCCTAGAATCGGG
>CAZOSA010000221.1:0-3928 GCA_964582155.1 uncultured Enterobacteriaceae bacterium | reverse complement strand
GCCTTCCTTGGCGTACCAGCCCTGCGCCTTGGCGTAGTAGTAGGGCGCGTGGTCGCCGCCGGGCACCCAGTTGAGGATGAAGTCGAGCTTCGTCTGTGCCGCCGCGGGACCGGCGAACGCGGCGGCGAGCGCCGCGATGAGCAGTTTGCGCATGGGAATTTCCTCCGGACTTGGTGCGGCGATATTATCGGCGCAGTTTCGCAGCGTCAATGGCTGGACGCGGTTAACCGCCCGGTTAAAATTCCCGCATGCCCCTGCACTGGTCGCGCCTGCCCGCCGCCACGCTCGAGCTCCTGCGCCGCGGGACGGTGATCCCGGCGCACCCGCTGGCGCTGGACGCGAAGCGCAAGCTCGACGCGCAGCGCCAGCGGGCGCTCACGCGCTACTACCTCGACGCCGGCGCGGGCGGGCTGGCAGTGGGCGTGCACGCGACGCAGTTCGCGATCCGCGAGCAGGGGCTGTATGAACCCGTGCTGAAGCTCGCTGCCGAAACGGCGCGCGACTGGGGGCGGCGCCCGCTGGTGATGATCGCGGGCCTGTCGGGCCGCACGGCGCAGGCGAGGCAGGAAGCCGGCATCGCGCTGGCGCACGGCTATGCGGCCGGCATGCTGTCGCTCGCGCCCATGCAGGGCGCATCGGTCGACGAGCTGGTGGCGCACTGCGCCGCGGTGGCGGCGGAGATCCCGCTGGTGGGCTTTTACCTGCAGACCGCGGTCGGGGGCATCGCGCTGCCGGTGGAGTTCTGGCGCCGCTTCGCGCTGATCGACAACGTGATCGCGATCAAGATCGCGCCGTTCAACCGCTACCGCACGCTGGACGTGGCGCGCGGCGTGGTCGCCGCGCGGGCCGAAGAGCGCGTCACCCTGTACACCGGCAACGACGACCACATCGTGCTCGATCTCGTGGCGCCGCTCGCAGTGAGGCGCGGCGCCGAAGAGGTGCGGCTGCGCATCAAGGGCGGGCTGCTCGGCCACTGGAGCGTGTGGACGAAGAGCGCGGTCGAACTGCTGGAGCGGATCCACCGCCAGGCGAGGATCGACGAGGACCTGCTCGCGCTCGATGCGCGCGTCACCGACTGCAACAGCGCGTTCTTCGATGTGGCCAACGGCTTCGCCGGCTGCATTCCCGGCTGCCACGAGGTGCTCAGGCGCCAGGGATTGCTCGCGGGAATCTGGTGCCTGGACCCGAAGGAGACCCTCTCGCCGGGACAGGCGCAGGAGATCGACCGGGTGTGCCGCGAGCATGCGGACCTTGCCGACGACGCCTTCGTGCGCGCCAACCTGGGGCGCTGGCTGGCGTGAACCTCGCTGCCTACCGCGACCAGGGCCACGTCACGGTGCCGGGCGTGTTCACGCCGGCCGAGATGGACGCGGTGATCGCGGACATCGAGCGCTGGGGCGAGGAGTTTCTCGCGCACCTCGCGCCCGCGCAGCGCCGCTGGTACGTGGACGGCGGCGTCAAGGCGCGGGAGGTGCTGCGCAAGCTCGACAACCCGCACCATCACCGCGCCTCCGTCAGGGCGCTGGCGCACGATCCCCGGCTGGTGGCCCTGGTGGAGCAGGCCATCGGCCGCGGCGTGTCGGTCTGCTTCAGCCAGATCTTCTTCAAGGCGCCCGAGGGCGGCGGCCCCAAGCCGCCGCACCAGGACAACTTCTATTTCGGCCCGCGCGACCCGCAAGCGCTGATCACCGCCTGGATCGCCTTCGACGACGCCACGGTCGAGAACGGCTGCATGCATTTCGGCGAGGGCACGCACCGCGCGCCGCTGCTCGCGCACTTCGCGCCGCCCGAGGAGCCCTTCAACCTGCAGGTCGCGGCCGCGGACGCGGCGCGCATGCCGATGACGGCAGCGCCCGTGCCCGCGGGTGGGGTATCGTTCCACCACGGCGGCGTGCTGCACCAGTCCGGGCCGAACCATTCTGCGCGCTGGCGCCGCGCCTGCGCGCTGCACTACGTGGCAAACGGCAACGACTTCGCGCACCCCGCGCTGTCCTTCGATCAAGCGATGTGCATGAGGATCACATGAACGAGAACCTGCAACGCTATGCGCTCGCCGTGCTGGCGCACGTCGCGCTGGTCTTCGCCTGGTACCTGTTCGTGAAGCTGGGCGACGTGCCGCAGTTCGTCATGCCTTCGCCGGGGGCGACGCTGGATGCGTTGCTGCAACCGGACTACGGCTGGTGGACCAACATCGCCGTCACGGGCACCGAGATCTTCGCCGGCTACTTTCTCGCGCTGGTGGTCGGCGTGGGACTGGCGCTCGCGTTCACCTGGTCGAAGACGCTGGAATCCTTCTTCATGCCGCTGCTGGTGTCGCTCAACATGATTCCCAAGGTGGCCCTCGGCCCGCTGATCATCGTCTGGTTCAAGTACGGCATCCTTCCCAACAGCATCATGGCGTTCTCCATCTGCGTGTTCCCGATCCTGCTCACCACGGCGCGCGGCCTGCGCGAGACCGAACCGGAGCTGCTCGACCTGGTGAGGTCCCTGAAGGGCTCGCGCTGGCAGCTGTTCTCCAAGGTGCAGCTGCCCGGCGCGCTGCCCTACATCTTCGCCGGCATGAAGGTGGCGGCGATCCTCGCCGTGGCGGGCGCCGTCGTCGGCGAGTTCCTCGGCTCGGACAAGGGCCTGGGCTACCTCATGCTGCAGGTGCAGGTGACGCTCGATACGCCGGCGATGTTCATGGCCGTGCTGCTGATCACGCTCATCGGCATGCTGCTCTACGGCATGGTGCTGGCGCTCGAGCGCTGGCTGGTGGTGAAGGACGCGAGGCTCGACTGATGGAACCTTTCATCCACCTGCGCGGCGTGACCAAGGTTTACCGCCGCGGCAAGCAGGAGCACCTCGCCATCTCGGACGCGACCTTCGACGTGATGCCCGGGGAGCTGGTGTCGCTGGTCGGCCCCTCAGGCTGCGGCAAGTCGACGCTGCTCAAGATCCTCGCCGGCCTGCACCCGCACGACGAGGGCGAAGTGAGGATCGGCTCCGCCGAGCACTCCTTCGACCCGTCGCGCGACGTGGGCATGGTGTTCCAGGCGCCGCTGCTGCTCAAATGGCGGCGGATCCTCGAGAACGTGCTGCTGCCCGCCGAGATCCTGGGCCTGCCGATGATCGAGGCGCGCGAGCGCGCCAAAGGCCTGCTCGCGCTGGTGGGTCTCACCGGCTACGAGGACAAGTACCCCTATGAGCTCTCCGGCGGCATGCAGCAGCGCGCGGCGATCGCGCGCGCGCTGGTGCACGACCCGAAGCTGGTGCTGATGGACGAGCCTTTCGGCGCGCTCGATGCGATGACGCGCGAGAAGATGAACCTGGAGCTGCTGCGCATCTGGCAGGAGGCGAAAAAGACCATCGTCTTCGTCACGCACGGCATCTCGGAGGCGGTGTTCCTCGGCACGCGCGTGGTGGTGCTCAGCGCCGGCCCGGCGAAGATGGCCGACAACTTCGCCATCGACCTGCCGCGCCCGAGGACGCTCGACATGAAGACGCAGGAGCGCTTCGGCGAGTACACGCGGCGCATCTACAAGCTGCTGGGGATGGAATGAACCGCAGGAACCCGGCGCGCAACCAGCACCGCATCCTCAAGGCGGCGGTGGCCGAATTCGCGCGCTACGGCCTGGGCGGGGCGCGCGTGGACCGCATCGCGGCGCGCGCCGGCGCCAACAAGCGCATGCTGTACTACTACTACGGCAACAAGGAGGACCTGTTCCTCGCCGTGCTGGAGGCGCGCTACGCGCACATCCGCAGGGCGGAGCTGGGACTGCACCTCCTCGACCTCGACCCGGTGCAGGGGATGCGCCGGATGGTGGAATTCACCTGGAACTACTACCTGAAGCACCCGGAGTTCCTCACGCTGCTCAACAGCGAGAACCTGCACCGCGCGCGGCACCTGAAGCGCTCGCGCGACATCGCGGCGATGCACTCGCCGCTC
>CAZOSA010000220.1:0-3945 GCA_964582155.1 uncultured Enterobacteriaceae bacterium | reverse complement strand
AGCGCCAGGCCGGGCAGCCAGTACAACAGCGCGATGATCGCCAGCTGGAGCGCGACGAACGGCATCGAGCCCCGGATGACGTCGCTCATGCGCTCCTTCGTCACCCCCTGAAGCACGAAGAGGTTCAGGCCCACGGGCGGGGTGAGCAGGCCGATCTCGATCAGCACGCAGATCACCACGCCCATCCAGACCAGGTCCATTCCGGCCGTGTGCATGATTGGGACGATGAACGGCACGGTAATCACCATCATCGCGATCCCGTCGACGAACATTCCGAGCACGAGGTAGATCGCGATCACACCGACAAAGATGCCCGCGGCCGAGACTCCGGCGGCGCCAATCCACTGCACGATAGCCGCGGGCGCCTGGAAGTAGATCAGCGTCACCGAGAGGATTTTCGCGGTGAAGATCACGAACAGGATCATGCTTGTCTGGCGCACGGTGGAGAGCCCGGCGCGCCAGAGCGCAGCGAAGCTGAAGCGCCCGGAAACAAGCGCGATCAGGACCGCCAGCGTCGAGCCAAGCGCCGCCACCTCGGTGGGGCTGGCGATGCCGGCATAGATCCCGCCGAGCACGACGACCACGAGCAACGCCATCTGCCAGAGGCCCCCGAGGGCCGACAGGCGGGACATGAGCGAGACGCCTTGCTCACGCGGAGCGAGCGACGCGTCCAGCACGCAGCGCACCGCGATGTAGGCGGAGTACAGCGCCGCCAGGACCAGTCCCGGAACCAGCCCGGCGAGGAACAGCCTGCCCACCGATACTTCGGCGAGGCTGCCGTACACGATGAAGATGATGCTGGGCGGGATCAGGATGCCGAGCGTGCCGCCGGCAGCGATGGAGCCGAGCGCGATCGGCTTGCTGTAGCCGCGCTTGGCGATCTCCGGGTAGCCCACCGAGCCGATGGTTGCGGCGGAGGCCACGCTGGAGCCGGAACACGCCGCGAACAGCGCGCATGCGGCGATGTTGGCCTGCAACAGCCCGCCCGGAACCCCGGAAACGATGCGCGCCGCGCGCAGGTAGACAGGCCCCATCACCCCGGTTTCGAACAGCACCTCCCCCATCAGGATGAACATCGGGATCGCCACCAGGACGAAACTCGTGTTCTGCTCCCATAGCACCTTGCCGACGATGTCCACGGCCCGGCTCCAGTCGAGCACCAGCGCGAGTCCGACGAAGCCCGAGAGCCCGAGCGCTACGCCCACCCAGATCCCGGCGGCGAGGAGTACGACGGTGAGCAGCGCTGTGAGGAAAGTGGGCGGCAACTCAGGTCTCGTCCTGTGATGCACGCCTGGCGAAGAGCGCGTGCAGTTGGGCGACGAGGCCTGCAATCATGACCAGGCCGAACACGACGGCCCCCGCCACGACGGGCACCATCGGCATCCACAGGGGCGTCATCAGCGGCGAGTCGCCGGTGATGTTGCGGCTCCAGAAATTCTCGAAGCGCGTCCAGGTGCCCAGGACGAGCACCACCGAAAATAGAACTCCGACCCCGTAGGCGATCAGCTCAAGGACGGCCTTGGCGCGCGTGGGAAGCTGCCCGGTGAACACATCGATCCGGATGTGGCTGCCCTGGCGCAGGTTCTGCGCCAGGCCGAGGAAGACGATGGCGATCAGCAGGAAGGAAGCGCCCTCGTCGGCCCAGTTGCTGGGACTATTGAAGCCGTATCGGGCGACGACATCGCTGGTGACGAGCAGCATCAGCGCCATCACGCACAACACGCCGGCCGCGGCCAGCAGGGTGGCCGCCGCGGCGACGCCACGGTCCAGCAGTTTTCGCACGGGAAAGAAGGCCCCGGGCGCCGATCAGCCCCGCGCCGCCCCGCCTAGGATTTCTTGCGCGCGTTGTAGCCGTCGATCATTTTCCTGGCTTGCTCGAAGATCCGGTGCGCTTCGGGATCGAGCCGCTTTTGCCAGGTCTCGCGGATCTGGTTGGCGACGCGCTGCATCGTCGCGCGGTCGGCAGCCGAAACCGGCACCACCGTCATGCCCTCCTTGACGAGCCACTCCCGGCCGTGGACTGCGCCGCCGTGCGTGCCCTCGCGCAGGTCGGCCAGATAGGTCGGCAGCGCGCTCATCAGGGCCTTGCGCGCGTCGGCCGGCAGCGCCTCGAGCGCCTTGTCGTTGACCAGCACGAAGAAGCCCGCGCCCGCGCTGCCGACGTCGTAGATGTACTTCGTGACCTCGTAGCCCTTGTTGAAGAAATGCGGCGCATCCGCCACCCAGTTGCCGTCGAGCAGGCCCTGCTGCAGGCCGGTGTAGATCTCCGAGGGCGGAACGGTCACCGGAACGATGCCGATCGCGCGCGAGAACGCCGTCTCGACCGGACCGGCGGTGCGGATCTTCCTGCCCTTCAGGCCAGCCAGGCCCTTGAACGGCTCCCTGAGGTAGATCATGCGCGGCTCGGCCTGCAGGATCCCGCCCAGGTGGATTGCGTAGCGCTTCTTCAGCAGATCGCGATACATCGGCGTGAGCGCGTCCCAGAGCTGGACGCGGAACGCGTAGTCCCAGGGCACGAACAGGGGCAGATCCATCAGCTCGAGGATCTGCAGCTCGCCGGCCACGTGCACACCGGCGACGCGGTAGATCTGGGCGAGGTTCTTGGCGACCGCGTCGAGCGAGTCTTTGCCCTTGTACAGCGACTCTGTCGGGTACACGGTGAGCTTCAGCTTGCCGTTGGTCGCCTTGGCCAGCGCCTGGGAGAATTTCTCCCCGCTCTTCGGGCCCCAGTGCGAGGCCGAGTCGACATCGCCCAGCGTCCAGTTGACCGGCGCTTGGGCGAGGGCGGGCGCGCTGAGGCATGCCGTGAAAATCAGCGTGACGGCGAGGAGCGAGAAGCGCTTCATGAGGGCTACCCTCTGGGTTGTGGATGGTGGGATTGTGGATACGGCGCCGGCGAGGGCATCGCGGCTCACTCCGGTCGCGCCCGCGGATTCTGCTCTGCGAGCCGGCGCAGTGTCAATGGAATCGCGCGCTTGGTCCGTTGACTGAAGATATACTGGGAAATCGCCCTTCACGCGTTGCCGCATGACCAGCGCTCGACCAGCCGCGACTGAGGCCCCGAATGTCGTACCGCCGGACTCAAGTCCGCGCCGGCCGCGGATCACGCTGCCGCCGCACGCCTGCGATTGCCACGCCCACATCTGCGGCCCCAAGGCGCGCCATGCATATTTCGCGAAGCGCCTTTATACGCCGCCCGATGCGCTGCTGCCCGAGTATCGGCACGTGCTCGCGACGCTCGGTGTCGAGCGCGCGGTGCTGGTGCAGCCCAGCATCTACGGCACCGACAACACCGTGATGCTGGAGGCGATGAAGAGTGCCGGCCCGAACTTGCGCGGCGTGGCAGTGCTCGCCGGGGACGTCAGCGACGGCGAGCTGCGCCATCTGCATCACGCCGGCGTGCGCGGCGTGCGCGTGAATATCGTCGATGTCGGCGAGAATAAGGGCGTGCTGCCGCTGGCGACGCTCGAGCGCGTGGCGCGGCGCATCCGGGAATTCGGCTGGCATATGGAATTCCTGCTGCACGTCGACGAATTCCCGGACCTGGACCAGGCGTTGGGCGAATTCCCGGTGGACGTCGTGTTCGGCCACATGGGCTACGTGCGCTCGGACAAGGGCGCCGCAGCGCCCGGCTTCCAGGCGTTATTGCGGCTGATGCGCAGCGGGAAGGCCTGGGTCAAGCTGACCGCGCCGTACCGGATCTCGGCGCAGCCGCTGCCGCACACGGACATCAAGGCGTTCGCGCACGCGCTGCTCGAGGCGAATCCGGCACGCGTGATCTGGGGAACGGACTGGCCGCACGTGATGCTGAACTGGGCGATCCCGATGCCAAACGACGGCGAGTTGTGCGATCTGCTCGGCGATTGGGTTCCCGACGTGGCCGTGCGCAAGCAGGTGCTGGTCGACAACCCGGTGCGGCTCTACGGCTTCGAGCGCTAAGACCTG